>NZ_JBHVRX010000020.1:0-151619 GCF_042885515.1 Streptomyces sp. NPDC058052 | reverse complement strand
GGGACCCTGTGGGAGAGTAGGACGCCGCCGAACAATCATTGTGGGAAAGCCCCGCACCTCATGGTGCGGGGCTTTTCTGCGTTCACCGGGACTTTCGCGGGAACGGTTGTGAGGGATTCTGGGGGGTTCCCTCCCGGAGGGTGCCCCCCTTGTGCCGGGAGGTGCCGGCGGGGCGGTGGAGGGGCCGGTGGGGGCCTTCTCGCGGGTGCTTTCGGATGGTGCTGCCGCCTCCGTCCAGGGCGGTCCCGGGACGTGCGTACACGCGGGGCTCAGGAGGAGAGCGGGGAGAGGAACACCGGCCGGAACGGGGACAGCTCCCGTCCTCGGTGCCTTGAGGGCTCGAGGACGGGAGCTGTCGGGGGTTTCGCGGGGTGGGGCCCGTCAGTGCCGGGAGGGGGATTCCGCGGGGGTCTCGGCGGCCTTGGTGAGTTCCACGTCGAGGGACTCGCGGCGGATGCGCTGGTCCACGTAGAGAAAGACGGTGACGCCGGCCGCGACCGGGTACGTGAGGGCGCTGCTGACGATTCCGCCGACGGCCATCACGATCAGATAGGTCCAGGTGAGGGTCAGGCCGGACGCCGGGGCGCCCCCGTCGACGGCGAACGCGATCGCCGTGAACGGGATCGTCAGGACCATCGTGAAGACGGTGATGAGGAGCTGGGCCAGCACCGTGATGCCGAAGACGCGCCACCAGGAACCGGTGACCAGCTTCGCGGAGCGCTTCAGCGCCGCGACGACGCCCTGGCGCTCCAGCATCAGGGCCGGAGAGGCCAGGCTGAAGCGGATCAGCAGCCAGATGACGGCGAGGAACGCGGCCGTACCGCCGAGGAACGCCAGCGTCGCGCCGCCGGCGCCGCCGAGCAGCAGACCGGGGAGCATCGCCACGAAGGCGAGGAGCCCCGCGCCCAGCGGCAGCGCCAGGGAGAGCACGAGCAGCTGGGGCAGACGGGGGCTCGCTTCCCGCCACGCCTCGGAGAGGGTCACCGGACGGCCGAGGACGGCCCGGCTGACCACCACCGTGAGCAGGGCGCTGGTGAAGACCGAGGCGGCCACGGAAACCAGCATCGTCGGGCCCAGCTCGCTGACGGAGGCACGGAGATAGGCGGAGATCGCCTCCAGCTGCTCGGCCGGCGTCGCGTCCGCGTGCAGGGCCGGGGCCTTGGCGGACAGATAGCGCTGGACGAACATCAGGGCGACCTGAGTGACCACGGCCACCGGGATCGTGACCGCCAGCACCGTCCGCCAGTAGCGGCGGAGCGTCGAGACCGAGGCTTCGAGGATCTCGCCCACGGCCAGCGGGCGGAGCGGGATCACGCCCGGCTTCGGGACCGCCGGGCCGTGGCCGCCCCAGCCGCGCTGCGGGGGAGGCGTCGCCCAGGCGCGGCCGGGAGCCGGCGGGCGGTTGCGGCCGGGGGCCGGCGGGGACCACCGGCCGGCGGGCGGCTGGTCCTTCGACCACTGGGGAGCGGAGTCGTTCGGCTCCGTCGGGGAGGACTGCCCGGGGATCGCGGGGCCGTCCTGGCCGTCGGAAGGGGCGGATCCGGGCGTATTCCGGCCCGGAGTGTCGTTCACGGTCGTCCACCTCGGCGGATTGGGTCGCGGTGCCGGTCGGCGAACCGGCTCGGTCACGGCGGCCGTCCACGGGCGGGCGGCGGGCCGGCTGCCATCGTGTCATGAGGGGCCCCGCCGTGGCCCGGGGCGGAACTCCTTCTCGTACCGGGGTACGAAGGTTGTTCCGGAACGTGGGCGTTCGGCGCCCGGCGGGGTACGGTTCTGGGCGACCACGGGGGCACGGGGGTGACAGTCGTTACTGGCGGCGGGACGCGCGGACACAGGGAGTCAAGGCGCCCGTCCGAGACGTCGTCGCAGGTCAGTGAGGTATCTCACCAGCCGCCTTGAGACTGATACGGAAATGGGATGATGTCGATATGAAGGGACGCGTTCTCGTCGTCGACGACGACACCGCACTGGCCGAGATGCTCGGGATCGTGCTCAAGGGTGAAGGGTTCGAGCCGTCGTTCGTCGCGGACGGCGACAAGGCTCTCGCCGCATTCCGGGAGGCCAAGCCGGACCTGGTGCTGCTGGACCTCATGCTGCCCGGACGGGACGGCATCGAGGTGTGCCGGCTCATCAGGGCCGAGTCAGGCGTGCCCATCGTGATGCTGACGGCCAAGAGCGACACCGTCGACGTCGTCGTGGGCCTGGAGTCCGGGGCCGACGACTACATCGTCAAGCCGTTCAAGCCGAAGGAGCTCGTCGCCCGCATCCGGGCGCGGCTGCGGCGCTCCGAGGAGCCCGCGCCGGAGCAGCTCACCATCGGTGACCTCGTCATCGACGTGGCCGGGCATTCCGTGAAGCGGGACGGGCAGTCGATCGCCCTCACGCCGCTCGAGTTCGACCTGCTGGTCGCGCTGGCGCGCAAGCCGTGGCAGGTCTTCACCCGCGAGGTGCTCCTGGAGCAGGTCTGGGGCTACCGGCACGCGGCCGACACCCGGCTGGTGAACGTGCACGTCCAGCGACTCCGCTCGAAGGTCGAGAAGGACCCGGAGAGGCCGGAGATCGTGGTGACCGTCCGAGGAGTCGGCTACAAGGCGGGACCGAGCTGATATGAGCAAGGGCAGTGCTGCTCCGGAGTCCCGGGACCCCGGGGGCCGTACGGGGCGGGCTGCCGGACCGGGACGGGGGGGCTCGCGTACCGGCCGCCTGACGCGCGGAGGACGGCTTCTCCAGGACGGGACGCCGGGCGGACGGGTCTTCCGGATCGTCGCCCGGCTGGTCCGCCGGCCGCTGCTGCCGGCGATACGGCTGTGGCGGCGGAACATCCAGCTGCGGGTCGTCGCCGGCACCCTCCTGATGTCCCTCGGCGTGGTCCTGCTCCTCGGCCTCGTCGTCATCGGGCAGGTCCGCAACGGTCTGCTCGACACCAAGGAGAAGGCCGCCCAGATCCAGGCCGCGGGCGGGTTCTCCGCCGCCCAGGACCGGGCGGCGACCACGCCCTTCGTGCCCGGGCAGGACGGCGTACGGGCCGGATCCTCGGTGAACTGGCGCTCCACGCTCGTGGAGCAGCTCGCCAGCGGTGGCCAGAACGCGTTCAACGTGGTGGCGCTCTCGCTGGACTCCAGCGACACCGCGAGCCGCGGCGCCCGCGCCTCCGGCGAGGTCGACCCCGCGCGGTCCGTCCCCGCCGACCTGCGGCAGCAGGTGGCGCAGGGCAACGTGCCGTACCAGAAGTTCGGGCGCATCCACTACACCAGCGACAAGCAGTCCGAGCCGGGGCTCGTGATCGGCAAGCGGCTCAACGACGCCGAGGGCAAGCAGTACGAGCTGTACTACCTCTTCCCGCTGACCCAGGAGGAGGACTCCCTCGCCCTGGTCAAGACCACCCTGGCGACCGCCGGACTCTTCGTGGTGGTGCTGCTCGGGGCGATCGCCTGGTTCGTGGTGCGGCAGGTGGTGACCCCCGTGCGGATGGCCGCCGGGATCGCCGAGCGGCTCTCCGCCGGCCGGCTCCAGGAGCGGATGAAGGTCACCGGCGAGGACGACATCGCGCGCCTCGGCGAGGCGTTCAACAAGATGGCGTCCAACCTTCAGCTCAAGATCCAGCAGCTGGAGGAGCTGTCGCGGATGCAGCGGCGGTTCGTCTCCGACGTCTCGCACGAGCTGCGGACGCCGCTGACCACCGTCCGGATGGCGGCCGACGTCATCCACGAGGCCCGGGTCGACTTCGATCCCGTCACCGCGCGCTCCGCGGAACTCCTCGGCGACCAGCTCGACCGCTTCGAGTCGCTCCTCGCCGACCTGCTGGAGATCAGCCGCTTCGACGCCGGCGCCGCGGCCCTGGAGGCCGAGCCGATCGACCTGCGGCAGGTGGTGCGCCGGGTCATCGGCGGCGCCGAGCCGCTGGCCGAGCGGAAGGGCACCAGGATCGTCGTCGTCGGCGACGAGCAGCCCGTCGTGGCCGAGGCGGACGCCCGCCGGGTCGAGCGGGTGCTGCGCAACCTGGTGGTCAACGCCGTCGAGCACGGCGAGGGCAAGGATGTCGTGGTGAAGCTGGCCGCGGCCGGAGGGGCCGTCGCCGTCGCCGTACGCGACTACGGCGTGGGTCTGAAGCCGGGCGAGGCGACCCGGGTCTTCAACCGGTTCTGGCGGGCCGACCCGGCCCGCGCGCGGACCACCGGCGGTACGGGCCTCGGCCTGTCGATCGCCGTCGAGGACGCGCGGCTGCACGGCGGCTGGCTCCAGGCGTGGGGCGAGCCGGGCGGCGGTTCGCAGTTCCGGCTCACGCTGCCGCGCACGGCGGACGAGCCGCTGCGGGGGTCGCCGATACCCCTGGAGCCCGAGGATTCCCGGCGCAACCGGGAGCAGGCCGCCGGCCGGACCGCGTCGGTGCCGGCCCAGCCGGCCGGGGGGCGGCCTCCGCTGACCCCCGTGCCGCCGAGGATCCCGGCACCGCCGAGGGCGGCCGTCGACCCGGCGGCGCTGCCCGGCAGCGGGGCCCGGGTGGTGGCCCGGACGGCGGCGGAGACGGAGCACGGCCACGGCACGGGCGCGGCGGGGAACGCGGAGCGGGAGGACGGCACAGGTGGGCGCTGACGCGCGACTGCGGGCGGGGCGGGGACGGGGCGGACGGACGCTGGTGCTGGCCGCCTGCGGCGGACTCCTGGCGACGGGCTGCGCGGCCATGCCCGACAGCGGTGACGTCCAGGCGGTACGGGGGGCCAACCCCGGGGACTCGCAGGTGCGGGTCTACGCGGTCGCGCCCCGGGAGAACGCGGACCCGGACGAGATCGTCGACGGTTTCCTGGAGGCCATGACCAGTGACGACCCCGGCTTCGCGACCGCCCGCAAGTACCTGACCCAGAAGGCCGCCAGGAACTGGAAGCCGGAGCAGAGCATCACCGTGCTCAGCACCGCGCCCGACCGGCAGCCGGCCGACCGCAACGCGGACCCGGGGACCCAGGGCCGCGCCTACCCGATATCCGGCCGGACGATCGCGACCGTGGACGCCCGGCACGCGTACCAGCCGAAGAGCGCGGTGGAGTACGCGGAGGCGATCCACGTCGTGCAGGAGACCGACGGCAAGGAGAAGCGGTGGCGCATCGACGCCCTGCCGCCCGGCCTGGTCCTCGGTGAGGCCGACTTCCTGCGGAACTACCGGTCGGTCAACCGGTACTACTTCGCGTCCGGCGAGGACCTCCTGGTCGCCGACCCCGTGTACATCCGGCAGCGGCAGGACCCCGTCACCCGGATGGACCCGGTGACCCAGACGGTGAAGGCGCTCCTGGCGGGGCCCACGCACTGGCTGCGGCCGGCCGTCGACTCGCCCTTCCCGTCCGGCACGGAGCTGCGCAAGGGCGTCACCACGCTGACCTCGGACGACCAGTCCACGCTCAAGGTGCCGCTCAACGTGAAGGCCGACCGGTTCGGCGGCGAGGTGTGCCGGCGGCTGGCGGCCCAGCTGCTCGTCACGCTCGGCGACCTTCCCTCCGTACGGGTCGACCAGGTGGAGCTCCAGGACGTCGACAACAAGGTCGTGTGCCAGCTGGGGAAGGGGCAGGCGGCGGATTTCGAGGCGGTCCAGGACACCGGGCAGGCCGAGACCCCGTACTTCGTCGGCGAGGACGGCCGGATGATGGCGCTCACGTCCAGCGGGAAGGACTCGGTCCAGCCGACCGAGGTGCCGGGGCCGCTCGGCAAGGGCGCGGTGCGGCTGGGCTCGGTCGCCGTCGCCCGCGGCGGGACCCGGGCGGCCGGGGTCTCCGAGGACGGCGGTTCGCTCTACGTCTCCTCGATCACCACCGAGCAGGAGCAGCCGCAGGCGGTGCTCAGGAGCTCGGCGGGCGCCGCGGTGGATCCGAAGGACCGGCTCTCGCAGCCCAGTTGGGACGGT
Organism: Streptomyces sp. NPDC058052; assembly: GCF_042885515.1. Classification (NCBI taxonomy): domain Bacteria; kingdom Bacillati; phylum Actinomycetota; class Actinomycetes; order Kitasatosporales; family Streptomycetaceae; genus Streptomyces; species Streptomyces sp. NPDC058052. The sequence continues at coordinate 145,729 of NZ_JBHVRX010000020.1, read as the reverse complement.
CGCGGCAATCTGTGGATCGCCGACCGGGCCAAGGGGCACCAGCGGCTGGTGGTCGTGCCCGACGGCACCGGCAAGTGGATCGAGGTCCGCGCGGACTGGCTGACGGACGACACCCGGGTCGAGTCGCTGCGGGTCTCGGCGGACGGGGTGCGGATCGCGCTCCTGATCACCCGCGAGGGGCGGACCACCCTCCAGATCGGCCGGATCGAGCGGCAGGACGGCATGGACGAGCAGGTCGTGTCGGTGGACGACCTCCGGCCGGCCGCGCCGCGCATGGAGTCGGTCTCGTCCGTCTCCTGGGCCGGGCCGTCGCGGCTCGTCGTGGTCGGCCGGGAGGCCGGCGGCGTGCAGCAGATCCGCTACCTCGAGACCGACGGCTCCACCTCCGCGAGTTCGGTGCTGCCGGGCCTCAACGGGGTCGACGGGGTGGCCGCGCCGTACCGGGAGAGCGAGCCGCTGATCGCCGCCTCCGGCAACGACGGGATCGTGCGGCTGATGCCGGGGGCCACCTGGCAGCCGGTGGTGAAGTCCGGGTCCGAGCCGGTCTACCCCGGGTAGGAGCGGTCCCGGGGGCTTGTTCGTCCCCGGGGTCCCCGGCCGGTCCCCGTTGTCCACAGGGCGTCGTCCACAGGGGTGGCGGGGGCTGCCGGACGTGGCCAGAGTGGTCGCATGCGGGGCTGGTGGCGCGAGATCTCCGGGCTGGTGCTGCCCGTCGCCTGCGAGGGGTGCGGGGCGCCTCGGGGCGGGCTGTGCGCGCGGTGCGCGGGCGAGCTGGCCGGGTCCGGGACGGGGGCCGTCCGGGTGCGGCCGGCGCCGGAGCCCGCGGGGCTGCCGGAGGTGCACGCCGCCGTGCCGTACGAGGGGGCGGTACGGGCGCTGCTGATCGCCCACAAGGAGCGCGGGGCGCTGGGGCTCGCCGCGGCGCTGGGAGAGGTGCTCTCGCGGGCCGTGGAGGCCGCCGTGGGGGAGTGCGGGGGGCGTCCGCTGCTCCTGGTGCCGGTGCCGTCCTCGCGGCGCTCGGTGCGGGCGCGGGGGCATGATCCGACGCGGCGGGTGGCGCTGGCCGCGGCGGCGCGGCTGCGGCGCGCGGGACGGCCGGCGCGGGTGGTGCCGGTGCTGCGGCAGCGGCGGGCGGTGGCGGACCAGGCGGGGCTCGGGGCGCGCGGACGGTGGGCGAACCTGGCCGGCGCGCTGGAGGTGGTGCCGGGCGGCGCGCGGCTCCTGGCGGCCGGACGGGTGGTCGTCGTGGACGACCTGATGACCACCGGCGCGACGCTCGCGGAGGCGGCGCGTGCCCTCAGGGTCGTACACCCTCCGTTCATCCCCGGAACGGCGGAAAGATCCCGCGGTGATTCCGCGCAGCACGAATTCGAACAGCGGGTGGCGGCTGTGATCGCATCATCTCCCGCTTCGTTCGAAATAAACCGGAACTCGCCAAGAACTTGGATCGTTGCAGGTGGTGAGAGGTGAAAGCCTCCGAATGGAGGTAAGTCTCGGCAGCGGGTGCCGACACCCGTCCGAAGGGGCTATGTTCGGTTGTGAGGGCGGACGAAAGTCCGATCCTTCGATGCATACATGGTTGCGCACAGGACAGGAGTTAAAGGCGAATTAACCTCTCGTCGACGGGGTGGCGATCTTGTCGACTGGGGAGGACGAGGTCGAAGTCGCCAAGTCCGAGCTCCGGTGGAACGCCGGGGCTGGTGCAAAGGGAGATGCCCGTCGGCCTAGGAGCCGGACGGGCGATCCGGGAACGGAGTTCTGCGTGGACATCGTCGTCAAGGGCCGCAAGACAGAGGTGCCCGAGCGGTTCCGCAAGCACGTGGCCGAGAAGCTGAAGCTGGAGAAGATCCAGAAGCTCGACGGCAAGGTGATCAGCCTCGACGTCGAGGTGTCCAAGGAGCCCAACCCGCGGCAGGCCGACCGGTCCGACCGCGTGGAGATCACCCTCCACTCCCGAGGCCCGGTCATCCGGGCGGAAGCGTCGGCCGGCGACCCGTACGCGGCCCTCGACCTGGCCAGCGACAAGCTGGAGGCCAGGCTCCGCAAGCAGCACGACAAGCGCTACACCCGCCGGGGCAACGGGCGGCTCTCCGCGGCGGAGGTCGCCGACGTCGTCCCCGGCGTCGCCCAGCTGAACGGCCACGGCGAGCTCGTCGCCGACGAGACCGGCGGCGAGGTGCCCACCACGATGATGGGCTCGATCGAGGTCCAGGGCGAAGGTCCGCTGGTGGTCCGCGAGAAGACGCACCGGGCCGCCGCGATGGGACTCGACCAGGCCCTCTACGAGATGGAACTGGTCGGGCACGACTTCTATCTCTTCGTCGACGCCGAGACCAAGCAGCCGAGCGTCGTCTACCGGCGCCACGCCTACGACTACGGCGTCATCCACCTGGAGAACGACCCGCTCGCCGAGAACAGCGGCGGCGCGGGCGGTGCGCTCGGCGGCTGACCCGTCGAACGGCTGACCGGCCGGCCCCGCCGACCGGTCCCCGCCGATCGGCCGACGGGCCGCCCGGAGGCCGGGCTGCGGCAGCGCTCTCCGCACACCGCGCCCGCACCGCACCATCCGCCACATGAGTACCGTCCGGTGCCCCTGGAGCGCTCCCCGCGCCCCCCAGGGGCACCCCTGTGCGCCCATGGGGCCACCCCGGGACCGCCGGGGCATGAAATCATGGCGCGCACGCCAACCGGTGCTTCCCGGGCAGTGGTTGGAGGACCGGAAATGAATTCAGGCCACGGCCTTCAGGGGGAGGAACGATGGCAGACAGCTTCGGCCCGGTGCTCAGCGGGCACGAGCGCGGCGCGCTCGCCCATGAGGGTGTTCAGGAAGGACCGGAATCGGCCAACGAGGTCTATCGCAAGGAGCCGATCCGGGTGCTGGTCGTGGACGACCACGCGCTCTTCCGGCGCGGACTCGAGATCGTCCTCGCGCAGGAGGAGGACATCCAGGTCGTCGGCGAGGCCGGCGACGGGGCCGAGGCGGTGGACAAGGCGGCGGACCTGCTGCCCGACATCGTCCTGATGGACGTGCGGATGCCCCGGCGCGGCGGCATCGAGGCGTGCACCTCCATCAAGGAGGTCGCGCCCAGCGCGAAGATCATCATGCTGACGATCAGCGACGAGGAGGCCGACCTCTACGACGCGATCAAGGCGGGCGCCACCGGCTACCTCCTCAAGGAGATCTCCACCGACGAGGTCGCGACCGCGATCCGCGCCGTCGCGGACGGGCAGTCGCAGATCAGCCCGTCGATGGCGTCGAAGCTCCTCACCGAGTTCAAGTCGATGATCCAGCGCACCGACGAGCGCCGTCTCGTCCCCGCGCCCCGGCTCACCGACCGCGAACTGGAGGTCCTCAAGCTCGTCGCGACCGGAATGAACAACAGGGACATCGCCAAGGAACTCTTCATCTCCGAGAACACGGTGAAGAACCACGTGCGGAACATCCTGGAGAAACTTCAGCTGCATTCCCGCATGGAGGCCGTGGTGTACGCCATGCGGGAGAAGATCCTGGAGATCCGGTAGGCGCCGGGCGCTACGCGTCCAGCGCCTTCGTGAGCGGCGGGGCCGCCTCCGGCGGGTCCACGCGCTCCACGCGGACCGCGTCGCAGCCGACCCACGCGGCGGCCTCGCGGAGCGCCTGGGCGACCGCGGGCACCGCCTTCGGGCCGTCCAGGGAGACCTGCTTGGCGACCAGGGTGCGGCCCTCGCGGGCCGGGTCCACGCGGCCGACCAGACGGCCTCCGGCGAGGACCGGCATCGCGAAGTAGCCGTGCACCCGCTTCGGCTTCGGCACGTACGCCTCCAGGCGGTGCGTGAAGCCGAAGATCCGCTCCGTGCGCGCCCGCTCCCAGATCAGCGAGTCGAAGGGGGAGAGGAGCGTCGTGCGGTGCCGGCCGCGCGGCTCCGTCGCCAGCGCCGCCGGGTCCGCCCAGGCCGGCTTCCCCCAGCCCTCCACCGTCACCGGCACCAGGCCCGAGTCCGCCACCACCGCGTCGAACTGCTCCGCCCTCAGCCGGTGGTAGTCGGCGATGTCCGTGCGCGTGCCGACGCCGAGCGCCTCGCCCGCCTGCCGGACGAGGCGCCGCACGCACTCGGTGTCGTCCAGGTCGTCGTGGCGCAGCGGCTCCGGGATCGCGCGCTCCGCCAGGTCGTACACGCGCTTCCAGCCGCGCCGCTCGGTGACGACGACCTCGCCGTACATCAGCGCCCGCTCGACCGCGATCTTGGTGTCGGACCAGTCCCACCACTCGCCCTTGTTCTTGGCGCCGCCGAGCTCGGTCGCCGTCCGCGGGCCCTCGGACCGCAGCTGGTCGATCACCTTGGCGTAGGAGCCGTCCGAGAGCGCGTGGTGCCAGTGCGGGCGGTCGCGGTAGGCGCGGCGGCGGAAGGCGAAGAGCGGCCACTCCTCGACCGGCAGGATGCAGGCGGCGTGCGACCAGTACTCGAAGGCGTGCCCCTCCGACCAGTACGCCTCCTCCACCGCCGGGCGGCCGACCGCGCCGAGGCGCGCGTACGGGATCAGTTCGTGCGAGCGGGCCAGGACCGAGATGGTGTCCAGCTGGACCTGGCCGAGGTGACGGAGCACCCCGCGGACCCCGGCCCGGCGGTCGGGGGCGCCGAGGAAGCCCTGGGCGCGCAGGGCGATCCGGCGGGCCTCGGCGGCGGAGAGGTCGGCGACGGGCTGGGGAGCGGGCTTCGGAGCGGTCGGCACGGTCGTCATGCGGAAACCCTAGGCCCCCGGACCGACAGTGCCGGGGGCCTCCGGGGCGGCGGTCGCCCGGGGGTCCACGGAGGCCGGCGCCTGCCGGGGCGGCAGGTACGGGACGGGGCTGGGCAGGCCGAAGTCGGAGGGGAGCAGCGAGCCGATCCAGGCGTCCCGGAGCGTGCCGTTGTGCAGCAGGCCCGCGCGCTGGACGCCCTCCAGGGCGAAGCCGACCCGCTCGGCGACGGCGCGCGAGCCGGTGTTGCCGATCTCGGCGCGCCAGATCAGCCGGACGCAGCCCAGGCCGGTGAAGGCCCAGTGGGCGACGGTCCGGACCACCTCCGTCATGTAGCCCTTGCCGCGCTGTCCGGGGGCCAGCCAGAAGCCGACCTCCCAGACGCCGGTGCCGCGGTTGTGCAGGCCGACGGCGGCGATCAGGGGGCCGCCGTCCAGCGGCTCGACGGCGAAGGCGTAGTCGGTGTCGTCGCGCCAGCCGTCCGGGACGATCCGGTTCAGGAAGAACGAGGCGGCCTCGCGCGGATACGGATCCGGCACGGTCGTCCAGCGGCGGATGGCGGGGTCCTGGCAGTGCGCGTACACGATGTCCTCGTCCTCGGGGACGAAGACGCGGAGCCGGAGGCGTTCGCTGGTGAGCGTGATGGGATCCATGCCCGGATTGTGGGGAGCGCGCCGGACGGAAGCGAACACTTTTCGGAAGGCGCGGCACCTTCCGACCACCTCGGGCGTTCTCTTTCCGGGCGGACGTGCGGCGGCTACCCTGCGGGCCTCCCTCCGTGAGGGTGGTCTCGCTTACGATGGCCGTTGCGGTGGGGACCACCTGCCGTGCCCGCGCTCGTGTCCGTGACAAGACCCAGTGCCAGGCCCGACCGGCAAGGAGACCAGCCTCAGTGTCCGTCTTCAACAAGCTCATGCGTGCAGGCGAAGGCAAGATCCTGCGCAAACTGCACCGCATCGCGGACCAGGTCAACTCCATCGAAGAGGACTTCGTCAACCTCTCCGACGCCGACCTGCGGGCCCTCACGGAGGAGTACAAGCAGCGGTACGCCGACGGCGAGAGCCTCGACGACCTGCTGCCCGAGGCGTTCGCCACCGTCCGCGAGGCGGCCAAGCGCGTCCTCGGCCAGCGCCACTACGACGTCCAGATCATGGGCGGCGCCGCGCTGCACCTCGGCTACGTCGCCGAGATGAAGACCGGTGAGGGCAAGACCCTCGTCGGCACGCTCCCGGCGTACCTCAACGCGCTCTCCGGCAAGGGCGTGCACCTGATCACGGTCAACGACTACCTGGCCGAGCGCGACTCCGAGATGATGGGCCGGGTCCACAAGTTCCTGGGTCTCCAGGTGGGCTGCATCCTCGCCAACATGACCCCGGCGCAGCGCCGTGAGCAGTACGGCTGCGACATCACGTACGGCACGAACAACGAGTTCGGCTTCGACTACCTGCGCGACAACATGGCCTGGTCGAAGGACGAGCTCGTCCAGCGCGGCCACAACTACGCGTGCGTCGACGAGGTCGACTCGATCCTGGTCGACGAGGCCCGTACGCCGCTGATCATCTCCGGCCCGGCCGACCAGGCCACCAAGTGGTACGGCGACTTCGCGAAGCTCGTCACCCGTCTCACCAGGGGCGAGCCCGGCAACCCGCTGAAGGGCATCGAGGAGACCGGCGACTACGAGGTCGACGAGAAGAAGCGCACCGTCGGCATCCACGAGGCCGGTGTCGCCAAGGTCGAGGACTGGCTCGGCATCGACAACCTCTACGAGTCGGTGAACACCCCGCTCGTCGGCTACCTGAACAACGCCATCAAGGCGAAGGAACTGTTCAAGAAGGACAAGGACTACGTCGTCATCGACGGCGAGGTCATGATCGTCGACGAGCACACCGGCCGTATCCTCGCCGGCCGCCGCTACAACGAGGGCATGCACCAGGCCATCGAGGCCAAGGAGGGCGTGCAGATCAAGGACGAGAACCAGACGCTCGCCACGATCACCCTCCAGAACTTCTTCCGCCTCTACGACAAGCTCTCCGGCATGACCGGTACGGCCATGACCGAGGCGGCCGAGTTCCACCAGATCTACAAGCTCGGCGTCGTCCCGATCCCGACGAACCGGCCGATGCAGCGCAAGGACCAGTCCGACCTGATCTACCGGACCGAGGTCGCCAAGTTCGCCGCCGTCGTCGACGACATCGTCGAGAAGCACGAGAAGGGCCAGCCGGTCCTCGTCGGCACCACCTCGGTCGAGAAGTCCGAGTACCTCTCGCAGCAGCTCTCCAAGCGCGGTGTCCCGCACGAGGTGCTGAACGCCAAGCACCACGAGCGCGAGGCCAGCATCGTCGCCCAGGCCGGCCGCCGCGGCGCCGTCACCGTCGCCACCAACATGGCCGGCCGCGGTACCGACATCAAGCTCGGCGGCAACCCGGACGACCTCGCCGAGGCGGAGCTGCGCCAGGCGGGTCTGGACCCGGTCGAGCACGTCGAGGAGTGGGCCGCGGCCCTCCCCGCCGCCATGGAGCGCGCCGAGAAGGCCGTGAAGGCGGAGTTCGAGGAGGTCAAGGAGCTCGGCGGCCTGTACGTGCTGGGCACCGAGCGCCACGAGTCGCGCCGTATCGACAACCAGCTGCGCGGTCGTTCCGGCCGTCAGGGCGACCCGGGCGAGTCGCGCTTCTACCTGTCGCTCGGCGACGACCTGATGCGCCTCTTCAAGGCCCAGATGGTCGAGCGCGTGATGGCCATGGCCAACGTGCCGGACGACGTGCCGATCGAGAACAAGATGGTCACCCGGGCCATCGCCTCCGCCCAGTCGCAGGTCGAGACCCAGAACTTCGAGACGCGCAAGAACGTCCTGAAGTACGACGAGGTCCTCAACCGGCAGCGCGAGGTCATCTACGGCGAGCGCCGCCGCGTCCTGGAGGGCGAGGACCTGCACGAGCAGATCCGCCACTTCATGGACGACACCATCGACGACTACATCCGCCAGGAGACCGCCGAGGGCTTCGCGGAGGAGTGGGACCTCGACCGGCTGTGGAGCGCCTTCAAGCAGCTCTACCCGGTGAAGGTCACCGTCGACGAGCTCGAGGACACGGCGGGCGACCGCGCGGGCATCACCGCCGAGTTCATCGAGGAGTCCATCAAGGACGACATCCACGAGCAGTACGAGGCGCGCGAGACGCAGCTCGGCTCGGAGATCATGCGTGAGCTGGAGCGCCGGGTCGTCCTCTCGGTCCTCGACCGCAAGTGGCGCGAGCACCTCTACGAGATGGACTACCTCCAGGAGGGCATCGGCCTGCGCGCGATGGCGCAGAAGGACCCGCTGGTCGAGTACCAGCGCGAGGGCTTCGACATGTTCACCGCCATGATGGAGGGCATCAAGGAGGAGTCCGTCGGCTACCTGTTCAACCTGGAGGTCCAGGTCGAGCAGCAGGTCGAGGAGGTCCCGGTGCAGGCCGGCGCGCCGTCTCTGGACAAGGGCGACGCCGTGCCGGCGGGCGGCCGTCCGGAGATCCGCGCGAAGGGGCTCGACGCCCCGCAGCGTCCGGACCGGCTGCACTTCTCCGCGCCGTCGGTGGACGGCGACGGCGGTGTCGTCGAGGGCGACTTCGGCGCGGACGGTGACGCGGAGGGCGACGGCATGACCCGCGCGGAGCGCCGCAAGGCGCAGAAGAACGCGGGCGGGCGCCGCCGCAAGAAGTAAGGGCGGCCCGAACCGTCGAAGGGCCCTGCCGGATCCGTCCGGCAGGGCCCTTCGTCATGGCTGGGCGCCGCCGCCGACGAGCCGGCCCAGGCCGTCCAGCTCGACGGAGGCGCAGCGCCAGCGGTGGTCGGGGCCGCGCTCCAGGCGGAAGGCGAGGGCGCGGACGCGGTGGCCGGCGGCGAGCGAGGCGAAGACCTCCAGGACGGTGTCGCCGGAGTGCGGCTGGGCGGCGCACCGGCGCAGGACCGGGCGGGGGCCGGGTCCGCGGACCGTGCTCCTGGGCGCGAGCCGGACCAGCTGCTCGTACGCCTCCCCGACGGTCAGCCCCAGCATCGAGTGCACCGGCCGGTCCCCGCTGAGCACCGCGAGCAGCCGCTCCGCGAAGGCGGTGTGGACGGGGAGGGCCCGGGGCGCCACCGCGCCGGCGCCGCACCCGGGCCGGCCGCCGGCGGTGCCCTGGGCGGGTACGGCGGCCCGTGGACGGCCACCGGGGCCGCCGGAGGCGCCCGCGTGGCGCGGGGCGCGTCCGCCGCGCCGGACGGCGGTCTGCGGGGCTCCGCGGGGCGCGGGGGCGGTGAGGGCGGGAGGCGCGGGAGGCGCGGCAGGCACGGTGAGGGCGGGAGGCGCGGGAGGCGCGGTGGGGGCCGGGCGGACGCCGGCGGGGTGGCCGGTGCCGGCCGGTGAGGGCGTGTGGGGGTGGGGGACGAGGGTGCCGGCGGGGTGGTCGGTCCTGGGCGGCGGGGGCGTGTGGGGGCGGATGGCGGGGGTGCCGGCGGGGTGGTCGGGCCCGGGAGGGGGAGCCGGGTGGGGGTGGGTGACGGAGGCGCGGTGCGGCATGGGACCCCTTCCGATGTGACCGTGTGATACCGGTCGGTAACTTTCCGTGGGGATCTTGTACAAGGCCCGTTCCGGCCGCCGCAAGGGTGGTGGAGGCGGCGGCGGACACGCTGAGTGATTCACCTATCAGGGCGGCGGCGGCCCACGGGTGGACATCCCGGGGCGGTGGGGCCGGACGTATCCTGAGGGCGTTTCCGACTACGAAAGCGGCCAGTCATGCGCGTGTACGTCCCTCTGACCCTTCCCGGTCTCGCACAGGCGCACAAGGCGGGCGAGCTGGGCCCCGGCCCGCTGACCGCCTACGCCGTCACGCCGGCGCTGCGCGAGTGGTACGTCTCCGACGACATCGAGGAGCTGGAGTACGCGGCGCTGAGCCGCGCCGCCGCCGCCTCGCTGCGGCTCGTCGCGGGCGACCCGGAGGCGCCGCGGCGCCGGGTGGTCGTCGCCGTCGACGTGGCCGACAAGGACGCCGCCGCGGACCCGGACCGCGGGCTCGACGCCGGTGCGATCGGCGAGGTGCGGATCGCCGCGGCCGTCGCCCTCGCCAAGGCCGCCGCCGTGCACGCCGACGCGGACGACGCCGAGGCGGACGTCACCGCCGCGGCCGCCGCGCTCGGCGCCGCCGACCTGGGCGACGACGACGCGCAGTTCGTCGTGGACGGGGCCGAGGACCACGAGCTGCTCTGGTTCGGGGTGCAGGAGATCCCCTCCCTCCTCCGCTGAGGCCGCGGCCTGTACCGTCGCTCCATGGGGAAGCAGCACACGGGGAAGCATCTGGTCTGGGACTGGAACGGCACCCTGCTCGACGACACCGGCGCCGTCATCGGCGCCACCAACGCGGCCTTCGCGGAGCTCGGCCTCGAACCGATCACGCTGGAGCGGTACCGCGAGCTGTACACCGTCCCGGTCCCGAGGTTCTACGAGCGGCTGATGGGCCGGCTGCCCACCGACGCCGAGTGGACCCTGATGGACGGGACCTTCCACCGGCACTACTGGGAGCGGGCCGAGGGGTGCGGGCTGACCTCGGGCGCCGCCGAGCTGCTGGCCGCCCGGCAGGCCGCCGGGGCCACCCAGTCGCTGCTGTCGCTGGCGCCGCACGCCGAGCTGCTGCCGCTGGTGCGGCGGTACGGGATCTCGGAGCGGTTCCTCCGGGTCGACGGGCGCCCCGACAGCTCCACGGACGGCAAGTCCGGGCACATGGTCCGCCACCTGGAGGCGCTCGCCGTCCCGTCCGAGCGGATCGTCGTCATCGGCGACGCCGCCGACGACGCGATCGCCGCCGCGCACGTCGGGGCGAAGGCCGTGCTCTACACCGGCGGCTCGCACAGCCGGGCCTCGCTGGAGCGGGTCGGCGTGCCGGTGGTCGACTCCCTGGAGGAGGCCGTCGCCGTCGCGGAGGAGCTCGCGTAGCCGGATGGACGGGGCCGCCCGCCGGGCGGCCCCGCGGGGGCGTCAGCCCTTGGCGCGCAGCACCTTCAGGAATTCGCGCATCCACGTCGGGTGGTCCGGCCAGGCGCGCGAGGAGACCAGCAGTCCGTCGACGACCGCCGCCGAGTCCTGGAAGTCGGCGCCAGCGGCCTGCATGTCCGGTTCGAGGGCCGGGTACGCGGTGACCCGGCGCCCCTCCAGGCCGCCGACCGCCGCCGTCAGCAGCGGGCCGTGGCAGATCTGGGCCACCGGCTTGTCCGCGTCGAAGAACGACTTGAGGATCTTGCGGAGCTCCGGGTCGTTGCGCAGGTACTCCGGGGCGCGGCCGCCCGGGATCACCACCGCCACGTAGTCGCCCGGGTCGACCTCCGAGAACGCCAGGTCGGCGGGCCAGGTGTAGCCGGGCTTCTCCGTGTACGTGTCGTAGCCGGGCTCGAAGTCGTGGACCACGAACCGGAGCTGTTTGCGCGCCGGAGCGGCGATGTCGACCTCGTACCCTTCTTCGAGCAGACGCTGGTACGGGTACAACACCTCCAGCGATTCCGCCGCGTCCCCCGTCACGATCAAGATCTTCGCCATGGTTCTCCCGGTTTCAGGGATGGTCGTCCGTCGTCGTGCTCGCGTCCACGCTGCACCGTTCCGCGCGATCCGCCAAGAGTGCATGTGTCGCTGTCCAGAACGTCAAACTTCCACCCCCGCTTTTGTACACATACGGCTCATGACGGGGCAGGGGGCTTGAGCGATAGGCTTTTCCCGTGATCAGCGCGATACGCCGCGGGGGCAGAGCGGCCCCCGGCTGCCGCCCGGTCCGCTCACGCGGCCGGGCCGAGCGTGCGTGCGCCGATCCCCTCCGTCCGGAATCGCCGCGCTTCGTGGCCGGTTTCCCTCCGGGCATCTCTCAGCCGGGCATAACGTCGACTTCGACCGGAATCACCGCGTCGAGGCGTTCTGCCCTACCCACCGACGTCACGCAACGGCGCGCGACAGGAGTCAGAGGACATGCAGACCAAGCTGGACGAAGCAAAGGCCGAGCTGCTCGAGAGGGCCGCCCGCGTAGCTGAGCACAGCCCGGTCGGGGGGCGACTTCCGACGGGCCCGGAGGGCGAGCGCCCGGACCGGGACACCGTGCTCGACTATCTCCAGCGCTACTACCTGCACACCGCCCCCGAGGACCTCACGGACCGCGACCCGGACGACATCTTCGGCGCCGCGCTGTCCCACTACCGGCTCGCGGAGAACCGCCCCCAGGGCACCGCGAACGTCCGTGTGCACACCCCGACGGTCGAGGAGAACGGCTGGACCAGCAGCCACTCCGTCGTCGAGGTCGTCACCGACGACATGCCGTTCCTCGTCGACTCCGTCACCAACGAGCTCTCCCGCCAGGGCCGCGGCATCCACGTCGTGATCCACCCGCAGGTCCTCGTCCGCCGTGACATCACCGGCAAGCTCATCGAGGTCCTGTCGACCCAGATCCACGGCGAGCTGCCGCACGACGCGCTCGCCGAGTCCTGGATCCACGTCGAGATGGACCGCGAGACCGACAGGGCCGACCTCAAGCAGATCACCGCCGACCTGCTCCGCGTCCTCTCCGACGTCCGCGAGACCGTCGAGGACTGGGAGAAGATGCGCGACGCCGCGCTGCGCATCGCCGACGGCCTCACCGCCGAGCCCACCGCCTCCGACCTGCGGCCCACCGAGGTCGAGGAGGCCCAGGAGCTGCTGCGCTGGCTCGCCGACGACCACTTCACCTTCCTCGGCTACCGCGAGTACGAGCTCGTCGACGGCGACGCGCTCGCCGCCGTCCCCGGCACCGGCCTCGGCATCCTGCGCTCCGACCCGCACCACACCGACGGCGAGTCCGGCCACCACGCCCACCCGGTCTCCCCGTCCTTCAGCCGGCTGCCCGCCGACGCCCGCGCCAAGGCCCGCGAGCACAAGCTGCTCATCCTGACCAAGGCCAACAGCCGCGCGACCGTGCACCGCCCCTCGTACCTCGACTACGTCGGCGTGAAGAAGTTCGACGCCGACGGCAACGTCATCGGCGAGCGCCGCTTCCTCGGCCTCTTCTCGTCCGCCGCGTACACCGAGTCGGTCCGCCGGGTCCCCGTCGTCAAGCGCAAGGTCCAGGAGGTGCTGGCGGGCGCCGGCTTCTCCCCGAACAGCCACGACGGCCGCGACCTGCTCCAGATCCTGGAGACCTACCCGCGCGACGAGCTGTTCCAGACCCCGGTCGACCAGCTCCGCTCCATCGTCACCAGCGTCCTGTACCTCCAGGAGCGGCGCCGGCTGCGGCTCTACCTGCGCCAGGACGAGTACGGCCGCTACTTCTCGGCCCTCGTCTACCTGCCGCGCGACCGCTACACCACCCGCGTCCGGCTGCGGATCATCGACATCCTCAAGGAGGAGCTGAACGGCGCCTCCGTCGACTTCACCGCCTGGAACACCGAGTCGATCCTCTCCCGCCTCCACTTCGTCATCCGCGTCGAGCCCGGCACCGAGCTCGCCGCCCTCACCGACGCCGACGTGGACCGCATCGAGGCCCGGCTCGTCGAGGCCGCCCGCTCCTGGGCCGACGGCTTCGGCGAGGCCCTCAACGCCGAGTTCGGCGAGGAGCGCGCCGCCGAGCTGCTGCGCCGCTACGGCAACGCCTTCTCCGAGGGCTACAAGGCCGACCACTCGCCGCGCGCCGCCGTCGCCGACCTGGTCCGCATGGAGGCCCTCGTCGCCAGCGGCAAGGACTTCGCGCTCTCCCTCTACGAGCCCGTCGCCGCCGGCCCCGGCGAGCGCCGCTTCAAGATCTACAAGACCGGGGAGCAGGTCTCCCTCTCCGCCGTCCTGCCGGTCCTCAACCGCCTCGGCGTCGAGGTCACCGACGAGCGCCCCTACGAGCTCCGCTGCGCCGACCGCACCCACGCGTGGATCTACGACTTCGGCCTGCGGATGCCGGCGCCCACCGGCAACGGCGGCGACTACGCCGGCGACGACGCCCGCGAGCGCTTCCAGGAGGCATTCGCCGCCACCTGGACCGGCGAGGCCGAGAACGACAACTTCAACTCCCTCGTCCTCTCCGCCGGGCTCACCTGGCGCGAGGCGATGGTGCTGCGCGCCTACGCCAAGTACCTCCGCCAGGCGAGCTCGCCGTTCAGCCAGGACTACATGGAGGACACCCTCCGCAACAACGTCCACACCACCCGGCTGCTCGTCTCCCTCTTCGAGGCCCGGATGGCGCCGGAGCGGCAGCGCGCCGGCACCGAGCTGATCGACGCCCTGCTGGAGGAGCTGGACGCCGCCCTCGACCAGGTCGCGAGCCTGGACGAGGACCGGATCCTGCGGTCCTTCCTCACCGTCATCAAGGCCACCCTGCGGACCAACTTCTTCCAGAGGACGGCCGACGGCACCCCGCACTCCTACGTGTCGATGAAGTTCGACCCGCAGGCCATCCCCGACCTGCCCGCCCCGCGCCCCGCCTTCGAGATCTGGGTGTACTCGCCCCGCGTCGAGGGCGTCCACCTGCGCTTCGGCAAGGTCGCCCGAGGCGGTCTGCGCTGGTCCGACCGGCGCGAGGACTTCCGTACCGAGATCCTCGGCCTGGTCAAGGCGCAGATGGTGAAGAACACCGTCATCGTGCCCGTCGGCGCCAAGGGCGGCTTCGTCGCCAAGCAGCTCCCGGACCCCGCCGTGGACCGGGACGCCTGGATGGCCGAGGGCATCGCCTCGTACAAGACCTTCATCTCGGCGCTGCTCGACATCACCGACAACATGGTCGCCGGCGAGGTCGTGCCCCCGCTCGACGTGGTCCGCCACGACGAGGACGACACCTACCTCGTCGTCGCCGCCGACAAGGGCACCGCCACCTTCTCCGACATCGCCAACGGCGTCGCGGAGGCGTACGGCTTCTGGCTGGGCGACGCCTTCGCCTCCGGCGGCTCCGCCGGCTACGACCACAAGGGCATGGGCATCACCGCCCGCGGTGCCTGGGAGTCCGTCAAGCGGCACTTCCGCGAGCTGGGCCACGACACCCAGACCGAGGACTTCACCGTCGTCGGCGTCGGCGACATGTCCGGCGACGTCTTCGGCAACGGCATGCTGCTCTCCGAGCACATCCGCCTCGTGGCCGCCTTCGACCACCGCCACATCTTCATCGACCCGAACCCGGACGCGGCCACCTCGTACGCCGAGCGCCGCCGCCTCTTCGACCTGCCCCGCTCCTCCTGGGCCGACTACGACACCTCGCTCCTGTCGGCGGGCGGCGGCATCCACCCCCGCACCGCGAAGTCGATCCCGGTCAACGCCCACATGCGGGCCGCGCTCGGCATCGAGGAGGGCGTCACCAAGCTGACCCCGGCGGAGCTGATGAAGTCCGTCCTCCAGGCCCCCGTGGACCTGCTGTGGAACGGCGGCATCGGCACCTACGTGAAGTCGTCGGCCGAGTCCAACGCCGACGTCGGCGACAAGGCCAACGACGCCATCCGCGTCGACGGCCAGGACGTCCGCGCCAAGGTCGTCGGCGAGGGCGGCAACCTCGGCGCCACCCAGCTCGGCCGCATCGAGTTCGCCCGCGTCGGCGGCCCCGAGGGCGACGGCGGCAAGATCAACACCGACGCCATCGACAACAGCGCCGGCGTCGACACCTCCGACCACGAGGTCAACATCAAGATCCTGCTCAACGGGCTCGTCGCCGACGGCGACATGACCGTCAAGCAGCGCAACAGGATCCTCGCCGAGATGACCGACGAGGTCGGCCGGCTCGTCCTGCGCAACAACTACGCGCAGAACGTCGCCCTCGCCAACGCCGTCGCCCAGTCGCCCTCCCTGCTCCACGCCCACCAGCGCTTCATGCGCCGCCTGGGCCGCGACGGGGCGCTCGACCGCTCGCTGGAGTTCCTGCCCAACGACCGGCAGATCCGCGAGCTGCTCAACAACGAGAAGGGCCTCAGCCAGCCCGAGCTCGCCGTCCTCCTCGCGTACACCAAGATCACGGTGGCCGACGAGCTGATCGGCACCGAGCTGCCCGACGACCCGTACCTGGCCGGCCTGCTCCACGCCTACTTCCCGACGCTGCTGCGCGAGAAGTTCGGCGAGGCCGTCGACGGGCACGCGCTGCGCCGCGAGATCATCACCACCATCCTGGTCAACGACACCGTCAACACCGGCGGCTCGACCTTCCTGCACCGCCTCCGCGAGGAGACCGGCGCGTCGCTGGAGGAGATCGTGCGGGCCCAGACCGCGGCCCGGACCATCTTCCGGCTCGGCGAGATCTGGGACGCCGTCGAGGCCCTGGACAACCAGGTCCCGGCCGAGGTCCAGACCCGGATGCGGCTGCACTCCCGCCGGCTCGTCGAGCGCGGCACCCGCTGGCTGCTCAACAACCGGCCGCAGCCGCTCGCGCTCGGCGAGACCATCGACTTCTTCGCGGAGCGGGTCGAGCAGGTCCGGGCGCAGCTGCCGGAGCTGCTGCGCGGCTCGGACGCGGAGTGGTACCGCTCGATCCTCGACGAGCTGACCGGCTTCGGGGTCCCGGAGGAGCTGGCCGTGCGCGTCGCGGGCTTCTCGTCCGCCTTCCCGACGCTCGACATCGTCGCGATCGCCGACCGCACGGCGAAGGACCCGCTGGCCGTCGCCGAGGTCTACTACGACCTGGCCGACCGCCTGCGGATCACCGACCTGATGGACCGGATCATCGAGCTGCCGCGGGCCGACCGCTGGCAGTCCATGGCCCGCGCCTCCATCCGCGAGGACCTCTTCGCCGCCCACGCGGCGCTCACCGCCGACGTCCTGGCCGCCGGCAACGGCACCTCGACGCCGGAGGAGCGCTTCAAGGCGTGGGAGGACAAGAACGCGGCGATCCTGGGCCGCGCCCACACCACCCTGGAGGAGATCCAGGGCTCCGACACCTTCGACCTGGCGAACCTGTCGGTGGCCATGCGGACGATGCGGACGCTGCTGCGCACGCACAGCTAGCCGTCGAGAGACGGCCCGGCCGCGCGACGCGAGGGGCCCCACCGGACAGCACTCCTGTCCGGTGGGGCCCCTCGCCGTGTGCGGGGCGCTCCCGTACGGGGCCGGCGGCTACTCCCGTACGGGGGCCGGCGGCTACTCCCGTACGGGGGTGACCGTCGACGTCCACAGGCGGACGGCGGCGACGGCGGCCGCGGCCAGCAGCAGGGCGTTGCGGAGGGCCATCACCGTCAGGCCCGCGGGGGTGCCGAGGACGACGTCGGCGTAGAGGACGGGGTACGCGAGGGCGCTGAGGGCCGCCGCGGGGAGCAGGAGCAGCGCCACCGGGCGCATCACGGTCCGGCGGGAGGTCAGGCAGACGGCGGCGAGGCCGAGCAGCCAGACCAGGTACTGGGGGCTGATCACCCGGCTCGTCACGGTGAAGAGCAGGACCACGGCGAGGGCCGCGTCGAGCGGGGTGGCCTCGTTCCAGCGGGTGGCGCGGAGTCGCCACAGCACCAGCCAGATCACGGCCGCGACGGTCAGCAGCAGGAAGAGGTGGCCGAGGGTGGAGACGTACGGGCCCACGTACTCGTAGGCGCCGTAGCGGATCTGCGCCGTCCCCGGCCAGAGACCGGCCGCGCGGGCGAGGGCGAGCGCGGTGCCGCCCAGGGACTCGATCTGGATGCCCCGGGCGCCCTGCTGGCGGAGGAAGCCGAGCGTGTCGGAGAAACAGAGCGCGAGCACCCCGAGGAGGGTGCCGGCGGTGACGGCGGCGGCCGTCCACGCCTCGCGGGTGGTACGCCCCCGGGGCGTGCCGATCAGCGCGAGCGCCGGCCACACCTTGACCAGGGCGCCGAGCCCGGCGAGCGCGCCGCCGAGCCGGTGGGCGGCGGGGGAGCGGCCCTTGAACAGCAGCAGGGCGAGGACGGCGAGGGCGGTGGCCTGGACGTCGTAGCGGGCGAGCGGGAGGTGGAGGAGGAGCGGCAGGGCGCAGACCCAGTACCAGGCGCCGTGGGTGATCCGGGAGCGGTCGGCGACGGCGAGTCCGAGGGTGATGACGGCGTCGGCGAGCAGGGTCAGGGCGACGAACGCCTGGGTGTAGCCGAGCCAGGGCATCAGCAGCCCCGGCGCCATGATCACGAGCCCGGCGCCCGGCGGGTACTGCCAGGTGGGGTCGGAGGGCGGGAAGGTCCCGTCGGCGAAGAGCCCGTACCAGTAGCGGTAGAGCAGCTGGACCTCGTGGCCCACCCCGCCGATGCCGAGGCTGTCGCCGGCGAGCAGCACCAGCATGCCCACGCGCGTGAGCAGCCAGACCGCGGCGAGCGCGAGGACCGGGCCGCTCCCGACGGTGACGAAGGTGGCGGACGTGAAGGTGTCCGACTCGAAGGGCGAGCGGGTCAGCGAGGGGGGCGAGGGGGAGGGGGGACCGGAGGCGCGGGAGCGGGGGCGATCGGGCGTCGTCACGCTCCGACCTTAGGTCCGCCATGTGTCATATGTCTTATTTGTCGGGCCTGATGGCGCCCGTCCTGGTGAACTCCTCGTACGCCGCCACCACCTCGTCCGCCGGCCCGTCCATGCGCAGCGTCCCCGCCTCCAGCCAGAGGGCCCGGTCGCAGGTGTCCCGGATGGTCGCGTTCGCGTGGGCGACGAGGAAGACCGTGCCCGCCGCGGCCCGCAGTTCCTCGATCCGGCGGCGGCTGCGGCGCTGGAAGCGGGCGTCCCCGGTGGCCAGGGCCTCGTCGATGAGGAGCACGTCGTGGGTCCGGGCGGTCGCGGAGATCGCGAAGCGCAGACGGGCGCCCATGCCGGAGGAGTAGGTCCGCAGGGGGCGGGCGAGGGGGTCGTCCTCCGGCCGGTCCGGCGTGGCGAGGCCGGAGAAGTCGACGATCTCGTCGTAGCGGGACGCGATCTCCTGGCGCCTCATGCCCATGGCGAGCCCGCCCAGGATCACGTTCCGCTCGCCCGACAGGTCGCCCATGAGGGCCGCGTCGACGCCGAGGAGGGCGGGGCGGCCGCGGGTGTAGATCGTGCCGCTCTCCACCGGCTGGAGACCCGCGATCGCCTTCAGGAGGGTGGATTTCCCGGATCCGTTCGAACCGATCAGGCCGATCGCCTCGCCGCGCCGGGCGACGAAGCCGACGCCCTTCACGGCGTGCACCCGGCGGCTGCCGCCGGGGCCGGCCGGCACGGTGTACGCGATGTGGACGCGGTCGGCGATGACGGTGGGGGCGGGCGGTGCGGCCGCCTCGCCGGTCGCGCCGGATGCTCCGGTCGCTCCGGTCGCTCTGGTCGCTCCGGTCGCTCCGGTCGCGCCGGATGCGCCGGATGGTCCGGACGCTGCGGCCGTCGTGGTCGCTCCGGCCGTCGTGGTCGGTTCGGTCGCTCCGGTCGGCGGGGTCGCCGTCGTCGTCTTCGCTCCTGTCTCAGCCACGGCCGTACGTCTCCTCCGCCTTCCAGAACCACACGAAGCCGCCCGCGAAGGCGAGCGCCGCCCAGCCGGCGGCCAGCGCCCACACGTGGGGCGGCAGGTTGTCCGCGGTGAAGCTGTCGACCAGGGCGAAGCGGACGAGGTCGATGTAGACCGCCGCCGGATTGCACTGGAGGGCGAGGACCACCCCGTCCGGGAAGCGGCCGCTCGACGCCATGGAGCCGATCGACCACATGACGCCGGAGACGTACATCCAGGTGCGCAGCACGAACGGCATGAGCTGGCTGATGTCCGGGGTGCGGGCGGCGAGCCGGGCGAGCGCGAGCGAGACGCCGGCGCTGAAGAGGGCCTGGAGCGCGATCGCCGGCACCGCGAGCAGCCAGCTCCACGTCGGGAACTCCCCGAAGCAGAACAGGATCACGACGAGCGCCCCGAGCGACAGCAGCAGCTGCTGGAGCTGGAGGAGCGCGAGGGAGAGGGGGAGGCTCGCGCGGGGGAAGTGCAGGGCGCGCACCAGGCCGGTGTTCCCGCTGATCGCGCGGGTGCCGGCGGTGAGCGTGTTGGCGGTGAAGGTCCACACGAAGACGCCGGTCAGGAGGAAGGGGAGGTAGTCCGGGACGCCGTGCTGGACGTCCATCAGGACGCCGAACATCAGGTAGTACACGGCCGCGTTGAGCAGCGGGGTCATCAGCTGCCACAACTGGCCGAGCCGGGCCTGGCTGTACTGCGCGGTCAGCCGGGCCGTCGCGAAGGCGGCGATGAAGTCGCGCCGGGCCCAGAGCTGCCGGACGTAGACGGGGAGGGAGGGCCGCGCGCCGCTGACGGACAGGCCGTGGCGGCGGGCGAGGGCCCGGAGGTCCTCGCTGGAGAGCGGCGGGGGCGTCGGCGGCGTCGGCGGCGTCGGCCGTGCGGTGGTCGCGGTCGGCGGCGGGGGCAGTGTCAGGGTCACGTGCGGGCGCTTTCGACGGAGGGCGTGGAGTGCGGGTGCCGTGCGGGGTGTCGGGTGGGTGGCCGGGTGGGTGGCCGCGTGGGGGCGTGGCGGCGCGCTTCGACACGTCGGGACGAGTGCGTTGCGTCGGGACGGGTCCGTATCGTCGTGAGGTGAGCCTAGGCCGCCTTCACGTCGGAACGCAACCGTCTCGTCGTGACGTCGGCGCTGGATAGGATGCGGTGCATGAGCACCCCCACGCCCCGTCGCGCTCCCGCCGGAGCCGCCGTGCTCCGCGAGGACGTCACCGAGGCCATCCGCGCCGCCGTCTTCGAGGAACTCGCCGCCGTCGGCTTCGCCCGGATGTCCATCGAGGGCATCGCGCGCCGCGCGGGGGTCGGGAAGACCGCCGTCTACCGGCGGTGGAAGTCCAAGCTCGCCCTCGTCCTCGACCTGGTCGGAGCCGTCGCCGCGCAGGGTCTCCCGGCGCCGGCCACCGGCTCGCTGGAGGGGGACGTACGCGCCCTCCTCACCGTCGCCTCGCACGCCCTGCGCCACCCGATCGCCTCACAGGTCATCCCCGAGCTCCTCGTCGAGGCCGCGCGGCAGCCCGAGATCGTCGAGCCCGTCCGCACGGCGCTCCTCGACGGGCAGGAGGGCGTCGTCGCCCAGATCGTCCGCGAGGCGGTGGCCCGCGGCGAACTCCCCGAGGGCACCGATCCCGGCCGCGCCCTCGACCTCGTCGTGGGACCCCTCTACTGGCGCCTCGTCGTCGTCCGCACGGACCTCCCGAAGGGCTACGTGGACGACCTCGCCCGCGCGGCGGTGGCGGGTCTGCGGACGCTGCCGCCGGGGGCCTGACGGAGGTCTGACGGGGCCTCATGAGGGCCGGAGGAGCCTGATGGGCCCTGACCGGGCCCGACGCGGCTGACGGGGTCGGGCGGGGGCCCGAGCGGGGTCGGGCGGGTGGGCGCCGACCGGTCGGCGCCCACGGCGTCCGCCACCCGCCACCCGCCGTGAGTCGTCCGGCGGGCCGGGCCGTCCCGGGCCCGTGGCCGGCTCCCCGGCTCTCCGGGCCCGGGTCAGGCGTGGGTGAGCGGGGGGACCGGGGCGGCTTCCACCGAGCGGGCCGCGCGGTCGAGCGCGCTGGCGAGCAGGGCCAGGTCCGTCGGGCCGTTGCCCAGCTCGCGGACCGGGCGGCGGGCGGGCGGGTCGCCCATCCGCTCCCACTCCAGCGGGACGACGGTCGGCCGCAGCGTCGCCGTCCGGGGGATCCTGCCCGTGATCCGGCCGGCCTGGAACGGCGTCACCCGTCCGTCCGGATGCCCCAGCCGGCCCCGGCCGGGCGCCGGTACGTCGGGCCCCGGCACGCTCGCGGGCGCGTCCAGCACCACGCGGAGCCGGGCGCCGTTCGCCAGGTCGGTGTCGACGGTCCGGTCCGGCCGGGCGGAGGTCGCGATCAGGTGCACCCCGAGCCGTTCGCCGTGGCGTGCGACCGCCTCCAGGGCCCGGACGACGGACCCGGCGGCGGGCCGCCCCGACGCGCCGAGGGCGGGGGCGACGAGGGCGTCGAAGTCGTCCACGAGGACGACGAGCCGGGGCAGCGGCACCCGGCCGCCGGCGGGCCGGGGCAGGTGGTCCTCCTCGCTGCCCGGGCGGGGCACGCGCGCGCTGCTCCGCTCGCCGATCGAGCCCGGTCCGTAGTCGGCCCGCGGCGCGTGCGCCGCCCGCCCGCCCGCGGAGCCGCGTACGTCTCCGCCCGCCGCCGGGTACGCCGTACGGCCGCTCGCCGAGCCCGGCAGGTCGCCCGCGCCCGGGTACGCCGTGCGCCCGCTCGCCGAGCCGGGCAGATCGCCCGCGCCCGGGTGGGCCGTACGGCCGCTCGCCGAGCCCGGCAGGTCGCCCGTGCCCGGGTACGCCGTACGGGCGCTCGGGTTCCTGGAGAGGTCGGAGGCGCTCGGGTACGGGGCACGGCCGCCGGCCGTGCCGGTCACGTCCTGGGCGCCGGGGTAGGCGGTGCGGCCGCTCGCGGAGCCGGGGACGTCGCCCGCGCCGGGGGAGGACGCACGCCCGCCGGCGCCGCCCGGGGTGTCCCCCGTGCCCCGGTGGGCCGTACGCCCGCTCGCCGAGCCGGGCAGGTCGCCCGCGCCCGGGTGGGCCGTACGGGCGCTCACAGTGTCGCGGAGGTCGTCGACGCCCTGCGGAGAGTCGTCGGTGCGGAGGGTGCGGCCGCTGGGGCGGCTGGGCAGGTCACCGGGGCGGCCGCCCGGGCGGCCGTTGAAGGCGGCCGGGAGATCGCCCACGTGGGCGCGGCCGCCCAGGCGGTCGCTGGGCGTCGGGGGCAGCTCGTCGGAGGCGCCGGCGGGGCGGGGGACACGGGCCGAGGGGCGGCCGGTGAGGTCGTCCGCGCCCTGGTACGGCGTCCGGGCCCCCGGCGGGCTGTCGCCCACCGCGCCCGCGCCCGTGCGCAGGGTGCGGCCGCTCGGGCGGCCGCCCAGGTCCGCGTCGGGGAGCCGGAGGCTCGTCCGGACGCCCTGCGGCACCGCCTCGGCGGCGCTCGGGGTCCGCTGGCCGATCACCGCGCGCGTGCTCCGGCGGTCGGCGAAGTCCGCGTCCCCGAGCAGCTCCGCGCGGCGCTTCAGCTCCGCACCCAGCGCCTGGGCGAACTCCCGCATCCGGACCGGGTCCGACGCCACCAGGTGCTCGGTGACGTGCGGGAGCTCCGTACAGGCCGCGAGGCCCTCGCCGCGCTCGCCGCCGGCGCCGTCCACCAGGAGCAGCCCGAGCCGGTCCGGGCGGGCGCCGGCCGCGAGGGAGGCGGCGACGGAACGCAGCAGCTCCGTCCGGCCACTGCCCGCGGGGCCCTCGATCAGCAGGTGCGGGCCCTCCGCCGTGAGGTCCACCGAGAGCGGGCCGCGCGGGCCCGCGCCGAGGACGGCCGTGCCCTCCCCGGCGGACGCCCAGCGGGCCATCAGGGACGCGGGCGTGGCCCGGGCCAGGCCGAGCTCGTCCAGGAGCCGGGACGACGGCGGCAGCGCGGCGGCCCGCCCCGGCGCGGCCGACGCCGCGTCCGTGCGCAGCGGGGCCAGCGCCCGCCCGAAACGCTCCGCCCAGGCGACGGAGACCGCGTCCACGACGCCGACCGTGCCGTGGCCCGCGACCCGCCCGCCGGACGTCCGCAGCAGCCGCAGCGCCGTCGCCACGTCACCGCTGAGGAGGGCCGCGGCCCCGCACTCGCGGAAGGCGAGGGAGGCCGCGCAGGCCGCCTCGTAGGTGGCGGCGACCGGCGAGGCCGGGGAGGCCGAGGGCGCCTCGGCCAGACAGATCAGATGGATGCCGGCCGCCGCGCCGGCCCCGGCGAGCCGGGCCACCGTCTCGCGCAGCGCCGCCGTGCCGGGGTCGCCGTCCACCACGACGACGGTCGCCGGGCCCGCGTACCGCGCGGCGGCCTCCGCGACCGCGGCCCGGTCCGCGCTGGCCCAGCCGGGCCCGAGCGGCCCGTCGTCGAGGCGCCGGGTCAGCTCGGCCGTACGGGCCTGGGCCTGCTCGCGGTCGTACGCGAGGAGCAGCCGGCAGTCCTGGCCGTGCGCGGGCCGCGCGTGCGGGAGCCAGCCGAGCCAGCCCCAGGCGCGCCGCCGCTCCTCCAGGGGGCGGTTCCGGTCGGCGCTGACGAGGACGATCTCCAGGTCGGCGGGGGAGTGCAGCGCGGCCAGCTGGGCCACCACGGCCCGGGCCAGTCCGGCCAGCCGGTCCGCCGGTCCGGCCAGGCCCAGGGAGCCCGCCTCGCGCAGCCCGACGGTGACGGGCACCCCGGACAGCTCCGCGCGGTCGGCGGTGCCGAGCCGGACCACCAGGGCCTCGGCGTGGCCCGGGTCCCGCTCCCACAGCCGGGGGCCGGGGCCGAGCGCGGTGAGCAGCACGGCCGCGGGGTCGGGCCAGGTGTCGGGCGCGGCGGTCCCGCCGGGCGCGTCGGACCGGGCCGCCTCGGGCGCGGCCGGGGACGCCGGCACGCCCGCCGCGGGGTCCGCCTCGCGGCCGCCCGCGAGCCGTCGGGCCCAGGCGCCGAGTCCGCGCCGGCCGGTCCTGCGGGTGGCCGGGTCGGCGCCGTCGGAGCCCGTACGGACCCGGCTGTGCGCCTCGCCGCCGTCGCCGCCCTCGGGGTCCCGGACCCGCGCGTGCCCGGCGTCCGGCCAGGCGTCGGCGAGCGGCACGCCACCCGCGCCGTGGGTCTCGGGGCCGTGTCCGGTCCAGGAGGACGGGGCGGAGGCGCCCGTCGGGGCGGGGATCTCGCCGGGTCCGGCCCACGCGCCGCCCGCGTCGGGCCCGGGGGAGCGGCCGGGCCGCCCGCCGCCGTCCGCGTCCGCGCAGGGCTGCGGCGGGGGCACGCGCAGGTGGCCCTCGCCGTCGGGGGCCGTGGGCAGCGTCCCGGAGTCCGCCGGGGCGTCGTCGGGGACGGTGAGCCGCAGGGTGGACTCGCCGAGGCGGAGGAGGGCGCCGGGGCGCAGCCGGACCGGGCGGTCGCCGACGGGCGCGCCGTCGAGCGTGGTGCCGTTGGTGGAGCCGAGGTCGGCGACGGTGACCCGGCCGTCGCCGGCGACGGTCACCGTGCAGTGGGCGCGGGAGACGTCCGGGTCGTCCAGCGGCACGTCCGCCTCCACGGAGCGGCCGACGCGGATCGCCCCGCCGTGCAGCAGGTGCACCCCGCCCGCGTCCGGGCCGGCGACGACGTGCAGCCGGGCGGCGGAGGAGGCGGTGGTGGCGAGGCCGGCGCGGTCGTCCGGGTCGGGGGCGTGGAGCGCGAGGACCGCCCCGTCGACCAGCGGCGGCTCGCCCAGCACGCAGCGGCGGGCGTCCAGCCGCTCCGCGCCCGCGTACAGCACGGGTGTGCCGCTTCCGGCCGCGTCGGGGCCGGTGACGGCGGCGGCGAGGTTCGAGGCCACGGCGGACAGCGCCGTGCCCGCGGGGGCCGTGACGAGCACGTCGCAGGCGCGGCCGGCGCCGTGGCCGGCGTGCGGCGCGAGGACGGTCAGCCGGATCTGCATCGCCGTCAGCGGTCCCTTCTGCGCGACATGCCCGGCAGGGGACCGCCCCGTGTCACCCCCCACCCGGCACGGACGCGTCGCCCGGTACAGGTCGGCACGGCGCGGGGGCTCCCGACCCCACCGATGCGACGTGCTGGAGGCATCCTCGCACCTGCCGCCGACACTCCGCCGCCGGGTCGCCCGGAAGTGATCTTGAACAGTCGTCCGGAGCCGCCGGGTGTGACGCGAAAACGCCAGGTCGTCCGGTGGGGCGGGGCCGGTGCGGCAACCATCCGGACCGGAGGAGCGTCTTCTTCCGGACAAGTTCGGACGGAATCCGGGTGGGATTCCGGCGGCGATCACAGGCGGAGGCGGACGGCCGTCCGGAGGCCCGGAGGGTCAGGACGTGTCAGCGGAAATCGGCCTGTGGACGACCGGGCTGTGACCCGTTCGGCGGCACTAGAGTGGGTCGGACACCCGGACGGGTCACAACAGAGACAAGAGGGCCTCCGGGGCCCGGCTCGGCTCGCCGAGCGGGACCGGCCATCCAGGACCAAGACCAGCAGGGAGCGCGTGACGTGCGGCCAATCGGCAGCAAGTACCTGCTCGAGGAGCCGCTCGGCCGCGGCGCCACGGGCACCGTCTGGCGAGCCCGCCAGCGGGAGACGGCGGGCGCCGAGGCGGCCGTGCCCGGCCAGCCCGGCGAGACCGTCGCGATCAAGGTCCTCAAGGAGGAGCTGGCCAACGACGCGGACATCGTGATGCGCTTCCTGCGCGAGCGGTCCGTCCTCCTGCGGCTCACGCACCCGAACATCGTGCGCACCCGCGACCTGGTCGTCGAGGGCGATGTCCTCGCCCTGGTCATGGACCTCGTCGAGGGTCCCGACCTGCACCGCTACCTGCGTGAGAACGGCCCGCTGACCCCGGTCGCCGCCGCCCTGCTCACCGCGCAGATCGCCGACGCGCTCGCCGCCAGCCACGCCGACGGCGTCGTCCACCGCGACCTCAAGCCGGCCAACGTGCTGGTGGCCGAGCGGGACGGCGCCATGCACCCGATGCTGACCGACTTCGGCATCGCGCGCCTCGCCGACTCCCCGGGCCTCACCCGCACCCACGAGTTCGTCGGCACGCCCGCGTACGTGGCGCCGGAGTCCGCCGAGGGCCGCCCGCAGACCTCCGCCGTCGACATCTACGGCGCCGGCATCCTCCTGTACGAGCTGGTCACCGGCCGCCCGCCGTTCGCCGGCGGCACGGCCCTCGAAGTCCTCCACATGCACCTCAGCGAGGAGCCCCGGCGCCCCTCCACCGTGCCCGCGCCCCTGTGGACGGTCATCGAGCGCTGCCTCAGCAAGGACCCCGCGCGGCGGCCCAGCGCCGTCAACCTGGCGCGCGGCCTGCGCACGGTGGCCGCCGGCATCGGCGTCCACTCCTCGCCCGCCCAGATCGAGGCCGCCGAGGGCGTCGGCGCCCTGCTCGCCCCGGACCCCGATCCGGCGCAGGTCCCCGGGACCCCCGGTGCCGCGGACCCCACGCAGGTGCTGCCCGCCGGCGCCGGCGGCCACTTCGACCCGGCCGCCGCCACCAGCGTCCTGCCCACCGGCGGACCGGCCGGCTCCGCCGACCCGACCACGGTCCTGCCGGCCGGCGCCCCCGGCGCGGCGGACCCGACCGCCGTCATGCCCGCCATGCCGGCGAACCCGCCGGCGGAGGACCCGCACCCCTGGCAGAGCCAGCTCGCCGCCGCCCGGGACCGCAACGAGCAGACCCAGGTCCAGTACCTGGACCCCAGCGAGGACCCGCTGCGCCGCCGCCCCCCGCGCCGCCCGCAGCAGCCGCCGCAGGCCCCGCCGTACCAGCAGGGCCCGCCGCCGCAGCAGTACCAGCAGCAGCCGCCGCCCTACCAGCAGCCGCAGCAGCCGCCGCCGTACCAGCAGCAGCGCCCCGCGCCCCAGCGGCCGGCGCCGAGCCCGCAGCCGTACCAGCAGCAGCCCGCCCCGCAGCGGTACGCGCCCCCGCCGCCCCCGCAGCAGCAGTACGCGCCGCCTCAGCAGCCGCAGCAGCCCCAGCGGCCGCAGCCGCCCGCCCCGGCCCCGCGCGAGCCGCGCCGGCGAAGCGCCAACCCGGTGCGGATCCCCGGCCTCGGCTGCCTGAAGGGCTGCCTGGTCATGATCGTCCTCTTCGTGGTGGCCGGCTGGCTCGTCTGGGAGCTCACCCCGCTCCAGGACTGGATCGCCCAGGGCAAGGGCTACTGGGAGGCCATCGGCGACGGCATCGCCACCGTCAGCGACTGGATCTCCACCATCGGGGACGCCACCGGATCCTCCGGATCGGGCGGCACCGGCCAGTAGCCGCCGCCCCCCAGAGCGGTACCGGCGGCCGTACCAGGAGCGGCATCGAGGGCAGTACGACCGCCGGAACGCGGTCGTACTGCCGATTTATCGACTTCCGAGGGGTGATTTCGCTCCGGAAGTGACGTGCGGCGGCCCGGGACGCGTAACTTTGACGCGAACCGCAGCCGCTGAGGGAGCAGTCTTGGCACGGAACATCGGCAGCCGCTACACCGCCCACCAGATCCTCGGGCGGGGCAGCGCCGGAACGGTGTGGCTCGGCGAGGGGCCCGAAGGCCCCGTCGCCGTCAAACTCCTGCGCGAGGACCTGGCCTCCGACCAGGAGCTCGTCGGCCGTTTCGTGCAGGAGCGGACCGCCCTGCTCGGACTCGACCACCCGCGCGTGGTCAAGGTCCGCGACCTCGTCGTCGACGGCAACGACCTCGCCCTCGTCATGGACCTGGTCCGCGGCACCGACCTGCGCACCCGCCTCGACCGCGAGCGCCGGCTCGCTCCGGAGGCGGCCGTCGCGATCATCCGGGACGTCGCCGAGGGCCTCGCCGCCGCCCACGCGGCTGGCGTCGTCCACCGGGACGTCAAGCCGGAGAACATCCTCCTCGACATGGAGGGCCCGATCGGCCCCGGCGGCGCCCACCCCGCCCTCCTCACCGACTTCGGCGTCGCCAAGCTCATCGACACCCCCGGCCGCACCAAGGCCACCCGGATCATCGGCACCCCCGACTACCTCGCCCCCGAGATCGTCGAGGGCCTGCCGCCGCGCGCCGCCGTCGACATCTACGCCCTCGCCACCGTCCTGTACGAGCTGCTCGCCGGCTTCACCCCGTTCGGCGGCGGCCACCCCGGCGCCGTCCTGCGCCGCCACGTCACCGAGACGGTCGTCCCGCTCCCCGGCATCCCCGAGGAGCTGTGGCAGCTGCTCGTCCAGTGCCTCGCGAAGGCCCCCGCCTCCCGGCTGCGCGCCTCCGAGCTGGCCGCCCGCCTCGCCGACGTCCTGCCGCTGCTCAAGGGCATCCCGCCGCTGGACGTGGACGAGCCCGACGCCGAGCCCGCTCCCCCGGAGCCGTACGAGGACCCCGCGTACGCCACCGCCGCCGGCGCGGCCACCGACACCGGCCGCCGCCGTGCCGCCGTCCCGCTGGTGCCCGGCGCCTCCGCCGACTCCCACCGCGACACCCACACCTCCATGCGCGTGCCCGGCCCCGAGGAGCTGTCCGGCGGCCCGCACGGCACCGCCCGCGCCCCGCGCCCGGCCGGCGCCCGCCGGCCCGGTTCGGCGCGCAACCGGTCCGGGGTGGTCCGCAAGCGCCGGATCGCCCTCGGCATCGCGGCCGCCGTGGCCGCGGGAGCGCTCGGCGTCGGCGGCTATCTGGCGCTCGCCGGGGACGGCGGGACCCCGCCCCAGGACTCCCGGCCGTCCTCGCAGCCCGCGCAGCCGTGACCCCGCCCGTCCACAGGGCGGACGGGCACAGGTTCGGCTCCCGGCCGGGAGCCGTTACGCTGGACGCGTGGCAGTCGTCGATGTATCCGAAGAGCTGAAGTCCCTCTCCTCGACCATGGGGTCGATCGAGGCCGTCCTGGACCTCGACAAGCTGAGGGCCGACATCGCCGTGCTCGAAGAGCAGGCCGCGGCCCCGTCCCTGTGGGACGACCCGGAGGCGGCGCAGAAGATCACGAGCAAGCTTTCCCACCTCCAGGCCGAGGTCCGCAAGGCCGAGACGCTGCGCGGCCGCATCGACGACCTCGAGGTCCTCTTCGACCTCGCCGAGGAGATGGACGACGCGGACACCCGCGCCGAGGCGGAGGCCGAGCTCACCGCGGTGCGCAAGGCGCTCGACGAGATGGAGGTCCGCACCCTCCTCTCCGGCGAGTACGACGAGCGCGAGGCGCTGGTCAACATCCGTGCCGAGGCCGGCGGCGTCGACGCCTCCGACTTCGCCGAGCGCCTCCAGCGCATGTACCTGCGCTGGGCCGAGCGCCACGGCTACTCGACCGAGATCTACGAGACCTCGTACGCGGAAGAGGCCGGCATCAAGTCGACCACCTTCGTCGTCAAGGCCCCGTACGCCTATGGCACCCTCTCCGTCGAGCAGGGCACCCACCGCCTGGTGCGCATCTCGCCCTTCGACAACCAGGGCCGCCGCCAGACCTCCTTCGCGGGCGTCGAGATCCTCCCGGTCGTCGAGTCCTCGGACCACGTGGAGATCGAGGAGTCGGACCTCCGGGTCGACGTGTACCGCGCCTCGGGCCCCGGTGGCCAGGGCGTCAACACGACCGACTCGGCCGTGCGCATCACGCACCTCCCGACCGGCATCGTGGTCTCCTGCCAGAACGAGCGCTCGCAGATCCAGAACAAGGCGAGCGCCATGAACGTCCTCCAGGCCAAGCTGCTGGAGCGTCAGCGCCAGGAGGAGCGGGCCAAGATGGACGCCCTCAAGGACAGCGGCAGCTCCTGGGGCAACCAGATGCGGTCGTACGTCCTCCACCCGTACCAGATGGTCAAGGACCTCCGGACGGAGTTCGAGGTCGGCAACCCGCAGTCCGTCCTGGACGGCGAGATCGACGGCTTCCTGGAGGCCGGCATCCGCTGGCGCAAGCAGCAGGAGCAGGCGAAGTAACCGCCCCGCAGCGTTCGTTTCCGGGCCCCGCACCTTTCGGTGCGGGGCCCGGCGCGTTCGCCGGTGCAAGCGGTTCGGAGGTGGGTGAGGTGCTTTGTCGACAAGGGAACTGCCCCCGCAGGGCCTGCAGTTCCGGGTTTACGTCACAGTTGCATCGTCACATGTCGGCCAACTGGTGATCTTTCGGGCATCGCACGCGCAACGGCCTTGACGCTGCATCGGAAACTCGGAAGGGTGGCTGGATGGCATGCGCATATCTGGGGCGCGTGTGAACGGGGGCAGGTCCAGTAACCATGACGCTTCCCGTGCCCGGGGCCCCTGGCGCTGCCCCATGACGAGATGAAGCTACTGGGGGTAGCAACCAGATGACCAACAAGACGCGAGTCCGCCTGGCGCGAGTCGCGGCCGGTGCCGTGATCATCGCCGGTGCGTCCCTGACCGCGGCCGGCGCCGCGCAGGCCGTCAGCAGTGGCAACGACGGCGGCTCGACCCTCGAGGTGACGGTCGGCGCGCTGGGTGACAGCGACGGAAACACCACCATCGGTGACATCGAGGGTGGCGAGAACGGCGGCAACGACGGCGGTGCCGATGGTGGCGACGGCGGTGCGGCCGACGGCGGTGCCGATGGTGGCGACGGTGGCGCGGCCGATGGTGGCGCCGATGGTGGTGCGGCCGACGGTGGTGCCGACGGTGGCGACGGTGGCGCGGCCGACGGCGGTGCCGACGGTGGCGACGGTGGCGCGGCCGACGGTGGCGCCGATGGTGGCGACGGTGGCGCGGCCGACGGCGGTGCCGACGGTGGCGCGGCCGACGGCGGTGCCGACGCCGGCAACGGTGGCAACGGCAACGGCGGGAACGGGAACGGCGGGAACGGGAACGGCGGCAACGGCGGCTCCTCCACCACCGGCGGTTCCTCGACCGGCGGCGGCTCGTCCACCACCGGCGGTTCCTCGACCGACGGTGGCTCCTCCGCCACCGGCGGTTCCTCGACCGACGGCGGCTCGTCCGCCGACGGCGGCTCCGGCACCTGCACCGTCGAGCTCGACGGTGTCGAGTGCGTCGCCGACGGCTCGACCGGCTCCAACGGTTCGACCGGTTCGAACAACAACACCGACACCCAGCAGGCCGGCTCGCAGCCGGTGCAGCAGGGCGAGGCCAAGGAGGAGCTCGCCGAGACCGGTGCGGCCGAGACCTCGTTCCTGATCATCGGCGCCGCCACCATGATCGCCGGTGGCATCGGCTTCCGCTTCCTGCCGCGCCTCGTCGCGGGCGGGCGCGGCGCCGCCGCCTGACGACCGCTTGATCGCGGACTGAACGCGCGCTGAACACGCGGAAGGGCCGGGGAGGATCTCCTCCCCGGCCCTTCCGTCGTTCCGGCTCGTGTACGGGCCTCAGGCCCTCGCCTACACCGTGCGGACCGCCGCCAGCAGTGCCAGCGTCGCCAGCAGGGCGATCACCAGCGTCAGTACCATCGCGGGGGACAGTCCCTGCGGTGCCAGGCGCTCGCGGTTGGCCCGGCAGACGGGGCAGCGACCCTCGGCGACCGGGGCCGCGCAGTTGGCGCACACCAGTCGGTCGTAGGTCATACGCTCTCCTCCTCCCGCACGGGGCTCACACCAGGACAACGTCCGGCACCATCCGGACGTTCCCCCTACCACTGTGCCAGCTCCGCGAGGTTCCGGCGCGCCCCGGCCGTGAACGCTTCCGTTCCGCCCCCGAGGGCGAAAAAGGATAAAGCACGCAAGCCCGGACCGCGACTGCGCGGGGCTTCCCGGTTCGCGTAAGGTCACGCACACCTACTCCCGGCCGACCGTGGTGCATTCGTGATCCGATTCGACAACGTCTCCAAGTCCTATCCGAAGCAGAACCGCCCCGCGCTCCGGGATGTCTCCCTGGAGATCGAGAAGGGGGAGTTCGTCTTCCTCGTCGGTTCGTCCGGCTCCGGAAAGTCGACCTTCCTCCGGCTGCTCCTGCGTGAGGAGCGCGCCAGCCAAGGGCAGGTGCACGTCCTCGGCAAGGACCTCGCCCGGCTCTCCAACTGGAAGGTGCCGCACATGCGGCGCCAGCTCGGCACCGTCTTCCAGGACTTCCGCCTGCTGCCGAACAAGACCGTCGCGCAGAACGTGGCCTTCGCGCAGGAGGTCATCGGCAAGCCGCGCGGCGAGATCCGCAAGGCCGTCCCCCAGGTGCTCGACCTGGTCGGCCTGGGCGGCAAGGAGGACCGCATGCCGGGCGAGCTGTCCGGTGGTGAGCAGCAGCGCGTCGCCATCGCCCGCGCCTTCGTCAACCGCCCGATGCTGCTGATCGCGGACGAGCCCACCGGCAACCTCGACCCGCAGACCTCCGTCGGCATCATGAAGCTGCTCGACCGCATCAACAGGACAGGGACCACCGTCGTCATGGCGACCCACGACCAGAACATCGTCGACCAGATGCGCAAGCGCGTCATCGAGCTGGAGAAGGGCCGCCTCGTCCGCGACCAGGCGCGCGGCGTCTACGGCTACCAGCACTGACGGCGGGGGAACCAGAACACCATGCGCGCTCAGTTCGTGCTCTCCGAGATCGGCGTCGGCCTCCGGCGCAACCTGACGATGACCTTCGCGGTCATCGTCTCCGTGGCCCTGTCGCTGGCCCTGTTCGGCGGTGCCCTGCTCATGCGCGAGCAGGTCTCCACGATGAAGGACTACTGGTACGACAAGGTCAACGTCTCCATCTTCCTCTGCAACAAGACGGACGCCTCCAGCTCGCCGAAGTGCGCCAAGGGCGCCGTCACCAAGCAGCAGCGCGAGCAGATCCAGGCCGACCTCAAGGACATGGACATCGTGGAGAACGTCATCCACGAGACGGCCGAGGAAGCCTTCAAGCACTACAAGGAGCAGTACGGCGACACCGCCATCGCCTCCGTCATCACCCCGGACCAGATGCAGGAGTCGATCCGGGTGAAGCTGAAGGACCCGGAGAAGTACAAGGTGGTCGCCACCGCCTTCGCCGGCCGGGACGGCATCGAGTCCGTCCAGGACCAGCGCTCCATCCTGGAGACGCTGTTCAACATGATGCGGAGCGTCAACTACGCGGCCGTCGCGCTGATGCTCCTCATGCTGGTCATCGCGCTCATGCTGATCATCAACACGGTCCGCGTCTCGGCCTTCAGCCGCCGCCGCGAGACCGGCATCATGCGGCTGGTCGGCGCCTCCAGCTTCTACATCCAGATGCCGTTCATCATGGAGGCCGCGTTCTCGGGCCTCATCGGCGGCGCCTTCGCCTGCGTGCTGCTCCTCGCCGGCCGGTACTTCCTCGTCGACCACGGCCTCAACCTCGCCGAGCAGATGCCGCTGGTGAACTTCATCGGCTGGGACGTGGTCCTCGCCCAGCTGCCGCTGGTGATCGTCATCGGCCTGCTGATGCCGTCCGTGGCCGCGTTCATCGCGCTGCGCAAGTACCTGAAGGTGTGAGAAGAGACCCCTGACGGCGGATGGCGTCCTGAGGCCAAAGCCTCGGTGGCGCCGCCGCCTTGTCCTAGAGTGGGCGCCATGCCGGCCGGCCCCGCGCCCCTCTGTCTCCGGCCCCGCGGTGTCGTCCGCGGGGCCGTTCTCACGTTGGTCTTCGCCGGAGTGCTCGCCACGGCCGCCGCGACCGGCGCGCTGCCCCGGGAGGACGGCGCCGGGCCGGAGCCGCGGGCCGGCGCCGGGGACCGCGCCGTCCTCGACCGGGCGGCCCTCCACCGCGTCGCCGCCGAGGCCGTCGCCGACGGCAAGTCCGGCAAGCAGGCCGCCGAGGAGTTCGTCAGCCGCAGCGGCGACCGCTGGGGCGCGGTCTACGACCAGCGGGAGTACGCCGAGTTCGAGCAGTCCCTCGACGGCGCCTACACCGGCGTCGGCCTCTCCGCCGGGGCGACGGCGGAGGGAGAGGGCCGTACGTCCTCCGGGGACGGCGTCCGGGTCACCCGGGTGCGGGCCGGCGGCCCCGCCGGCCGGGCCGGGGTGCGGACCGGCGATCTGCTGCTCGCCGTCGGCGGGCGCGCCACCGAGGGCCTGTCCGTCTCCGAGGTCGTCTCCCTGCTGCGCGGCGACGGCGTGCCCGGCTCCGCCGTGTCCCTGCGGATCGGGCGCTCCGGCATGACCTGGACCCAGACCCTGCGCCGGGAGCGGCTCGCGACCGACCCCGTCACCGTCTCCCGCCCCGACCCGAGGACCGTCGTCATCCGGGTCGCCGCCTTCAGCAAGGGCGCCGGCGCCCGGGTGCGGGACGCGGTCCGCACCGCCCCGGCCGGCGCGGGGGTCCTGCTCGACCTGCGCGGGAACTCCGGCGGGCTGGTCGACGAGGCCGCCGTCGCCGCGTCCGCCTTCCTCGACGGCGGGCTGGTCGCCACGTACGACGTCGAGGGCGAGCAGCGGGCCCTGTACGCGGAGCGGGGCGGCGACACCGGCCGGCCCCTGGTCGCGCTGATCGACGGGGGCACCATGAGCGCGGCCGAGCTGCTCACCGGCGCGCTCCAGGACCGGGGCCGGGCGGTCACCGTCGGCACCAACACCTTCGGCAAGGGCTCGGTGCAGATGCCGAGCAGGCTGCCCGACGGCTCGGTCGCCGAGCTCACCGTGGGCCACTACCGCACCCCCGCGGGGCACGAGGTGGACGGACAGGGCATCGCGCCCGACCTGCCGGCCGGGGAAGGGGCGGAGGAGCGGGCCCGCACGGTATTGAGTGGCCTCGGAGGGGGCTCGTAGTGCGAAAATGGCCGCACTATGGCTAAGGGACTCGTCAACGTGCAGGGCAAGCCTGCCAAGAAGGCCCAGGACAAGGGGCCGGAGCGCAAGCTCATCGCGCAGAACAAGAAGGCGCGCCACGACTACCTCATCCTCGACACGTACGAGGCGGGCGTGGCGCTCATGGGCACGGAGGTGAAGTCGCTCCGGATGGGGCGGGCCTCTCTGGTGGACGGCTTCGTCCAGATCGAGGGCCACGAGGCGTGGCTGTACAACATCCACGTCCCCGAGTACATGCAGGGCAGCTGGACCAACCACTCGGCGAAGCGGAAGCGGAAGCTGCTGCTGCACCGGGCGGAGATCGACAAGCTGGAGCAGAAGGCGTCGGAGACCGGTCACACGATCGTGCCCCTCGCGCTGTACTTCCTGGGCGGCCGGGTGAAGTGCGAGATCGCGCTCGCCAAGGGCAAGAAGGAGTTCGACAAGCGCCAGACGCTCCGGGAGAAGCAGGACACGCGCGAGACCGCTCGCGCGATCGCCGTGGCGAAGCGGCGCCAGCGGGCCCAGGCCCGTTAATCCGCTGGCACCGGTGGCCGCGGGTCACGTACCATGGGCCACGCACCCCACCGAGGGCGCACTTTGAAAAATCAACATGGGGATGATCGGTTTCGACAGCGGATGTCGAAGCAGGGGAAGCGTGTCGAGGAAGCGGCAATGATCTCGTAAACCACGCGCCGAAACCAATAATCGCCAACACCAAGCGCGATTCCTTCGCCCTCGCTGCCTAAGTAGCGACTTGCGAAGTGTCAGCCCGGGGCTGTTCCCGACCCGGATCCTGGCATCAGCTAGGGGACTAAACCTTGATCCCGGTCACGGGGTGAAGAGGGAAATCAAACAGTGACTGAGCCCGTTCCGGACTTGTCTGGGTGATCCGGAGGGCTGAGAAACTCGTACCAGACTGCACACGGAGAAGCCCTGATTCCGCACCGTTGGACGCGGGTTCGATTCCCGCCATCTCCACCGAGAGCCCGGGAGGCCAAGCACCTCCCGGACGCCTCATCCCATGTGGGCGAAGGCCCGGTGGTCGCGCGAGCGACCGCCGGGCCTTCGTCATGTCCGCACCGCGCCGCGGCGGCCGACACCGGTCGCCGCGCACAGGGCCAGCGCCAGGGCCGCGGCCGCCACCGGGAGGACGAAGCCGAGCGCCGGGTCCGGAGTGTGGTCGGCGGTCCAGCCGCCGAGGGCCGCGCCCGCCGCGACCCCCGCCAGGAGCGCGGTCACCGCCAGGGTCATGCCCTCGTTCAGCCGGTCCGGCGGGACCAGCCGCTGGACCAGGCCCATGCCCGTGACCATCGTCGGGGCCGTCGCCATCCCCGCCACCAGCAGACCGGCGGCCAGGGCCGCGAGCGAGCCCGTGCGGGCCGCCAGCAGGGGCGCCGTCATCACCAGCGTCATCGCCGCCAGGCAGACGGCCAGGCCGGCGGTGCGGCGGGCCCGTCCGTAGAGCAGCCCGGCCGCGCAGGAGCCCGCCGCCTGGAGCGCGAGCACCGGCCCCGCGGCCGGACCGTCCACGAACGCCAGGGCGGTCACCTCCATCGAACCGAAGATCGCGCCCGTGGCGAGGAAGACCGCGAGCAGCGGGACCATCCCCGGCGCGCTCAGCGGCGAGCCCGCCGAGGTGCGCGGGGCGACCGGTGGCTCGGTCGACCGCTGGGCCGTGAAGAGCAGGACGCCGGCCAGGAGGAGGGCGGCGGCCAGCAGCGTGCCCGCCTCCGGGAAGAACGCCGAGCAGACCACCGCCGCCAGCACCGGTCCGAGCATGAAACAGAGCTCGTCGACGGCCTGCTCGAACGAGTTCGCCGTGTGCAGCGCCGCCGGGTCGCCCCGCAGCAGGTGCGCCCACCGGGCCCGGGACATGCCGCCCGCGTTCGGGGCGGTGCCGGTCAGCGCGACCGCGGCGAACAGCGCCCAGGCCGGCGTCCGCCCGAGGACGCAGAGCGCGAGGAGCACCTGGCCGGCGGCGGCCAGCGCGGCGGCCGGGACGGCGATCCGGGCCTGTCCGCGCCGGTCGACCAGCCGGGCGACCCAGGGCGCGGCCACCGCGCCGGACACCAGGCCGGTCGCCGCGACCGAACCGGCCAGGGCGTAGGAGTCGTACGCCGCCGAGATCATGATCACCCCGCTGATGCCGAACATCCCCGAGGGCAGCCGCGCGATCAGGTTCCCGGCCGTGAACGCGCGCGTGCCGGGGAGGACGAAGAGCCGGAGATAGGGGTTGCGGGGGACGGCGGCGGGCCGGTCGCGATAGCGGGGGGCCAGGCCCGGACCCGCCGGGGTGGGGACGAGAAGCTGGTGAGGCATGGTCCAAGGCTCCGGCCCGCCCGCCCGGACCGTCCAACACCCATGGGGTCGCCATTCACGCACCTGTGTTGTTGAATGCGGCGGGTGGCCACACCGTACGACATCGAGCCCCGGCTGCTGCGCGCCTTCACCGCCGTCGCCGAGGAGCTGCACTTCACCCGCGCCGCCGGACGCCTCTTCGTCGCCCAGCAGGCGCTCAGCCGGGACATCCGGCGCCTGGAGCGCGAGGTCGGCGCCCCGCTCTTCGTACGGACCACCCGGCAGGTCGCCCTCACCCCCGACGGCGAACGGCTCCTCCCCTACGCCCGCCGGGTCCTCGACGCCCACGACGCGCTCCGCGACGCCTTCCGGGCCGAGCACCGACCGCTCCTCGTGGACCTCAACACGCCCGGCCTCGTCCAGGACCGCGTCCTGCGCCGCGCCCGCGAACTCGCCCCCGAACAGGAGCTGATGGCCCGCTTCGAGTCCGGGCTCACCGGCGCCGTCCAGGAGATCCTGGCCGGACGGCTCGACGCCTCCTTCGGACGGTACGGCGGGCTCGCGCCCGGCCTGCGGGCCCGGCTCGGCGCGCAGTTCGTGCGGTACGAGCCGATGGCGGTGATCCTGCCCGAGGACCACGCACTCGCCGGACTCCCCGAGGTGCCGCTCGGCCGGCTCGCCGGCGAACGCCTCTACGCCGGCGCGGGGAACGACCGCACCCCCGAGTGGACCGACCTCGCCGTCCGGCTCTTCGACGGCCGCGGCATCCACCTCTCGCCGCCCGCGCCGCTCGCCGTCGGCCCGGAGGAGTTCCAGCGGATCATGGCCAAGCACCGGCACCCGGTGCTCGCCGTCGTCGGCTTCCCGCCCATGCCCGGCTGCGTCCTGCGCCCCCTCGTCGACCCCGTCCCCCTCTCGCCCGTCAGCCTGGTCTGGCGCAAGGGCCTGCGCCACCCCGCTCTCGACGCCCTCCGCGCGGCCGCCGCGGAACTGGCCGAGCGGGAGGGATGGCTGGAACGCCCGGCCGGCTCCTGGCTGCCGGACGGGGAACCGGGCGCCCCGCTCACACGGTCCGCCGCCGCCGGGTGAGAGCAAGGTTCCGCCGACGTCACCTCACGGCACCGTCCTGAAACGCGCCCTTCCTAGCGTCGGGGACACCAGGATCCGGGACCGGATCCGACACCGTGGAGGTGCGAGATGGGCGGGCGCTGGATCGACGTCTGGGAACCGGAGGACGAGACCTTCTGGCGGGAGAAGGGCGAACGGATCGCCCGGCGCAACCTCGCCTTCTCCGTCCTCTCCGAGCACATCGGCTTCTCCATCTGGAGCCTGTGGTCCGTCATGGTCCTCTTCATGGGGCCGCAGTACGGCATCGACCCCGCGGGCAAGTTCTTCCTCATCGCCACCGCCACCTTCGTCGGCGCGCTGATCCGCATCCCGTACACCTTCGCCGTCGCCCGCTTCGGCGGCCGCAACTGGACGATCTTCAGCGCCCTGCTGCTGCTCCTGCCGGCCGGCCTCGCCTTCGTCGTCATGGAACCCGGCACGTCCTATTCCACCTTCGTCCTGGTGGCCGCCCTCACCGGCGTCGGCGGCGGCAACTTCGCCTCCTCCATGACCAACATCAACGCCTTCTTCCCGCTCCGGAAGAAGGGCTGGGCCCTCGGCCTCAACGCCGGCGGCGGCAACATCGGCGTCCCCGTCGTCCAGCTCGTCGGCCTCCTCGTCATCGGCACCGCCGGCGCCCTGCACCCGAGGATCGTCCTCGGCGTCTACCTGCCGCTCATCGTGATCGCCGCCGTCTGCTCCGCGCTCTACATGGACAACCTCACGCCCGTGAAGAACGACACCGGAGCCGTCCGCGAGGCCCTCGGCGCCCGTCACACCTGGATCATGGCCTTCCTGTACATCGGGACCTTCGGCTCCTTCATCGGCTACAGCTTCGCCTTCGGCCTCGTCCTCCAGACCCAGTTCGGCCGCACCCCGCTCCAGGCCGCCTCGCTCACCTTCATCGGCCCCCTGCTCGGCTCCCTCATCCGCCCCTTCGGCGGCTCCCTCGCCGACAGGCACGGCGGCGCCCGCATCACCCTCGGCACCTTCGCCGCCATGTCCGCGGCGACCGGCGTGGTCCTCTACGCCTCCGTGACCGGGTCCCTCACCGTCTTCCTCGTCGGCTTCATCGCCCTCTTCGTCCTCAGCGGCCTCGGCAACGGCTCCACGTACAAGATGATCCCGGCGATCTTCCTCGCCCAGGGCCACCGCAAGGGCCTCTCCGGCGAGGCCGCGGAAGCCTACGGACGGCGGCTCTCCGGCGCCTCCATGGGCCTCATCGGCGCCGTCGGCGCCCTCGGCGGCCTCGGCATCAACCTCGCCTTCCGGCAGTCCTTCCAGACCGTCGGCACCGGCACCGGCGCCTTCGTCGCCTTCCTCGCCTTCTACGCCGCCTGCATGGCCGTCACCTGGGCGGTATACCTTCGGCGCCCGCCCGTCGTCCCCGACACCGCCGAGGGCGCCGAGGAGCCGGAGACCCGCCCCGGATACGCGAAGGTGTGAGCAGGCGTGCAGGGCGCGTACCGTAACGGCCAGGAAATACGCGTGAACCCCGACTGTCACGCGTCCGCGCCACTCTCGATGACCATGGACCAGCACGAACACGGACCCCTGGCCGGCTTCACCGTCGGCGTCACCGCGGCCCGGCGCGCGGACGAACTCATCGCCCTGCTGCGCCGGCGCGGAGCGTCCGTCGTGCACGGCCCCGCGCTGCGGATCGTCCCCCTCGCCGACGACACCGAACTCCTCGCCGCCACCAAGGAGATCATCGGCAACACGCCGGACGTCGTCGTCGCCACCACCGCGATCGGCTTCCGCGGCTGGGTCGAGGCGGCCGAGGGCTGGGGCCACGGCACCGAACTCCTCGGCGCCCTCCGCGAGGTCGAACTCCTCGCCCGCGGACCCAAGGTGAAGGGGGCCGTACGGGCCGCCGGACTCACCGAGTCCTGGTCGCCCTCCTCCGAGTCCATGGCGGAGGTCCTCGACCGGCTCCTCGCCGAAGGCGTCGCCGGGC
The DNA here is from genome assembly GCF_042885515.1 of Streptomyces sp. NPDC058052. Taxonomy (NCBI): domain Bacteria; kingdom Bacillati; phylum Actinomycetota; class Actinomycetes; order Kitasatosporales; family Streptomycetaceae; genus Streptomyces; species Streptomyces sp. NPDC058052. Next base: position 105,662 of record NZ_JBHVRX010000020.1, on the reverse strand, counting down.
GGCGGATCGCCCTCCAGCTCCACGGCGAACCGCTCCCCGGCTTCGTCGAGGCGCTCACCGCCGCCGGGGCGACCGTCCTCGGCGTCCCCGTCTACCGGTGGATGCCGCCGGAGGACCTCGGACCGCTCGACCGGCTCATCGACACGGTGCTGTCCGGCGCCGTCGACGCGGTCGCCTTCACCAGCGCGCCCGCGGCGGCGTCGCTCTTCGCCCGGGCCGCGGAGCGAGGGGTACGGGAGCGGGTCGTCGAGGCGCTGCGGCACGAGGTCCTCGCCGTGTGCGTGGGGCCGGTGACGGCACTGCCGCTCCAGGCCGAGGGGATCCCGACGCACCAGCCCGAACGGTTCCGGCTCGGGCCGCTCGTGCAGCTCCTCTGCACCGAACTGCCCGCGCGGTCACGGGTGCTGCCGGTCGCCGGGCACCGCGTCGAGATCCGCGGCCACGCGGTGCTCGTCGACGGCGAGCTGCGGCCCGTGCCGCCGGCCGGCATGGCGCTGCTCGGCCTCCTCGCCCGGCGGCCCGGCTGGGTGGTGTCCCGCGCCGACCTGCTGCGGGCGCTGCCGGGGGCCGGACGGGACGAGCACGCGGTCGAGACGGCGATGGCGCGGCTCCGCGCGTCGCTCGGGACGCCCAAGCTCATCCAGACGGTCGTCAAGCGCGGCTACCGCCTCTCCCTGGACCCCCTGGCCGACGACCCCACCCCATGACCGCGCGCTCCCGCGCCACCGCCCGTCCGCCGGCCCGCGACGGGGCGGCGGGCGCGGGGTACCGTACGCGGATGGCGGACGTGGGGGTCAGGGAGGCGCGGGCGGAGGACGCCCAGGCGCTGGCGGACGCGCTGACGCGGAACCGGGCGCACATGCGGCGCACCGAGCCGTACCGGGCCGAGCGGTACTACACCGCCGAGGCGCAGGCCGAGCGGCTGGCCGACGGCGGCCGCCGCTGGTTCGCCGTGGACGGGGAGCGGATCGTCGGCGCCGCCATCCTTTCGGGCATCGTGCTGGGGCCGTTCCGCAGCGCCTCCCTCGGCTACTGGGTGGACGGGGAGCTCCTCGGCCGGGGCGTCGCCTCCCTGCTCGTCGCCGAGGTGATCCGCGCGTCGCGGGACGAACTGGGGCTGCACCGGATCGAGGCGTGCACCCTGCTGGACAACCACGCCTCGCAGCGGGTCCTCGCCAAGGCGGGGTTCGAGCGGATCGGGACGGCCCCGCGCTACCTGCACATCGCGGGGGAGTGGCGCGACCACCACCTCTTCCAGCGGATCCTGCACGATCAGGCGCCTCCCCTCGCCTGACACGACCGCCACCGGTGGCGTACCTTTGACGGCTGCCCAGTGCACGTCAGAAGGGGGCCTTAGTGGCCGCGCAGGAAGCCGTCGACACGGTCGCAGACCGTGAGATCGGCGTCGAGCAGGAACATCTGGACCAGGTCTACCGCCGCCTGGAGGAGAAGATCCACGAGGCGGAGTTCCTGATGAACGACGCCGCCCAGAAGGGGCACGTCGGCACGCCCGGCGCTCTCGCCGAGCGCGACGCCCAGGTCTTCCGCGCAGGTGTCCACCTCAACCGGCTCAACAACGAGTTCGAGGACTTCCTGTTCGGGCGGATCGACCTCCTGGAGGGCAAGGACGGGGTCAAGGGCCCCGACGGCGCGTACACGTCCGTGGAGCCCGCCGACGACGCCATCCGGCCCGACAACACCGCCGACATCGGCGAGACCCTGCACATCGGCCGCATCGGCGTCCTGGACGCCGACTACTCCCCGCTCGTCATCGACTGGCGCGCCCCGGCCGCCGCGCCCTTCTACCGGTCCACGCCCGTGGAGCCGGGCCGGGTCGTGCGCCGCCGGGTCATCCGGTCGAAGGGACGGCGGGTCCTCGGGGTCGAGGACGACCTGATGCGACCGGAGCTGAAGGCGAGCCTCGGCGGCGCCGAGCTGCACGTCATCGGCGACGGCGCCCTGATGGCCGCCCTCGGGCAGGCGCGCGGCCACTCCATGCGCGACATCGTCTCGTCCATCCAGGCGGAGCAGGACCTCGTCATCCGCGCCCCCGCCGCCTCCGTCACGTACGTCGAGGGCGGGCCGGGCACGGGGAAGACGGCCGTGGCGCTGCACCGGGCCGCGTACCTGCTCTACCAGGACCGCAGGCGGTACGCCGGCGGCATCCTGATCGTCTCGCCGACCCCGCTGCTCGTCTCGTACACCGAGGGCGTGCTGCCCTCCCTGGGCGAGGAGGGGCAGGTCGCCATCCGGGCGCTGGGCGATCTCGCCGAGGACGCCGCGGGGGGCGTGGCCGACACGTACGACGAGCCGGCCGTCTCGCGGATCAAGGGCTCCTCCCGGATGCTCGCGGTGCTCCGCAAGGCCGCCCGGGGCGCCCTGGACCACTCCGACACCCCGAAGCTGCTCCGCGTCGTCGCCTTCGGGCGCCGGCTGGAACTGGAGGAGGCCGAGCTGCGGCGGATCCGGCAGAACGTGCTCTCCGGCACCGCCCCGGTCAACCTCCTCCGGCCGCGCGCCCGCCGCCTGCTCCTCGACGCCCTGTACGCCCGGTCGGGCGCCGCGGGCCGGCACAGCGACCCCGAGCTCGCCGCGGAGCTGCGCTCCTCCTTCGACGAGGACGTCTCCACCGAGGACTCCTTCCTCGGCTTCCTCGACGCCTGGTGGCCCGAGCTGGCGCCGCGCAGGGTCCTCGACGCCATGGGCGACGAGAAGCGCCTCGGCCGCTGGGCCCGCCGGGTCCTCAACCCCGGCGAGGTCCGCCGGGTCGCCCGCTCGCTGCGCCGCCCGGGCCTCTCCGTCCACGACGTGGCCCTCCTGGACGAGCTGCACACCCTGCTCGGCGCCCCCGCCCGGCCGAAGCGGAAGCGGGAGTACGACCCGCTGGACCAGCTCACCGGCCTGGAGGAGCTGATGCCGGTGCGGGAGGAGACCCAGCGCGAGCGGGCCGAGCGGCTCGCCGCCGAGCGGACCGAGTACGCCCACGTCATCGTCGACGAGGCGCAGGACCTGACGCCCATGCAGTGGCGGATGGTCGGCCGCCGCGGCCGGCACGCCACGTGGACGATCGTCGGTGACCCGGCGCAGTCCTCCTGGTCCGACCCGGACGAGGCGGCCGCCGCCCGCGACGAGGCGCTGGGCTCCCGGCCGCGCCGCCGCTTCGAGCTGACGGTGAACTACCGGAACCCGGCCGAGATCGCCGAGCTGGCGGCCAGGGTCCTCGCCCTGGCGATGCCCGGCAAGGAGTCTCCGAGGGCGGTCCGTTCGACCGGGGTCGAGCCCCGGTTCGTCGCCGTCGGCAAGGGCGGCGACCTGGCCGGAACCGTGCGGTCGGAGGCGGAGCGGCTGCTCGCCGAGGTCGAGGGCACGGTCGGCGTGGTCGTCGCGATGGACCGGCGCGCGGAGGCCGCCCGCTGGCTCGGCGGGCTCGGCGACCGGGTGGTGGCGCTGGGCTCGCTGGAGGCGAAGGGGCTGGAGTACGACGCCACGCTGGTCGTCTCCCCGGCGGAGATCGCCGACGAGTCCCCGGCCGGACTGCGCGTGCTGTACGTGGCCCTCACCCGTTCGACGCAGGCGCTGACGGTGCTCGCGGGGGAGCGGGACCTGCCGGACGAGGCGGGCGTCCCGGACCTCCTGCGGGACTGAGCGCCGTCCCCTTCCCCCCGGCGCGGTGGCGATTTCAGGTCAACACGCGCCGGGGGAATCACCTTCGGGGAGGGTTTGTTAGCCTGGTCGTGACACCGGCTCGATCCAAGCCCCCGGGCCCAACCTTCGTCCCTCAGAGGGACCACTTGCCGCGAGGCGAGCATGGCGGGTCGGTGTCGCTTAGACGTACATACGAAGTTGAGGCCCCGGTCGTCTTCCGATGACCGGGGCCTCTTCTGTTGTCCGCCAGACTCTCGTATGGTGGAAACTACTTTCCGAAAACAAAATGACCGCATTACCTGCTACCGGCAGGTAGGTGCGACGATCGGAGGGCGCCGCCAGGGCAACCAGCCGGGGCGGCGTTAGCAACGAAGCTAGGGAAAGCAGAGGAACCCGGCCATGGCAACGGCGCCCAGCGTCTCGTACTCGATGACGGTCCGGCTGGAGGTGCCCGCGAGCGGCACCGCGGTCTCGCAGCTCACCGCGGCGGTCGAGTCCCACGGAGGTTCCGTCACCGGCCTCGACGTCACCGCCTCGGGCCACGAGAAGCTCCGGATCGACGTCACCGTCGCCGCGACCTCGACCGCCCACGCCGACGAGATCGTCGAGCGGCTGCGGGACATCGAGGGCGTCGTCCTCGGCAAGGTCTCGGACCGTACGTTCCTGATGCACCTCGGCGGCAAGATCGAGATGGCGTCCAAGCACCCCATCCGCAACCGTGACGACCTCTCGATGATCTACACCCCGGGCGTCGCCCGCGTGTGCATGGCCATCGCCGAGAACCCCGAGGACGCCCGCCGCCTCACCATCAAGCGCAACACCGTCGCGGTCGTCACGGACGGCTCGGCCGTGCTCGGCCTCGGCAACATCGGCCCGATGGCCGCCATGCCGGTCATGGAGGGCAAGGCGGCCCTCTTCAAGCGCTTCGCCGACATCGACGCCTGGCCGATCTGCCTGGACACCCAGGACACCGACGCCATCGTCGAGATCGTCAAGGCCATCGCCCCCGGCTTCGCGGGCATCAACCTGGAGGACATCTCCGCGCCGCGCTGCTTCGAGATCGAGGCCCGGCTCCGCGAGGCCCTGGACATCCCGGTCTTCCACGACGACCAGCACGGCACCGCCATCGTCGTCCTCGCCGCCCTCACCAACGCGCTCCGCGTGGTCGGCAAGGGCATCGGCGACGTCAAGGTCGTCATGTCCGGCGCCGGCGCGGCCGGTACGGCCATCCTGAAACTGCTGATCGCGGCGGGCGTGAAGCACGCCGTCGTCGCCGACATCCACGGCGTCGTCCACGCCGGCCGCGAGGACCTGGTGGACGCCCCGGCCGACTCGCCGCTGCGCTGGATCGCCGACAACACCAACCCCGAGGGCGTCACCGGCACCCTCAGGCAGGCCGTCGTCGGCGCGGACGTCTTCATCGGCGTCTCGGCCCCGAACCTGCTGGGCGCGGAGGACGTGGCCGCCATGGCCGAGGACTCCATCGTGTTCGCGCTCGCGAACCCCGACCCGGAGGTCGACCCGGCCGCCGCGCGGCAGACCGCCGCCGTGGTCGCCACCGGCCGCTCGGACTTCCCGAACCAGATCAACAACGTCCTGGTCTTCCCCGGCGTCTTCCGCGGTCTGCTCGACGCGCAGTCCCGCACGGTGAACACCGAGATGATGCTCGCGGCCGCCAGCGCCCTCGCGGACGTCGTCACCGAGGACGAGCTGAACCCGAACTACATCATCCCGTCGGTCTTCAACGACAAGGTCGCGGGCGCCGTGGCCGGGGCGGTCCGCACCGCGGCGAAGGCGGCGGGCGCGGGCGCCTGACGTCACCGGGGAGCGGTACCCGAGCGTGTCGCGATTCGCGGAGTCGTAAACCCGCCTTTAGGGTGGCTTTTCGGCTCCGCACCGTTTGCGGGGAGTCGACGCTACGTCACCACCAGGGGGATCCGGCGCTTTTCGTGTGACCCCAGAGGGTGCCGGATTGGCGTTCCCGCCGCTGGTGGGGGCAGGATGCTCCCCCGAGGACTTCGTCCAGGGGGGAACCCCCAGGGCGCGAGGGATCCACGAGAGACAGACCCCCGGTTCCGGGGACTGTCCGAGGCCCCTGGCAGCATCGGCTTCGATCTCACGCCTCACAGGCAAGAAGAACACGGGAGTAACAACATGAACCGCAGTGAGCTGGTGGCCGCGCTGGCCGACCGCGCCGAGGTGACCCGCAAGGACGCCGACGCCGTGCTGGCCGCCCTCGCCGAGACCGTCGGTGAGGTCGTCGCCAAGGGCGACGAGAAGGTCACCATCCCCGGCTTCCTGACCTTCGAGCGCACCCACCGTGCCGCTCGCACCGCTCGTAACCCGCAGACCGGCGACCCGATCAACATCCCGGCCGGCTACAGCGTGAAGGTCTCCGCGGGCTCGAAGCTCAAGGAAGCCGCCAAGGGCAAGTAAGCGGCCTGTAGGCGCACGAAAGGGCGGCCATCCCTTCCAGGGGTGGCCGCCCTTCCGTTCGTCCGGGAGAAGGCCCCGCAGGGCCCTTCCCGGGTTCGTACTAGACCAGCGCGCTGCCCGGCAGCTCGACCTTGGCGCCGAGCTCCACGAGCTTCTCCATGAAGTTCTCGTAGCCGCGGTTGATCAGCTCGATGCCGTGCACCCGCGAGGTGCCCTGCGCGGCGAGGGCCGCGATCAGGTACGAGAAGCCGCCGCGCAGGTCCGGGATGACCAGGTCGGCGCCCTGGAGGCGGGTCGGGCCGCTGACGACCGCCGAGTGGAGGAAGTTCCGCTGGCCGAAGCGGCAGTCGGAGCCGCCCAGGCACTCGCGGTACAGCTGGATGTGGGCACCCATCTGGTTCAGCGCCGAGGTGAAGCCGAGCCGGGACTCGTAGACCGTCTCGTGGACGATGGAGAGGCCGGACGCCTGCGTCAGGGCGACGACCAGCGGCTGCTGCCAGTCGGTCTGGAAGCCGGGGTGGACGTCGGTCTCCAGGTGGATCGCGTTGAGCGAGCCGCCCGGGTGCCAGAAGCGGATGCCCTCGTCGTCGATCTCGAAGGCGCCGCCGACCTTCCGGTACGTGTTGAGGAAGGTCATCATCGAGCGCTGCTGGGCGCCGCGCACGTAGATGTTGCCCTCGGTGGCGAGCGCCGCGGACGCCCAGGAGGCCGCCTCCAGGCGGTCCGGGAGGGCCCGGTGGGTGTAGCCGTCGAGCTTGTCGACACCGGTGATCCGGATGGTCCGGTCGGTGTCCATCGAGATGATGGCGCCCATCTTCTGCAGGACGCAGATGAGGTCCTCGATCTCGGGCTCCACGGCCGCGTTCGACAGCTCGGTGACGCCCTCGGCGAGGACGGCGGTGAGCAGCACCTGCTCGGTCGAGCCGACCGACGGGTACGGGAGGCGGATCTTGCAGCCGCGAAGGCGCTGCGGGGCCTCCAGGTACTGGCCGTCGGCGCGCTTCTCGATGGTCGCGCCGAACTGGCGGAGCACGTCGAAGTGGAAGTCGATCGGCCGGCCGCCGATGTCGCAGCCGCCGAGGCCCGGGATGAAGGCGTGGCCGAGGCGGTGCAGGAGCGGGCCGCAGAAGAGGATCGGGATGCGCGACGAGCCGGCGTGGGCGTCGATGTCGGCGACGTTGGCGGACTCGACGTGCGTCGGGTCGAGCACCAGCTCGCCCGGCTCCTCGCCGGGACGGACCGTCACGCCGTGCAGCTGGAGCAGCCCGCGGACGACCCGGACGTCACGGATGTCGGGCACGTTGCGCAGTCTGCTGGGGCCGCTGCCGAGCAGGGCGGCGACCATCGCCTTGGGCACGAGGTTCTTCGCGCCGCGAACGCGGATTTCGCCTTCCAGCGGGGTTCCGCCATGGACGAGCAGTACATCATGGCTGTCTGTGCCGGTCATGAATCTCGCGTTCCGGAGTCGTCGGTCGGGTGGCCAGAGAAAAGGGTAAGGGGCTATTGGACCTCGATCGGGCCGGTCGGGGTGGTCGGCAGATGTAATGAATTCGGCACAACACCCTCCGTTTCCACGATCTTGCGGACTGTCACCGTCCGGTTGTTCCGGGAGGGCGGTTCGGGGTGTCCTGTCCCGCCCCTCCCGACCTGCGAGGCTCGCCTCGCCCTCCACCGGTTTCCCGGCATCGCGCCCGAGAACCCCCGCACGCGCCGAAGATGCGGGATCATGTGTCGCATGACCGAGGTGTCCTCGCTCACAGGACGGCTGCTCGTGGCCACCCCCGCCCTCGCGGACCCGAACTTCGACCGCGCGGTGGTGCTGCTGCTCGACCACGACGACGAGGGCTCGCTCGGCGTCGTCCTCAACCGGCCCACCCCCGTCACCGTCGGCGACGTGCTCGCCCCCTGGGCGGGGCTCGCCGGCGAGCCGGGCGTCGTCTTCCAGGGCGGGCCGGTCTCCCTCGACGCGGCCCTCGGCCTGGCCGTCATCCCCGGCGACGAGGGTCCGCTCGGCTGGCGCCGGGTCTTCGGCGCGATCGGCCTCGTCGACCTGGAGACCCCGCCCGAACTCCTCGGCCCCGCCCTCGGCGCGCTCCGCATCTTCGCCGGCTACGCGGGCTGGGGGCCCGGACAGCTGGAGACCGAACTGACCGAAGGCGCCTGGTACGTCGTCGAGTCCGAGCCCGGCGACGTCTCCTCCCCGACCCCCGAGACGCTCTGGCGCCAGGTCCTCCGCCGCCAGCGCGGCGACCTCGCCATGATCGCCACCTACCCGGACGACCCGTCGCTCAACTGAGGCCCGCCGCTCCCAGTACCCTTGGGTCCCATGAGCACTCTCGAGCCCGAGCGCGGGGCAGGTACGGGAACCCTCGTCGAGCCGACGCCGCAGGTGTCCCACGGTGACGGCGACCACGAGCGCTACGCCCATTACGTCCAGAAGGACAAGATCATGGCGAGTGCCCTCGACGGCACTCCCGTCGTCGCACTGTGCGGGAAGGTCTGGGTGCCGGGGCGCGATCCCAAGAAGTACCCCGTCTGTCCCATGTGCAAGGAGATCTACGAGTCCATGGGCTCGGGCGGGGACAAGGACGGCAAGGACGGCAAGGGCGGCAAGGGGAAGTAACCCCTCCGGCCCGGTCGGGGACGGCCCCCGTCGTGCGCACCAAGCGGTGCGCGCGACGGGGGCCGTTCCGCGTTTCCGGGGGCGTGGCGGGGGCGTGGCGGGGGCGTGTCGGGAGGTGCGGGAGGGTCCCAATTGGTCGAGACCTCTTGTCGTGATCGCCGGGCGCGCCTAACCTCACCGCAGTTGTTGTGCACTGCGAAACGCCCGTTGCGTATGCTGCAACGCTTGCTCGGAGGGGAACCCATGAAGCTTCCTGCCCGGATCACCGCCCCCGTCGCCCTGCCGCTCGCCGCGGTCGTCCTGGCCGCCTGCGCGCCCCAGACGTCCGCCCCCGCCGCCGGCGGGGACGAGAAGAGCGGCACCCTGCGCGTCTGGCTCTTCCAGGAGGTCGCCAACCAGCCCAAGGAGAAGGTCGTCGACGAGGCCGTCGCCGCCTTCGAGAAGAAGCACGCCGGCACGGACGTCGAGGTGGAGTACATCCCCGTCGAGACCCGCGCCCAGCGCGTCAAGGCGGCCTTCAACGACCCGAAGTCCGCCCCCGACGTCATCGAGTTCGGCAACACCGACACCGCCGGCTACGTGAAGGACGGCGGACTCGCCGACGTCACCGCCGAGTTCTCCGCCTGGGACCAGGCCGCCGACAGCGACGCCACCGCCAAGGAGTCCGTCACCGTCGGCGGGAAGGTCTACGGAGCCCCGCTCTTCGTCGGCGTACGGGCGCTCTACTACCGCACCGACGTCTTCCAGGAGCTCGGCCTCGCCGCCCCCAAGTCCCAGGACGAGCTGGCCGCGACCGCGAAGAAGATCCGCAAGGCCAGGCCGGAGCTGTACGGCATCGCCGTCGGAGGCGCCTACACCTACGGCGCCCTCCCCTTCGTCTGGGCCGCCGGCGGCGACCTCGCCGCCCAGGACGGCTCCGGCAGCTACAAGGCCGCCCTGAACAGCGACGCCGCCGTCAAGGGCCTCACCGCCTACACCTCGCTCCTGGGCGACGACAACTGCCCCGCCGCCACCTGTGCCCAGATGGGCGGCAACGCCACCGTCACCGCCTTCGCCGCCGGCAAGGCCGGCATGGCCATCGGCGGCGACTTCAGCCACGCCGCCGTCGAGGCCGGCCAGGTCAAGGGCAAGTACGCCGTCGTCCCGCTGCCCGGCACCGCCCCCGGCTCCATCGCCCCCGCCTTCGCCGGCGGCAACAACATCGGCGTCCTCAAGTCCACCTCGCACCGCACCCTCGCCGTGGAGCTGATGAAGAGCCTCGCCGGCAAGGAGACCCAGGCCAAGCTGTTCGACGCCATGGGCTTCCTGCCCACCTTCACCGACGTCCGCACCGCCGCCGCCGAGCGCAAGCCCTTCGTGAAGCCCTTCATCGACACCCTCGCCGCCGGCACGAGGTTCGTCCCCGCCACCGCCGCCTGGGGCCGCATCGACTCCTCGCTCGTCGTCCCCACGATGCTCCAGGAGATCGCCAGCGGCCGGAAGGACGTGAAGACCGCCGCCGGCGACGCGGCGAAGAAGATGGACGCGGCCTTCGCCGAGGCGGGCTGACCCGCATGACGCTCACCGCCCCCGCGCCGCCCGCGCCCGGCGGCACCGCGGAAGAACCCGCGCGCCGCCGCCGGAGCCGTACCGGAACCTCCGCCTGGACCCCCTGGCTCTACCTCCTGCCCGCCCTCGCCGTCCTCGGCGCCCTCCTCGTCTACCCCGTCTACCAGCTCGGCCTGATCTCCTTCCTGGAGTACACCCAGGCCCAGGTCAGCGGCGGAGAACCCACCTCCTTCCAGGGCTTCGGCAACTACACCGCCCTCTTCACCGACCCGCAGTTCCGCCAGGTCCTGCTCGCCACCGTCGTCTTCGCCGCCGCCTGCGTGGCCGGCACCCTCGCCGTCGGCTGCGCCCTCGCCGTCCTCCTCACACGGGTACGGGCGCTGCCCCGGCTGGCCCTGATGCTCGCCGCGCTCGGCGCCTGGGCCACCCCCGCCGTCACCGGCTCCACCGTCTGGGTCTTCCTCTTCGACGCCGACTTCGGACCGGTCAACCGGCTCCTCGGCCTCGGCGACTTCTCCTGGACCTACGGGCGGTACAGCGCCTTCGCGCTCGTCCTCCTCGAAGTCGTCTGGTGCTCGTTCCCGTTCGTGATGGTCACCGTCTACGCCGGGATCCGGGCCGTCCCCACCGAGGTCCTGGAGGCCGCCGCCCTCGACGGCGCCTCCCAGTGGCGGATCTGGCGCACCGTGACCGCGCCACTGCTCCGCCCGATCCTGGCCGTCGTCACCATCCAGTCCGTCATCTGGGACTTCAAGGTCTTCACCCAGATCTACGTGATGACCAACGGCGGCGGCATCGCCGGCCAGAACCTCGTCCTCAACGTCTACGCCTACCAGCAGGCGTTCGCCTCCTCCCAGTACAGCCTGGGCGCGGCGATCGGCGTCGTCATGCTCCTGCTCCTGCTCGCCGTGACCCTGGTGTACCTGCGGCTGCTGCGCCGCCAGGGGGAGGAACTGTGACCACCTTCCGGATACCCGGCGTGCGCCGCCCCGGGCGGCTGCTCGCCGAGGCGGCGGCCCTGCTCACCGCCGTCGTCGTCGCCTTCCCGCTGTACTGGATGGTCCTCTCGGCGTTCAAGCCCGCCGGCGAGATCCAGTCGACCGAGCCGAGGCCGTGGACGCTCTCGCCGTCCCTCGACTCCTTCCGGCGCGTCTTCGAGCAGCAGGACTTCGGGCGCTACTTCCTCAACAGCCTGCTGGTGGCGACCGCGGTCGTGCTCGCCTCCGCGGTCGTCGCCTTCCTCGCGGCGACCGCCGTCACCCGCTTCCGCTTCCGGTTCCGCACCACGATCCTGATCATGTTCCTGGTGGCGCAGATGGTGCCCGTCGAGGCGCTGACCATCCCGCTCTTCTTCCTCATGCGGGACGCCGGGCTCCTCAACACCCTCGGCTCGCTCGTCCTGCCGCACCTCGCCTTCTCGCTGCCCTTCGCGATCTGGATGCTCCGCGGCTTCGTCCGGGCCGTGCCCGAGGCGCTGGAGGAGCAGGCGCGGATCGACGGGGCGAGCCACGCCCGCTTCCTCTGGACGATCCTCTTCCCGCTGGTCCTGCCGGGCCTCGTGGCGACCAGCGTCTTCTCGTTCATCTCGACCTGGAACGACTTCCTCTTCGCCAAGTCGTTCCTCATCAGCGACACCTCGCAGTCCACCCTCCCGATGGCGCTGCTGGTCTTCTTCAAGCCCGACGAGAACGACTGGGGAGGAATCATGGCCGGGTCGACCGTGATGACGATCCCGGTGCTCGTCTTCTTCGTACTCGTACAGCGCCGCCTCGTCTCCGGACTGGGCGGGGCGGTGAAGGACTGACGCCATGACCGACACGGACCTGATCCCCGCACCCCTGACGGCCCGGACCGGGGGCGACGCCCCCGGGTCCCTCCCCCTCGACGAGCGGACCACCCTCGACGCCGGACCGGGCACCGAGGCCACCGCCCGCTGGCTGCGGTCCGTCCTCGGCGCCGCCACCGGCCTCGCGCTCGCCGACGGGGCCGGGCCCCACGCCATCCGGCTGCGCCTCTCCCCGGAGACGGAGGCGGCCCGCGGCTCCGAGGGCTACCGCCTCTCCACCGAGGACCCGGACACGGCCGTCACCCTCGACGGCGGCGGCCCCGCCGGACTCTTCTGGGGCGCCCAGACCCTGCGTCAGCTCCTCGGCCCGGACGCGTACCGCCGGGCACCCGTCCGGCCCGGCGCGCGCTGGGACCTGCCGTCCGTGACCGTCACCGACCGCCCCCGCTTCGGCTGGCGCGGCCTCCTCCTCGACGTGTCCCGGCACTTCACCGCCAAGGAGGACGTGCTGCGGCTGCTCGACCTGATGGCCGCTCACAAGCTGAACGTCCTCCACTTCCACCTCACCGACGACCAGGGCTGGCGGATCGAGATCGAGCGGTACCCGCGCCTCACCGAGGTCGGGGCCTGGCGCGCCCGGTCCAAGCGCGGCCACCGCGCCTCGCCGCTGTGGGACGAGACCCCGCACGGCGGGTACTACACCCAGGACGACATCCGGGAGATCGTCGCGTACGCCGCCGCGCGGCACATCACCGTCGTCCCCGAGATCGACATCCCCGGGCACTCGCAGGCCGCCATCGCCGCGTACCCCCGGCTCGGCAACACCGACGTCGTCGACACCGCCGCCCTCACCGTCTGGGACACCTGGGGCGTGAACCCGAACGTCCTCGCCCCGACCGAGGAGGTGCTGCGCTTCTACGAGGGCGTCCTGGAGGAGGTCCTGGAGCTCTTCCCGTCGACCTTCGTGCACATCGGGGGCGACGAGTGCCCCAAGGACCAGTGGAAGGAGTCCCCGGCCGCCCAGGCCCGGATCGCGGAGCTGGGCGTCGGCGACGAGGACGGGCTCCAGTCCTGGTTCGTCCGGCACTTCGACCGCTGGCTCGCCGACCGGGGCCGCCGGCTCATCGGCTGGGACGAGATCCTGGAGGGCGGCCTCGCCGAGGGCGCGGCCGTCTCCTCCTGGCGCGGCTACGGCGGAGGGATCGCCGCCGCCGAGGCCGGGCACGACGTCGTCATGTGCCCCGAGCAGCAGGTCTACCTCGACCACCGGCAGCACGGCGGGCCCGACGAGCCCGTGCCGATCGGCTTCGTCCGGACCCTGGAGGACGTGTACCGCTTCGAGCCCGTCCCGCCCGGCCTCTCCGAGGCGGCGGCCCGGCACGTCCTCGGCACCCAGGCCAACGTGTGGACCGAGGTGATGGAGAACCGGGCCCGCGTCGACTACCAGGTCTTCCCCCGGCTCGCCGCCTTCGCCGAGGTCGCCTGGTCCGCGCTGCCCGCCCCCGCCGACCGCGACACGGACGGCTTCCTGCGCCGTATGGAGACCCACTACCGCCGCCTCGACGCCCTCGGCGTCGCCTACCGCCCGCCGGCCGGCCCCACACCCTGGCAGCGGCGCCCCGGCCTCCTCGGCCGCCCGATCGACGGGCCGCCCCCGATCGTGTGAGCCACCTCGCGTCCCGGGGTCACCCGGGAGCGGCGAAACGGGAGTTACCTTCTCTGTCAGGGCGTGCCGGGGCGTCCCGGGGGGTCTGCGGACATCCCGGGCGTCCCGGGTGTCCCCGGGCGTCCCGGAGGAAGGGACCCGCGCGGCCCCTCGCTCCGGACGGCTCGGAAGATGTGCCAGAGTTGCCACGTCCGGCCTGTGAGCACGTACGGTACGCCCACACACGGGCGCGCCGTGCGCCCGCTCGCGGGCGCGGGGCACCGGGCACAGTCGGGGACGGACCGGGACAACCGGGAAGGGGCAGCGGGTTGACCACGCACGCACCACAGACGGCGCAGTCCGTGACGCTGCCCGCCTCGCTCGACGAGGCCGTGGCCGCGCTGACCGCCATGCCGGCCGCCGTGCCCGTTGCCGGCGGCACCGACCTGATGGCGGCCGTCAACCGCGGCCAGCTCCGCCCCGCCGGACTCGTCGGCCTCAGCCGCATCAACGAGATCCGCGGCTGGCAGTACCAGGACGGCCACGCCCTCCTCGGCGCCGGCCTCACCCACGCCCGGATGGGCCGCCCCGACTTCGCCGCCCTCATCCCGGCCCTCGCCGCCGCCTCCCGCGCGGCCGGGCCGCCCCAGATCCGCAACGCCGGCACCCTCGGCGGCAACGTCGTCACGGCCGCGCCCACCGGCGACTCGCTGCCCGTGCTCGCCGCGCTGGAGGCCGACCTCGTCGTCGTCGGCCCGCTCGGCAGCCGTGAGATCCCCGTCTCGCACCTGCTCGCCGGCCGCGACCTGCTCGCCCCAGGCGAGCTCGTGGCCTTCGTCCGGGTGCCGCTGCTGCACGCCCCGCAGGTCTTCCTCAAGGCCACCGGCCGCACCGGCCCGGCCCGCGCCACCGCCTCCGTCGCCGTCGTCCTCGACCCGGCCCGGCGCGGGGTCCGCTGCGCCGTCGGCGCGGTCGCCCCGATGCCGCTGCGCCCGCTGGAGGCCGAGCGCTGGATCGCGTCCCTGGTGGACTGGGACAACGACCGGGGGCTCGCCCCGGAGGCGCTGACCGCCTTCGGCGAGTACGTGGCCGCCGCCTGCATCCCCGACCCTCCGGGCGAGGAGCAGTTGCCGCCCGCCGTCCTGCACCTGCGGCGCACCGTCGCCACTCTCGCCCGCCGGGCACTGGGGAGGGCCCTGTCGTGAACACCGGCAACAACGAGCAGAACGAGACCGCGGCCCCGGCCGCCCCGGGCGGCTGGGAGCCGATCCCGCAGAGCGAGGGGTACGACGAGGGCGCGACCGCCTTCGTCCACCTGCCGCCGGAGTTCATGCTGGACGGGGTTCCCCTGGAGGCCCCCGGCCACGGCTACACGCCGCCGATGATCGTGCCGCTCCAGCCGCTGGCGCAGGCCGTGGCGGCCGACCCGGAGGCGACCGGCTCCTGGCAGGCGCACGTGCCGGCGGAGGGGGAGCGGCACGGCGAGGGCGTGGAGTTCCTCGCCCCGGAGCCGGGACCCGAGCCGCTGCCGCACGGGTACGGCGACGAGGCCGCCGGGGGACCGATGGCCCGGCCGTACGTGGAGCACGACCCGCACGCGACGGCGGAGTGGCACTTCGGCGGCGGGACGGGCCAGTGGGAGGTCCCGGTGGTCCCGGAGACCCCGCGGGCCCCGTTCGCGCCCGAGGTCCCGCTCGCGCCGGAGGCCCTGCTCGCGCCCGAGGTCCCGCTCGCGCCCGAGGCCCTGCTCGCGCCCGAGGTCCCGCTCGCGCCGGAGGCCCTGCTCGCGCCCGAGGTCCCGCTCGCGCCCGAGGCCCTGCTCGCGCCCGAGGCTCACGAGGCCGCCGGGCTGCCCGCCTTCCCGGCCGAGCCGTTCGCGGAGGCGCCCGCCGAGACGCCCGGGCCGGTCTCGTACGAGCAGGCCCCGCCGACCCTGCCGGGCGGCGCGCCGGCGCCGTGGGCGGTCCCGCAGGCCGTCGAGGAGCCGGCCGCGGAGCCCGCGGACGAGCAGGCCGCCGAGCAGGCCGACCACACCGAGCACGGCGAGTACGCCGAGCACGGCGAGTACGCCGAGCAGGCCGAGCACGGCGAGCACGCCGAGCACGCCGAGCACGCCGAGGAGCCGGCCGCCGAGCCGGAGGCGGAGCCGGAGACCGGGCCCGCCCGCGCGCCGGAGCCCGAGCCCGGGGCGGCCGCCGTGGTCCCCGGAGTCGTGCCGGACGCCCCGGTGCCCTCGTACACCTCCGTCGACAGCGACGAGCACCCGCACACCTCGTACGTCCTGCGGGTCAACGGCGCCGACCGGCCCGTCACGGACTCCTGGATCGGCGAGTCGCTGCTCTACGTGCTCCGCGAGCGGCTCGGCCTCGCCGGGGCCAAGGACGGCTGCTCGCAGGGCGAGTGCGGGGCCTGCAACGTCCAGGTGGACGGCCGGCTCGTCGCCTCCTGCCTGGTGCCGGCCGCGACCGCCGCCGGTTCCGAGGTGCGCACCGTCGAGGGGCTCGCGGTGGACGGCGAGCCGTCCGACGTGCAGCGGGCGCTCTCGCGCTGCGGCACCGTGCAGTGCGGCTTCTGCATCCCCGGCATGTGCATGACCGTGCACGACCTGCTCGAAGGCAACCACGCCCCCACCGAGCTGGAGACCCGCCAGGCCCTCGCCGGCAACCTCTGCCGCTGCTCCGGCTACAAGGGAGTGCTCCAGGCCGTCGAGGACGTCGTCGCCGAGCGCGCCGCCACGGCCGCCGACCACGCCGCCGCCGGCGAGGACGACACCGCGGCCCGCATCCCGCACCAGCTTCCGCACCCCACCCACGACGGCCCGCACCAGCACGACGGAGGCAGGGCGTGAGCAGCGACGCGACGACCGCCATTCCCACGCTCCCCTTCGCGGAGGCCGCCGGGGCCGCGCCGGAGACCGGGACGCCGCTCCTCGGACTCGGCGCCTCCCTCCCGCAGGCCGACGCGCGGGCGAAGGCCGAGGGCACCTTCCCGTACGCCGCCGACCTCTGGGCCGAGGGCCTGCTGTGGGCCGCGATCCTGCGCTCCCCGCACGCCCACGCCCGGATCGTCTCCGTCGACACCTCCGCCGCCGAGGCGATGCCCGGCGTCCGGGCCGTGGTCACCGCCGCCGACGTGCCCGGCGCGGCCACCTACGGCCGGCGCGTCGCCGACCGGCCCGTCTTCGCCGACGGACTGGTCCGCCACCACGGCGAGGCCATCGCCGCCGTCGCCGCCGACCACCCCGACACCGCCCGGCTCGCCACCGCCGCCATCCTCGTCGAGTACGAGCTCCTGGAGCCCGTGACCGACCCGGAGAAGGCGTTCGCCGCCGAGCCCCTCCACCCCGACGGCAACCTGATCCGGCACATCCCGCTGAGCTTCGGCGACCCCGACGCCACCGGCGAGGTCGTCGTCGAGGGCCTCTACCGGGTCGGCCGCCAGGACCCCGCCCCCATCGGCGCCGAGGCCGGACTCGCCGTGCCCCGCCCCGACGGCGGCGTCGAGCTCTACACCGCCTCCACCGACCCGCACACCGACCGCGACCTCGCCGCCGCCTGCTTCGGCCTCGCGCCCGACCAGGTGAAGGTCGTCGTCACCGGCGTGCCCGGCGCCACCGGCGACCGCGATGACCCCGGCTTCCAGATCGCGCTCGGCCTGCTCGCGCTGCGCACCGGCTGCCCGGTGAAGCTCACCGCCACCCGCGAGGAGTCCTTCCTCGGCCACGCCCACCGCCACCCCACCCTGCTGCGCTACCGCCACCACGCGGACGCCGAGGGCCGGCTGGTGAAGGTCGAGGCGCAGATCCTCCTCGACGCCGGCGCCTACGCCGACTCCTCCTCGGAGTCCCTCGCCGCCGCCGTCGCCTTCGCCTGCGGCCCGTACGTCGTCCCGCACGCCTTCGTCGAGGGCTGGGCCGTCCGGACCAACAACCCGCCCTCCGGCCACGTCCGCGGCGAGGGCGCGATGCAGGTCTGCGCCGCCTACGAGGCGCAGATGGACAAGCTCGCCGGCCGCGTCGGCATCGAACCCGCCGAGCTGCGCATGCGCAACGTCCTGTCCACCGGCGACCTGCTGCCCACCGGCCAGACCGTCACCTGCCCCGCCCCCGTCGCCGAACTCCTCGCCGCCGTGCGGGACTTCCCGCTCCCCGCTCTCCCCAAGGACACCCCCGAGGAGGACTGGCTGCTGCCCGGCGGCCCGGAGGGCGCGGGCGAACCGGGCGCGGTGCGCCGGGGCGTGGGCTACGCGCTCGGCATGGTCCACATGCTCGGCGCCGAGGGCACCGACGAGGTCTCCACGGCCACCGTCCGGGTCCTCGACGGCGTCGCCACCGTCATCTGCTCGGCGGTGGACACCGGTTCGGGCTTCTCCACCCTCGCCCGCCAGATCGTCCAGGAGACCCTCGGCATCGACGAGGTGCACGTCGCCCCCGTCGACACCGACCAGCCCCCGGCCGGCGCCGCCACCCACGGCCGGCACACCTGGGTCTCCGGCGGCGCCGTCGAACGCGCCGCCAAGATGGTCCGCACCCAGCTCCTCCAGCCGCTCGCCCACAAGTTCGGCATGTCGACGGAGCTGCTCCAGATCAGCGACGGCAAGATCACCTCGTACGACGGCGTCCTCTCCACCACGGTCGCCGAGGAGATGGACGGCAAGGAACTGTGGGCCACCGCCCAGTGCCGCCCCCACCCCACCGAGCCGCTCGACGAGTCCGGCCAGGGCGACGCCTTCGTCGGCCTCGCCTTCTGCGCGATCCGCGCGGTCGTGGACGTCGACATCGAACTCGGCTCGGTACGGGTCGTGGAGATGGCCGTCGCCCAGGACGTCGGCCGGATCCTCAACCCCGCCCAGCTCGCCACCCGCATCGAGGCCGGCGTCACCCAGGGCGTCGGCGCGGCCCTCACCGAGAACCTGCGCACCGCCCGCGGCCTGGTCCGCCACCCCGACCTCACCGGCTACGCCCTGCCGACCTCGCTGGACGCCCCGGACATCCGGATCGTGAAGCTCGTCGAGGAGCGGGACGTCGTCGCCCCCTTCGGGGCGAAGGCGGCGAGCGCCGTCCCCGTCGTCACCTCGCCGGCCGCGGTGGCCGCCGCCGTCCGCGCCGCGACCGGCCGTCCGGTCAACCGGCTGCCGATCCGGCCCCAGGCGGCGGTGGCCGCGACCCCGTAGCGGTCCGGCCGGGGGTCAGGCCGTGGGCATCGCCACGATCCGGCCCCTGCTGAGGAGGAAGACCCGGTTCCCGGCGGCGGCCACCGCCCACGGGCCCGGGTTCTCCCGGTCGTACGTCCAGACGCGGTCCTTCACGGACGCGGAGAGGGCCGACACGCCGGCCTCGGTGTGGTTGCCCTCGACCACCCAGATCCAGTCGCCCTGCACGACCGGCTGCTGCTGGGACGGATAGGGGCTGAGCAGGGTGACGATCCACAGCTCGCTCCGCGAGCCGTCCTTCCCGTACCGGTACGCCAGGCCGCCGCTGGTCGCGGTCAGGCCCTTCGGGTCGAGCGCCGGCGGCCCCCAGTCGCCGTACCCCTTCTCCTCCCACCGCGTCGCGCCGTCCGCGAGGGCGAACGCGGTGAGCGCCTCCCCGCCGGCGTAGACGGTGCCGTCCTCGATCGCCGGCCGGAGGGCCTTGGACGCCTTGCCCCGCACGCTCCAGGCGACCCGGCCGTCCGCCGTGTCCAGGACGGTGAGGTCGCCGTTCGTGCCGGAGAGGACGAGGCGGCCGGGGCCGACGGCGGCGAGCGGGACGTCGGTGCCCCCCGGCTCCTCCGCCGACTCCACCGTCCAGCGGATCCGCCGCCCGGCCGTGTCCACGGCCCGCACCTTCCCCGCCGACGTCAGGAAGTAGACGCCCTCGGGCGCGGCGGCGAGGAGCAGCGCGACCTCGGCGCCGTCCACCGCCCACGTCTCCTCGCCGGTGGACGCGTTCCGCACCGACAGCCGGCCGGAGGCGTCGGCGCACGCGAACTCGTCCTCGTTCACCGCCACCTGGCCGGCACGCGCCGAGAGTTCGGTCCGGGTCCACTTCGCCGCCCCGTCGACCACCTTCAGCGCGGTCAGCCCGCCGGCCCGGGCCGCGAACACCACCACGTCCCGCAGGACCACCGGTGCCGGCAGCGGGCCCGACGCGGCGGCCTCCAGCGGTCCCCACAGCGGCTTCGGCTGGATGCC
The DNA here is from genome assembly GCF_042885515.1 of Streptomyces sp. NPDC058052. Lineage (NCBI taxonomy): Bacteria > Bacillati > Actinomycetota > Actinomycetes > Kitasatosporales > Streptomycetaceae > Streptomyces > Streptomyces sp. NPDC058052. Next base: position 85,805 of record NZ_JBHVRX010000020.1, on the reverse strand, counting down.
CGCGCTCGTGCCCTCCAGGAGGGGCGCGTCCGGCGCGTCGCCCGCCACGGGCGGCTCCGTCCCGTTCCGCCCGGTCAGCCACCAGGCCGTGCCGCCGCCCCCGGCGAGCAGCAGCGCGCCCCCCGCGCCCCAGGCGGCGAGGAACCGCCGCCGGCTCGGGGCGCCGGGCCCGGCGCCGTCCGGGACGGCCGTCACGGTGGCCGCGGTGAGCCGCCGGATCTCGGCCTCCCGCGCCGTCGCCTCCTCGTGCAGCGGGCCCTGCCGCCAGACGGCGCGCGCCTTCCGGCCCTTCGCGCCCTTCGCACCGGCCTCCGGGGCGAAGACGCCGGCGATCTGCGCGGGCGTCGGGCGCAGCGCCGGATCGTGCTGGAAGCAGGGGGCGACGAGCGCGTGCAGCGCGGGCGGCAGCCCGCCGAGGTCCGGCCGCTCGTGGACGACCGCGTACTGCACGGCCGCCACGTGCGGCCCGTCGTAGGCGCGCCGGCCGGTCGCCGCGTACACCAGCACCGCGCCCAGCGAGAACACGTCGGCGGCGCCCGTCACCCGCTGCCCGAGGACCTGCTCGGGCGCCCCGTAGCCGGGGGTGACCGGGATCTGGCCGGTGGTGGTGAGGGTGAGGCCGTGCTCGGGGCGGGCGATGCCGAAGTCGATCAGCCGGGGGCCGTCGGCGGTCAGCACGATGTTGGCCGGCTTGACGTCCCGGTGGACCAGGCCGGCCGCGTGGACGTCCCGCAGCGTCGCGCCGAGCGCCGCCGCCAGGAGCCGTACCGCCGGCTCGTCGAGCGGCCCGTACCGGGCGACGGCCTCTTCGAGGGTGGGGCCGGCGAGGAACTCCGTGGCGATCCAGGGCCGTCCGCCGTCCACCTCGGCCCCGAGGACGCGTGCCACGCCCGGGCTCTCGACGGCTTGAGCGGTGTGCGCCTCGCGGACGAAGCGCCGGACGAGGTCCTGGTCGTGGGCGAGTTCGGGGCGCAGCACCTTGACGGCGGCGGGCCGGCCGTCCCGCCCGGCCGCGAGGTACACCTTGCCCATGCCGCCCTCGCCCAGCACGCCGACGAGTCGGTACGGCCCCAGCCGGAGCGGGTCGCCGAAGCCGAGGGGGTTCATGGTCGGTCACGTCCTGTCGGGAGGGGAAGGCGGTCGGTTCGGGGCGGGCGGTCGGTTCGGGGCGGGCGGTCGGCCCGGGGAAGACGGTCAGTTCAGGGGGAGCGCGAGGAGGGAGTCGGGGCCGATGCCGAACATCCGCTGCCGCTCGGGGAGTTCGACGAAGTGGTCGGCGTCGGTCTGGTAGACCCAGGACCGGCGCCGGGTCTTCAGGTCCACCGCCGCGAGACCGAGGTCGCTGCGGTAGAAGAGGTGCCCGGGGCCCAGGGCGAGGTACTGCTCCGAGACGTAGGCCGGGGGATTGTCCCGCGGGGCCGGCTCCGACCACCGTTCCTTCCCCGAGTCCGCCGCGATGGCGTGCGCGCCCGTGTCCGACACCGTGTAGACGGTGCCGCCGCCGAGCACCGGAGGGGCGTAGGGGTCCTTGCCGTCGCCCCGGAGCCGCCACGCCTCCTTGCCGTCGGCCAGCCGGTACGCGACGAGCTCGGAGCCGCCGACGTAGACGTGGGTGTCGTCCAGGCAGGGCCGCTCGGACGCCCAGCCGACGGGCCGCTTCCAGAGGACGGCGCCGGTGCGGGCGTCGCGGACGACGAGCAGCGGAGGGGCGAAGTTCTGCATGTCGGCCGAGCGTTCGAAGCCGACGAGCCGCCCGCCGCGGACGGCGGCGCCGATGAACGGCGGCGTGTCCCCGCGCTGGTCGGCGGGCCGGGTGCGCCACAGCTCCCGGCCGGTGCGGACGTCGACGGCGGCGATCGCCGCCTCGCCGACGTCGGCGCGGGTCCCGGTGGCGCCCGCGAGGTACACGACCCCGTCGGCGGCGCAGGCGAGCTGGGTCGTCCACATGTTGGCGTTGAGCCCCCGGACCCGGACGCCGGGCTGCCGGAGCGTGTACCGGCCGGTGTCGAGGGTGTGCACGGCGAGGTCGTGGTGGTCGGCCTCCGGCTTCCGGGGGACGGCGTACACCTCGCGTCCGTCGGTGGCGAGGGCCCGCCAGGCCGTGTCGACCGTGCAGACGCCCGTCGTCCTGCCCGTGCCGATGTCGGCGAAGGCGACGCCGAGTCCGGCGAGCACCGCGACCCGGTCGCCCGCGACCAGGGGGAAGCCGCGCTCCTGCGTCTCCTTGGGGACCAGCATGTTCGTGTTCCACAGCGAGTCCGGGGCGTCGCCGAGCAGGGGCGCCTTCGGCAGCTGGGCGCCGGTGGGACGGCCGGTGTCCCGGGTCGCCCAGTACGCGGCGCCCCCGCCCGCCGCGGCGAGCAGGGCGCCGCCGCCGAGCGCCAGGAAGCGGCGCCGGGAGGGCTTGCGGGCGGTGGGCGTGGCGGGCCGGGTCTCCGCCGCGTACGGGTCCTCCTCCGGGGCCGGGAGGCGGGCCGGGAGCGGGAGCCAGACGTCGGTGGCCCGGCGCGCGATGTCGGCGAGGACGACGGGCGGCAGGTGGTCGGCGAACTCGCCCTGCCCGTCGTGGAGCCGCGCGGTCAGCTCGGCCGTCGTGGGGCGGGCCGCGGGGTCCTTCGCCAGGCAGGCCGAGAGCAGCGGCAGCAGGCCCGGCGGGAGGCCGGTGAGGTCCGGTTCGGCGTACCGGACCCGGTAGAGCAGGTCGGCGGGGGTGCCGCTGCCGAAGGGGCCGTGGCCGGCGGCGGCGAAGAGCAGCACCCCGGCGAGGGCGAACACGTCGCCGGGCGGGGTGTGTTCGAGGCCGCCCGCCTGTTCCGGCGACATGTACGCGGGGGTGCCGGCCGCCGCCCCCACCCGGGTCATCCGGTCGTCGCCGGCCGCGCGGGCGATGCCGAAGTCGATGATCTTCGGCCCGTACGCGGTGACGAGGACGTTCGAGGGCTTGAGGTCCCGGTGCACCACGTCCGAGGCGTGCAGCCGCCCGAGCGCCCCGGCGAGCGCGGCGCCCAGCGCCCGGACGGTCGGCTCGGGCAGCGGCCCGCCGAGCCTCACCGCCTGGTCGAGCGGCGGACCGAGGACGTACTCGGTCGCCAGCCAGGGCGTGTCCGCCAGCGGGTCGGCGTCGACGACGGCCGCGCCGTGGCGCCCGCCGATGATCCGGGCCGCGTCCGTCTCCAGCCGGAACCGCCCCCGGAACACCGGGTCGGCGGCGAGCCGGGCGTGCAGCGTCTTCAGCGCGACGGTACGGCCGCCGGGGGAGCGGCCCAGATAGACCGTGCCCATGCCGCCGGAACCGAGGCGGGCGAGCAGCCGGTACGTGCCGATCGCGGCGGGATCGTCATGGGTCAGGGGCGACAGCATCGGGTTCTCAGGTCCGTCGGGGGTCGTGCGGGGCGGTGGGCGTGTGGGGGGCGGGGCCGGCGGGAGCGGTGGGGAGCGCGGCGAGGTGGTGGGCGGGCGGCGCGGCGTGCGCGGGCGCGGTGGGGAGGTACGCGTGCGGCGTGGCGTCCGCGGGGGCCGCGGGCCGCGCCGGGTTCCGGTCCGGGGCGGCGGTGTCCGGGCCCGTGTGCGGATCCGCGTCCGGGTCCACCGGGGTCTCCGCGGCGAGGAGTTCGGCGGACTGGCGGGCGAGCGCGGCCACCACCCGGCCGGGCAGCCAGCCGGGCGCGAGGAGCGACGCCGCCGAGTTCAGCACGGTCGCGTGCGGGGCGGGCGGCGCCAGCGCGGGGATCAGGGCGGCGGCGGTGGGGCGGTGCGCGGGGTCGCGGGTGAGGCAGGAGAGGACCACCGCGCGCAGGGCGGGCGGGAGTTCGGCGCTCTCCGGGACGGTGTGGCCGGTGGCCGCGTACGCGAGGACGGCGCCGAGCGCGAAGACGTCGCCCGGTGGGCGCGGCCGGCCGCCGGTGGCCTGCTCGGGCGCGAGCGCGCCCGGGTCGATCCCCGGCAGCCCGGTGCGGGGGACGCCGTCGGGCCCGGCCGCCCGGACCGCGCCGTGGCAGGTGAGGCGGGGGCCGTCGGCGGTCAGCAGGACGGTGGCGGGGGAGATCCCGGCGTGCGTGATCCCCTGCGCGTGCGCGGCGGCCAGCCCCTCGGCGAGCGCCGTGCCGATCGCCCGCACGGTCGCCTCCGGCAGCGGCCCGCCGTGGACGGCGAGCGCGACGGGCAGCGGCAGCGCCGGCCGGAACGGGGAGGCGTACCAGGCGGGCCGCGCGCCGGCCCCCGACACCCGTCCGACCGGCTCGAACCAGGGCGCCGGCAGCCGCCGCGCCTCCTCGGCCTCGGCCGCGAACGCGTGCGGATCGCTCCCCGGCGGCGCCACGCTCAGCAGCACCGTCCCGCCGTCGCCGCCCCGCGCGACGAACCGCCGGCAGGGGAGCGCGGGGGAGCCCGGCGGGTCGAGCCGGGTGATCAGCCGGTACGGTCCGATGCGCCCGGACGGCCCCGGAGCGGGGGCCTCGTGCGCGCGCGCCGTCTCCACCTGTGCGTCCCCCCGCAGTTCTGCCGTCGTCCTGGCCACCCGTGGCGACGGGGGCGGGACGAGCCTACCGAGGATGCGGCACCGGCCCGCCGTCAGTCCTCCGCGACCTCCACGTGCGAGGTCAGCTGCGAGGCGACGAGCACGGAGGCCCGGGTGAGGAGCGCGGCCGCCAGGATCGTCCCCCAGCCCTCGACGTGCATCGCCGAGATCTTCGGTGCCAGCCAGGACAGCAGCCACCAGATCAGCGCGTCCTGGACGAACCCCAGTCCCCCGAACACGGCGAGCGCCGCGGCCGGCACCCGCCCCGAGGGGCCGATGTGGACGAGCTGGGTCAGCACCACCAGCACCATCGTCGTGATCAACACGGAGAGCAGGGCGTCCACCGTCTCCGCCCCCAGCGTGATCCCCGGAAGCAGCCCCCCGGCCAGCCCGACACCCACGAGGACGCCCACCCTGCGTCTGACGCGATCATCCATACGGCGGACTGTGGCACACCGGAGGGGACCTGTGAAGCGGTCCTCCCGACCCGGGACGGACACCCTCGGCCGACCCCGGGGACGGCCCGGGCCCGTACGACGATTCCCCCCGCCTTCCAGGAAGGCGGGGGGAATCGGGAGGGCGGCTGCCCCTGGAGACCGTGGCGGGATTCGAACCCGCGTCACTCGCTTTGCAGACGAGCCCCTGAACCACTCGGGCACACGGTCGTGCCGGTCATGTCGGTGTGGCGACAACGACGACGTTAGGGGGCCGGAGGGAGGGCCTCAAGGGGGATCGGGGCCGCGCCACGGGACCGCAATGACGCCGCCACACGCCGTTCACAGGAAGGCGCGCGGACCTGATGGATTCAACGGCGCGAAGGATGGCCGATAGCGGGAGCGAACGTTCCCGCACGATCAGGAAGGGGCCTGGTGAGGGGTGTCGGCCTGGTATTCCAGGCCAGTCCGAAAATCGACGCGTACGTCTGTGCGTGCCCGTGTGCGTGCGTAAACTCCGGGGCCTCAGCGGCGAGTGGGGGGCGACGTGGCGTTCGAGGACGAGTGGGCCGGGGCAGCGGAGTCCGACGCGATGAGACTGAACCGGCTGCCGGCCGACCCGGGGCGCTGGAGCCCCGGCGCCGACCTCTCCGTCAAGCAGGACCACCTCGGCGCGATCGGCCACGCCGCGTACGCGCTGCACGGCCGGCTGGCGAAGGACGGGAACCACGCGCGCATGGACAGCGCGGAGGCGGCGACCGCGCTGACCGCCCACCACTTCCGTGCGGGAGCCGCGCTGGCGGCCGTCCAGGAGACCTGGGGGTTCCAGCTCCGGACACTGCTGCACGCCGTGGCCCACATCTCCAATCACCTCGACTACAGCGTGGCCTCGCACGCGAAGGACGACGCGGAGATCAGCGCCTCCCTCTCGGTGTCCAAGATCAGCGAGTACTTCAAGTAGGGGCGGGGAGACGGTGCTTACCTTCGACGACGTGTTCCAGGCGCCCCTCGGACGCCTGAAGGACGCGGTGGACCGCTGGTCCGAGATGAAACGCAAGCTGGACGAACTCGCCGTGGACGCCCAGCTGACGATGGCCACGCAGGCCAGGGCGGAGGACTGGCACGGTCTGAACGCCGAGGTCACGAAGCCCTTCATCGACAAGACCACGCAGGAGTTCAGGGACGCGGCCAAGGCGGCCGACGGCGTCCGCAGGATCCTGGAGGACGGCTACGGCAGCTTCAAACGAGCTCAGGGCGAGTTGAAGAAGATCACGGAGGTCGAAGCCCCCGCTCAGGGGCTCGTGGTGAAGGCCGACGGGACCGTGGAGGCCCGCCGACCGGTGGCGGAGAACGCCGCCGCCCGCCACGACCCCGAATTCGAACTGGCCCTCCGCAAGGAAGAGGTCGACGTGGCCGCCATGAAGCGGCGGATCGACACCATCGTGGAGAGCTGCGACGACGCCGATGTGGCCTGCGCGAACGCCCTGCGCGCCAACATCACCGGCGACGCCCACAATTTCAGCGCCCCGAAGTACGCGAGCCTCGACGCCGAGGAGGCCGCCCGGGCCGCCGACCTGGCCCGGAAGGGCCGGAACCTCACGCACGCGGAGCTGGAACAGCTCAACGAGCTGCTCGCCGACAACCAGAAGGCGGGGGAGTTCTCCCGGGCCTTCTACGACCGGCTCGGCACCAAGGGCGCGCTGGAGTTCTACGGCGACCTGGCCTCCGATACCGGTGGACAGGGCTCGGACGAGCGGGACAAGGAGCGCCTGGCGGACGTCCAGGCCCTCCAGAAGAACCTGGGCCTCAACCTCGCGAACGCCACGCGCGGGGACGAGGGGTGGGCCAAGGAGTGGTCGGCCGAGATGCGCAAGCTCGGCACCGAACGCGTCCCGCTCCCCAGCCGTCCCGACGGCACCGGCCCGTACGGCTACCAGCTGCTCGGCGGCCTCCTGCGGTACGGCGACTACCACCCGAAGTTCCTCGTCCCGATCGCCGAGCACGTCACCCAGCTCCACGCGAAGGAACCGGACCTCTTCAGGCCCGACCGCACGACGTCGGGCCCGCGCTCCGAGGGCACGTACAACCCCTCCGGGGTCAACGGACACGGCTACGACCCGGTGATCCCCGTACTGGAGGCGCTGGGGCACAGCCCGGAGGCGGCGAAGCAGTTCTTCTCGGCCGAACCCACGCCGTACGAGCGCGACGGGAGCGTGGGCGGGACGCTGGATCTGGGGAAGGACAAGGGCGGCATGGACCTCAAGGGCTATCTCGACGTCTTCGCCAACGAGAAGTACGCGTCCTTCTCGGACCACGTCACGGGGGACGACGCCTCGAAGGCCAAGGACTACATGCCCGACGCGCTGGGGCACGCCCTGGAGGCGGCGACCCTCGGGCACGCCTGGGACGACGCGAGTGCAGGGCTCCGCCGGGACGCGACCACGGCCGAGATCATGGCGGACGTCGTGGAGACGTACGGGGGCGACGCCGAGTTCGTCAGGAAGCACCACTCGGCTCTGGCCGACAGCCTGGGCACCATGGGGGCCGGATACGTCGACGACCTGAACTGGGCTCTGAACGACAACGAACTGGACTCCCCCTACGCGCCGGATGTCGAAGGCAAGTCACTGAAGGACACCGCTGACATCAGGGCGAGCCACGCCGAGTTCGGTTCCGACAGAGCGACCAAGTTCCTGAGCGTCCTGGGCCAGTACCCGGACGCGTACGCGACGATGTCCACGGCCGATCGCCTCTACACCACCAGCGTGCTGGAGGCGCAGGTCGGTGCCGACGGGCGGATCAACGAGAGTGCTGCCGTCAAGGCCGCGACCACGGGGGCCCAGTTTCAGGGATTGCTCGACGAGTCGCGTGCGGGGCAGATCAAGGCCGAGGGCGAGAAGGTCATCGAGGACTACGAGAAGGCGCAGGAAGAGCGCGGCGCGTGGGTGCAGTTCGGAACGACCGCCGCCATCGCGGCAGGGGTCGCCTTCCTGCCGGCCACCGCCGCCGCTGCGGGAGCTGCCGCCGTCCTCGTCCCGCTCGCGGTCGACTCGGGTGCGGGCGCCATGGAGACGCTGGCCGGTGTGGTCGTCGGGGACTGGTCCGAGAAGGCCAAGGAGGAACACAAAGACGCCACGGAGGACGCGGTCGACGATGACCGGCAGGCCGTCTACACGGCCGGCAGGCACAGCGCCTTGTCTCCGACGAACCATTTCGCCGACGCACACAGGGGTCAGGGGAGCGAGGGATTCGAGGGGGACCTCTTCCTGGCTGCCCGCCTCGGCTATCTCGACGGCAATTCCCTGGCCACACAGGTCGGTCAGGGACCGGAGACAGGGTGATCACGTGAGGCTGCCGAGGATTTCCGCGGGAAGGGCGTTGAAGGGCACCGCCTTCGGGTTGGCCGTGTGTTTCCTCGCCACTGCCTGTGGCGGGGAGGAGAAGCCGGAACCGGAGCGCGTCAGGGCCGAGCAGCAGTGTGATGACACGCTGTCGCCGGGCGCGGCTCGCGCTCTGGAGACGGCGCTGCGCACGAAGCGTTTCTCGCACGATCCGAGGGGCGGGCTGGAACGGACCGCCGACGCGCTCGCGGCGGATCACGGGAAGGGCGAGCGGAGGCCGCCGGGGCATCGCCTGTGTCGCGCCAGTCCGTCGACGACCTCGGACGAGATCACGGTCGAATTCCGCCTCTACAGGGATACCCAGCTCGCCGGGGGCAGGCGCTTGGCGAGCCTTCATCCGTACGCCATGGGTGTGGAAGCCCTGTCCGGGCCGAAACGGGCGCGGCTCTACGTCAGGTGCACCAGCCCTCGGCTCCAGGGGTCCGACAAGCGTCCCGCCCGCGTCATGGGAGAGCTCAACTTCATCCGGTCCAAGCTCCCCGACACCGTCCCCGTCCGCGAGGCGCACCTCACCGTCCTCCACTCCGTCACCCTCGCCGTCGTCAGGAAGCTCGGCTGTGAGGACGACGCGGGGCTGACCGGGACGCCCGTCCTGAAGGCGCTGCCGGAGTAGATCCGAGCAGATCCGAGCAGATCCGAGCAGATCCGAGCAGATCCGGGCAGGTCCGAGGTGAGGGGGCGTAGGACCAAAGGGGGAAGGGCGGCTACGCCCCGCGACAGGGGTCACCCGGGGATACGGCCCTTACTCTGGGGGGATGAGCGCCCTCGAACCCCGTGAGGCCGGCGTCGACGCCGGACCCGGACACGGACCCGTATCCGTCGACGACATACCCCGCGGCTCCGTCCTGGACGGGGCCCACCGGGCGCTCAGCATCGGGATCGTCTCCGTCGTCCTGCTGATCGCCTTCGAGGCGACGGCCGTCGGCACCGCGATGCCGGTGGCCGCGCGGGAGCTGGACGGGGTGTCCGTGTACGCCTTCGCCTTCTCCGCGTACTTCACGACCAGCCTCTTCGGGATGGTCGTCGCCGGGCAGTGGTCGGACCGGAACGGGCCGCTGGCGGCGCTGACGGCCGGGATGAGCGCGTTCGCGGCGGGGCTGCTGCTGTCGGGGACGGCCACGGCGATGTGGGTGTTCATCCTCGGGCGGGCCGTGCAGGGTCTCGGCGGCGGGCTGGTGATCGTCGCGCTGTACGTGGTCGTCAGCCGGGCGTACGAGGAGCACCTGCGGCCCGCGATCATGGCGGCCTTCGCCGCCGCCTGGGTGGTGCCCTCCGTGGTCGGGCCGCTCGCCGCCGGGACGATCACCGAGCACCTCGGGTGGCGGTGGGTCTTCGTCGGGATCCCGGCGCTCGTCGTGCTGCCGCTGGCGCTCGCGCTGCCGGCGATCCGGCGGACCGCCTCCGGGCCCGCCGACCCGTCGGCGCCGCTCGCGGCGTGGGACCGGCGCCGGATCCTGCTGGCCCTCGCCATCTCGGCGGGCGCCGGGCTCCTCCAGTACGCCGGGCAGGAGCTGCGCTGGCTGTCGCTGCTGCCCGCCGCCGCGGGCGCGGCGCTGCTCGTGCCGGCCGTCCGGGGGCTGCTGCCGCGCGGCACGGTCCGGGCGGCGCGCGGGCTGCCGTCCGTGATCCTGCTGCGGGGCGTCGCGGCCGGGTCCTTCATCGCGGCCGAGTCCTTCGTGCCGCTGATGCTCGTCACCCAGCGCGGGCTCAGCCCCACGCTCGCCGGGCTCTCGCTCGCCCTGGGCGGGCTGACGTGGGCGCTCGGCTCCTGGGTCCAGTCGCGGCCGTGGACGGAGCCGTACCGGGAGCGCCTGGTCGTCCTCGGCATGCTGCTGGTCGCCCTCGCCATCGCCGCCGCGCCCAGTGTGCTGCTGCCGGGCGTGCCGGTGTGGGTGGTCGCGGTCGCCTGGGGCTTCGGCTGCCTCGGCATGGGCGTGGTGATCGCCTCGACGAGCGTGCTGCTGATGAAGCTCTCCCCGCCGGAGGAGGCCGGGGCGAACTCGGCCGCCCTCCAGATCTCCGACGGGCTCTCGAACGTCCTGCTGCTCGCGGTGGGCGGCGCGGCCTTCGCCGCCCTCGGCGGCGGCGCGGTCGGCCACGCCGTCTCCTCGGCCGCCTCCGACGCCTCGCACCCCGGTGCCTTCGCGGCCGTCTTCCTGCCCATGGCGGGGGTCGCGGCGGCGGGGGCGTGGGTGGCGACGCGGCTGCGCGACGGGCGCCGCGGCGACTAGGCCGTCTCTTCCGGATCCTGCCGGGCTCGCGGCCCTTCCGGATCCTGCCGGGCTCGCGGCGTGACCCGAGAGAATCCAGTACCACTTTGGCCCCACGATGGTACCGTTCTGGTATGGCCATGAACCTGCGTCTCCGCGACGACCAGACGGAAGCCCTCAAGCAGCGCGCCGAGCAGGAGGGCACGAGCATGCACGCGATCCTCCTCAAGGCCGTGGACGACTACCTCGCGCGCACCGCGCAGGAGGCGATCGTGCGGAAGACGGCCATGGAGCAGGCGGCCAAGTGGCACGAGCTGATGGAGCGGCTCAAGTGAGCTGTGTCTACCTCTCGGCCGAGGACGTCCTGGTCGTCGCCGGGTACGCGGTCGACGACCAGGTCGTCGTCGTACGTGACGCGGGGCTGCTGGAGTCGGCGGTGCACAGGCCGTCCGCGGCCATGTTCGGCGAGGAGGCGTACCCCGACCTCGTCGGCAAGGCCGCCGCGCTGCTCCAGTCCCTCGCGGTCAACCATCCGTTCGTCGACGGGAACAAGCGCACGGCGTGGCTCTCCTGCGTCACCTTCCTCGCCATGAACGGCGTCCAGCTGCGGCCGGACATCGACGCGGCGGAACGCCTGGTCGTCGACGTCGCCATCGGTTCGCTCGACGAGATCGAGACGATCGCGCGGGGACTGCGCGAGCTGGTGGTCCCCGGCGAGGGCTGAGCCTCGCCTCCCGGGGTGCGCGCGCCGCGTCGAGGCCGGGCCGTGCGGTGGATGTGACGCTCGCCGCACGGCCCGAGGTCAGAGCGTCGGACGCCCCGTGTTCGATCGAGGTTCCGGTCGGCCCGCCGGTAAGGTGGCCCGGTTGTCATATCTGGACGAGCGTCTGGACGAGCGTCGAACCGTGACCGGAGATCGTGACTACCACCACCGCCACCTCCTCTCATCACCTCTCTCCCGCCTTCCCCGGCCGTGCTCCCTGGGGCACCGCCAACAAGCTGCGAGCCTGGCAGCAGGGCGCGATGGAGAAGTACATCCAGGAGCAGCCCCGTGACTTCCTCGCGGTCGCCACGCCAGGCGCCGGCAAGACCACCTTCGCCCTGACCCTCGCGTCCTGGCTGCTGCACCACCACGTGGTGCAGCAGGTCACGGTCGTCGCCCCCACCGAGCACCTGAAGAAGCAGTGGGCGGCCGCCGCGGCGCGGATAGGGATCAAGTTGGACCCGGAGTACAGCGCCGGGCCGCTCAGCAAGGAGTACGACGGCGTCGCCATCACGTACGCCGGCGTCGGCGTGCGGCCCATGCTCCACCGCAACCGCTGCGAGCAGCGCAAGACCCTCGTCATCCTCGACGAGATCCACCACGCCGGTGACTCGAAGTCGTGGGGCGAGGCGTGCCTGGAGGCGTTCGAGCCCGCCACGCGGCGGCTCGCCCTCACCGGCACGCCCTTCCGCTCCGACACCAACCCGATCCCCTTCGTGACGTACGAGGAGGGGAACGACGGCATCCGGCGCTCCTCGGCCGACTACACCTACGGATACGGGAACGCGCTCGGCGACGGCGTCGTCCGGCCGGTCATCTTCCTCTCCTACAGCGGCAACATGCGCTGGCGGACCAAGGCCGGCGACGAGATCGCCGCGCGGCTCGGCGAGCCGATGACCAAGGACGCGATCTCGCAGGCGTGGCGCACCGCGCTCGACCCGCGCGGCGACTGGATGCCGAACGTGCTCCGCGCCGCCGACCAGCGCCTCACCGAGGTGCGGAAGTCGATCCCGGACGCGGGCGGCCTCGTGATCGCCTCCGACCAGGACTCGGCGCGCTCCTACGCCAAGCTGATCCGCGAGATCACCGGCACCAAGGCCACCGTCGTCCTCTCCGACGAGGCGGCCGCCTCGGACCGCATCGACGAGTTCAGCGAGAACACCGACCGCTGGATGGTCGCCGTCCGCATGGTGTCCGAGGGCGTCGACGTGCCCCGCCTCGCCGTCGGCGTGTACGCCACCACCATCTCCACGCCGCTGTTCTTCGCGCAGGCCGTCGGGCGCTTCGTGCGATCGCGCAGGCGCGGCGAGACCGCCTCCGTGTTCCTTCCCACCATCCCGAACCTCCTCGGCTTCGCCAGCGAGATGGAGGTCGAGCGCGACCACGTGCTCGACAAGCCGAAGAAGGGCGGCGAGGAGGACCCGTACGCGGAGTCCGAGAAGGAGCTCGCGGAGGCGGAGCGGCAGCAGGACGAGGACACCGGCGAGCAGGACATGCTGCCCTTCGAGGCGCTGGAGTCCGACGCCGTCTTCGACCGCGTCCTCTACAACGCCGCCGAGTTCGGCATGCAGGCCCACCCCGGCAGCGAGGAGGAGCAGGACTATCTCGGCATCCCGGGCCTGCTCGAACCCGACCAGGTGCAGCTGCTGCTCCAGAAGCGGCAGGCCCGGCAGATCGCGCACAGCCGCAAGCGGCCGGACAGCGAGGCGGACCTGCTGGAGCTTCCGGCGGAGCGGCGGCCCGTCGTTTCCCACAAGGAGCTCCTGGAGCTGCGCAAGCAGCTCAACACCATGGTCGGCGCCTACGTCCACCAGAGCGGCAAGCCGCACGGTGTGATCCACACCGAGCTGCGCCGGGTGTGCGGCGGCCCGCCGAGCGCGGAGGCCACCGCGGGGCAGATCCGCGAGCGGATCAAGAAGGTGCAGGAGTGGGCCACCCGGATGCGGTGACCGCCCGGCCCGGAACGTGGGAGAGGCCCGTACGACGGCGGTCGTACGGGCCTCCTTCTCATCCCGCGCGCGGCGGGAATCGACACCGGGGCCGGCCCCCACGGACGGCCGTCCGGCACCCTCCACGCTACGGGCACGACATAGCCGTATCTGTCAGCCAAAGTCCCGAGGAGGACCGACGAAAGTCCTGAACCGTCCGCATCCGGTCGCCCGCGCCCGGATTCTGGACGAGGTCTTCCGCTGAGCGGAGCGGGTCGCTACTGTCCCGGCTCAAAAGCAATCGCCCCGTGGCAGCGCCGCCGCGGAGCGCAGCCGGTGTACCCCTTCCTGCCGGCGGCCTCTGACGTGCGTCGCCGACGGGACCGGCGCCGCGAACCCCGTGGGAGCCCGCCGCCACTCACTTTCGAAGGAGAGGGCGTCGTGACCGCGGAGACCTCCCAGACGCTCGACAGAGGACTCAGAGTCCTCAAGCTGCTCGCCGACACCGACCACGGCCTGACCGTCACCGAGTTGTCCAACAAACTCGGTGTCAACCGGACCGTGGTCTACCGTCTGCTCGCCACCCTGGAACAGCACGCCCTCGTCCGCCGCGATCTCGGCGGCCGGGCGCGCGTCGGCCTCGGCGTGCTGCGCCTCGGCCGCCAGGTCCACCCGCTGGTGCGGGAGGCGGCCCTGCCCGCGCTGCGGTCGCTCGCCGAGGACATCGGCGCGACCGCGCACCTCACGCTCGTCGACGGGGCGGAGGCGCTTGCCGTCGCCGTCGTCGAGCCCACCTGGACCGACTACCACGTGGCCTACCGGGCCGGCTTCCGGCACCCGCTGGACCGGGGCGCGGCCGGCCGGGCGATCCTCGCCGCCCGCCAGGGCACCCTGATCGACCCGGGCTTCACCCTCACCCACGGCGAGCTGGAGGCCGGGGCGAGCGGGGCGGCGGCGCCGCTGGTCGGGGTGACCGGCATAGAGGGCAGCGTCGGCGTGGTCATGCTGGCGGACGCCGTGCCGGAGCGGGTCGGCCCGCGCGTCGTGGACGCGGCGCGCGAGGTCGCGGACGCGCTGCGGTAGGCGGGCGCACCCGGGAAGAGATACCTATGTTGACATAGGTATCTCTTCTTCCTACAGTGGCGGCATGCCCGACCTCCGTACGCCCTCCGGCGACGCCGACCACGTGGCCGCCGGGCTCGTGGCGACCCTGCCCGTGCTCTCCCGGGCCATCGAGCGCCACGCCGACCTCGAACTCCCGCACCGCAAGCCCTCCGACGCCCAGCTCGCCCTGCTGCGCCACGTCGAGGCCCACGACGGCGTCACCGTCCGCGAGGCCGCCGAAGCCCTCCTGATGAAGGCCAACAACGTCAGCGCCCTCGTCCGCCAGCTCACCGGCCTCGGCCTCCTGGAGCGCCGCCAGGACCCCGACGACAAGCGCGTCGCCCACCTCCACCTCACCGCGACCGCCCGCCGCGAGATCGCCGAGGTCGACCAGCTGATGGGCGCCCACGTGGCCCGCGCCCTCCAGGACCTCACCGCCCCCGAGGTCGCCGCCCTAGGCGCCGCCCTCGACGCCCTCCGGGCCCTCAACGGCACCCTCCACCGCCCCGCCCCCTGACCCCCGGCCCACCGGCGGCTCCGCCACCGCCCCGCCCCTTGACCCCCGGCCCACCAGCAGCTCCGCCACCGCCGTCCGGCTGTGCCGCACCGACCGCCCCGCGCGGACCGTGCCCACCAGCCCCGCCGCGCGCAGCGCCGCCGTGTGCGCCGAGACCGTCGCCGCCGACACCCCCAGCGCCCTCGCCAGCTCGGTCGTCGTCCGCGGCTCCGCCAACGAGCGCAGCAGCGCCGCCCGCGTCGCCCCCACCACCCCCGCCAGCGGCTCCTCCGCCGCCCCGGGCCCCTCCGGCACCGGCGGCACGCCGGGACCCGCCGGGTACGCGACGACCACCGGCCTCCCCGGCACGTCCTGCACCAGCGGCCCGCCCCGCCAGTGGAAGGTCGGCAGCAGCACCAGCCCCCGCCCGCCGAGCCGCACCTCCCCGGACCCGCCCGGCCACGCCCACACCCCGCCGGCGAACCGCGACCCCGGCGCCAGCGCCGTCAGCGCCGCCCCGAGCCCGCCCTCCGCCAGCGCGACCGCGTGCCGCGCGAACTCCGCCCGGTGCAGGTCCTGCACCCGCCCCCACACCGGCGCCAGGACCGCCCCGTACGCCGCCCGCTGCGCCCGCTCCAGCACCCGCCACGCCCCCTCGTCCCCGGCGTGCAGCGCCCCCGCCCAGGGCGGCACCGGGCGCCGCCCCGCGCGCACCCGCTCCAGCTCGGACCGCACGAGCTGCGCCGGCGCCGACCGGACCAGTGCGAAGCCCTCCTCCCGGGTCTCCCCGAGCACGTCCAGGAAGACCGGCGGCGCCACCCCGCCCGGCGCCAGGTCCGCCAGCGGTGCCGCCGCGTCCGGCAGGGCCCGCAGCAGCCGCGCCCGCCACCGCCCGAAGAACACCCCCTCGTGCGGCGCTCCCAGCATCAGCAGCGCCGCGTGCAGCTCCGGCACCGGCGAGGGGCGCGGCGCGTGCCGCACCAGGGCCAGGTCCTCCGCCGTGAAGTGGATCCGCAGCAACCCTCTCGCCCCCGTCCGTCCAGCCTTGAGGCAGGGACCGAAAGCCTCGCCGCCGCGCCCCCGCCGCCCCCAGCATGCCCGTCATGACCAGCCTCTCCCGCCGCGGCCTCGGCAAGGCCGCCGCCCTCGGCGCCGCGACCGCCCTCCTCGGCGCCCGCGCCCACGCCGCCGCCCCCGTGGGCCCGCTCCTGCCGGTGCTGCCCGCGCCCACCGGCCCCCACCCCGTCGGCGTCGTCCGGCACACCTTCACCGACCGCACCCGCACCGACCCCTGGGACCCGGCCCTGGGCGCCCGCCAGGTGGTGGTCTCCGCCGTCTACCCGGCCCGGACCGTCACCGGCCTGCCGCGCGCCCCGCAGCTCACCCCGGCCGAGGCGTCCGTCTTCGCGACGCTCGCGCCCCTGGTCCGGGGCCTTCCGGCGGCCGGCGTCGACTGGGCCGGGACGCTCACCCACGCGCACTCCGGCGCCCCGCCGCTCCCCGGCCGCCGGCCCGTCGTGCTCTCCACGCCCGGAGGCGGCGACGCCCGCACCCTCGGCACCGGCCTCGCCGAGGACCTGGCCAGCCACGGCGCGGTCGTCGTCCTCGTCGACCACCCCGGCGAGGCGAGCCAGGTGGAGATGCCCGACGGCACTGTCCGGGAGACCGTGCTCCACGGCCCGCCGGACCCGGCGACCTTCCGCACCATGGTCGAGACCCGCGTCGCCGACCTCCGCCTCGTCCTCGACCGGCTCGGCGAGCTGCCGCTCGGCACCGTGCCGGACCCGCGCGGGGCCGGGATCTACGGCCACTCCGCCGGCGGCACCGCCGCCGCCCTCCTGGCCGCCCGCGACCCCCGGATCCGGGCCGTCGCCGACCTGGAGGGGTACCTCGACCTGGAACCCTGGCCCGGCCGGCGCCCGCTGCTCCTGCTGGACACCGACGGCTTCGAGGGCGCCGAGCGGATCGCCCGCTCCTGGGCGGGCCTGCGGGCCCGGCGCCGTACCCTGCGCGCCGCCGGCCACTGGGTCTTCACCGACCACGCGGCCGTCGTCCCCCGGCTGCACGCCGCGGGCCTCGTGACGGACGCCGTACGGAACGGGCTCGTCGGCCCCGGAGACGCGTCCGCGGCCTTCGCGACCGTCCGCCGCGAACTGCGGGCCTTCTTCGGCCGGACGCCGGCCCGCGCCCGCGGCTGAGGCGGCCGGGCGCCGGTCCGGGACGGTGCCGGCGGCGGCCCGGCGGCGGCCCGGCGGCGTGCGGGCCCCGCGTCCGGTGCCCGGTGCCGGGGCGGTCGCGCGCGGCCGCCCGCCGGGCCGCGCCCGGTGCCGGGTCCGGTGCCGGGTCCGGCCCAGTAGATTGGGGACGTGCTCTCGCGTCTCTCCCGTATGCCCCGGTCCCGTGTGCTCGCGGCGTGTGCCGTGCCCGTCGTCGCGCTGGTCGCCGTGGCCGGGCTCGCGCCGCTGCCGTTCGCCATCGCCCAGCCCGGGACCACCACCGACGTCCTCGGGAAGGACCAGGGGCGGGAGGTCATCACGATCACCGGCGCCCCGGTCCGGCCCACCACCGGACAGCTGCGGATGACGACCATCCTCGCCACCGGCCCCGGCACCGACGTCGACCTCGGGGACGTCGCCGACGCCTGGTTCCGCGCCGACCGCGCGGTGCTGCCGCACGACTCCGTCTACCCGCCGGGGAAGTCCGACGCCGAGATCGAGAAGCGCAACCTCGGGCAGATGAAGGAGTCCCAGGACGCCGCCGCCGTCGCGGCCCTCAACTACCTCGACCTGGACCCGAAGCAGGTGAAGGTGGACCTGCACCTCGCCGACGTCGGCGGGCCCAGCGCCGGCCTGCTCTTCGCCCTCGGCGTCGTCGACAAGCTCGACGGGGACGGCGACGGCGGCGATCTCACCGACGGCGCGGTCGTCGCCGGTACGGGCACGATCGCGCCGGACGGCAAGGTCGGCGCGGTCGGCGGAGTCTCCCTCAAGACCCAGGCCGCCTCCCGCGACGGCGCCACCGTCTTCCTCGTGCCGAAGGACGAGTGCTCGGACGCGGAGGCCGAACTCCCGGACGGGATGCGGCTCGTGCCCGTCTCCACCCTCAGCGACGCGGTGGCGTCCCTGCGGAACCTGGGACAGGGGCAGGAGTCGAAGGTCCCGTCCTGCTAGCCGGCGCGTCCGCCGCCGGGTCCGGGCCCGGTCCCGCCCCGGCCGCCCCGGCCGGTTTCGCGTCCATGCCGCGCCAGGCGGGGAAGAGCGCCGGCGTGAGCGTCACCAGGAAGTAGACCGCGGCCACGCCGAGCAGTGTCGCCGTCAGCCCCGCCCGCTCGACCAGCAGGCCCGTCAGCAGGCCGCCCAGCGGGGTCGCCATCAGGACCCCGGCCGTGCTCGCGCCGGCCACCCGGCTGCGCAGCTCCTCCGGCACCCGCTCGTACATCACGGTCGCCAGGATCGGGTTGAGCACCCCGGCGCCGAGCCCGGCCGCCACCGCCGTCACCAGCAGCGGCGCCACCGTCTCCGTCGTCGCCGCCACCACGAACATCGGGGCGCCGGTGAGGAGGAAGCCGACGGTGAAGATCCCCCGGCGCGGGAAGCGGTGGCCCACCGCCCCGTAGAGCAGCGCCCCGCCGAGCGCGCAGCCCGCGAAGACGGCGACCAGCAGCCCCTGCATCGCGGGGCCGCCCAGGTGCTCCCGGGCGTGCAGCGGCAGCAGTACCGAACTCCAGCTCAGCGCCAGGCCGTTGGTGACCATGACCATCAGCATGATGCCGAGCATCAGCCGGTCGCCGAAGAGGTACGCGTACCCCTCGCGGAGGTCGGCGCGGTAGCGCGCGGCGGAGAGCGGCGGCCCGTCCCGGCGCGGCGCCGCGGCGGCGAGCCGGCGCAGCCCGACGGCGGTGAGCACCGCGGACACCCCGAAGGTGGCCGCGTCGAAGAGCAGCACCGAGTCCGCGCCGACCGTCGCCACCAGGACGCCCCCGAGCGCGGCGCCGCCCATCCGGGCCCCGCGCGAGACCGCGTCGTACAGGCTCGCGGCCCGGGCCAGCGGGGTCCCGGCGCGCTCGGCGAGGTCCGGCACGAGGACGTACCGGGAGGTCTCGCCGGGGGCGTGGAAGAGCCCGCTGACGCCCATCAGCGCGCACAGCATCCAGAAGGCGAGGAGCCCGGAGTGGTGCAGCAGCGGGATCGCGGCGAGGGCGAGCCCGCAGACGAGGTCGGAGGCGACGCCGACCCGGCGCCGGCCGATCCGGTCGAGGACGGGCCCGCCGGCGATCGCGGAGAGGACGACCGGCAGGGCCGCGCAGAAGGCCACGAGACCGGCCTTGCCGGGGGAGCCCGTGGTCTCCAGGGCGAACCACGGGACGCCGATCAGGGTGAGCGAATTGCCCGCTATGGAGATCGCGTTGGCGGTCAGGACGGTGAACAGGGGCTTCCTGTCGGTCCCGTTCGGCGGTGTTCCCCCCGTGGCGCTCATGCGGCGAGGGTGACCGAGAGGCCGTCCGGGGCGGACGGGCGCGGGCCCCAGGTGACGGGGCGCCGCCCGAGCGGGACACGCGGCGGAGCCGGCCGTGCCGCGGCGGCGGCCTTCCGGTGGGCCTCGGCGGCGGTCGCCCGGTGCAGCAGGAGGTGGATGTCGGCATGCATGATCTCGCGGTCCCTTCCGTGGTGGTGTTCGGTGCGGGGTGCGGGGTGCGGGGTGCGGGGTGCGGGGTGCGGTGGCGGTGGCGGGTGGGCCCGCGCGGGCGCGGCGGCCCGCCGCGCCCGCCCCGCGTCACTCCTCGCGCTGCGGAAACGCGTGCAGGTGGAGCCGTACGCGCGCGGCGTCCGGGGCCTCGGCCTCGGGGGAGTACCGGTACTCGTCGATCAGCGCGTGCAGCCGCTCGCCGAGTTCGCGTGCGACGGCGGGCGGGAGCCGCAGGGTGAAGTCGCTCATGTCCGACGCGCCGGACCAGGCGGGCCAGTCGTGGCGGGTGGCGATCCAGGTCGACAGCTCCTGGGTGTGGTTGGTCGCGATCTCGTGCAGCAGGAGGTCGGCGGCGCCGCGCACCTCCGGGTCGGGGTCCGCGTGCAGCGACTCGTCCCAGCGGATGCCCTGCTGGGCCGCCCTCCACCAGCGCTCGCGCCCCTTGCCGAGGCTCGGGTCGTCCTCGACGAAGTGATGGGCGGCGAGCTGGCGCAGGTGGTAGCTGGTGGCGCCGCTGGACTCGCCGAGGCGCTCGGCGAGCTGGGAGGCGGTGGCCGGCCCGTGGTGACGCAGGGCGCGGAGGAGCTGCATGCGGAGCGGGTGGGCGAGACCGCGCAGGGAGCGCGGGTCGAGCGTGCGGGTCTCGTGCTTCTGCGGGGCCTTCGCGGCCTTCTCGGGCTCGGGCATGCCCTGAGCGTAGACATGCAAAGAAGGTGTTGCAAGGGTTTCTTTGCAACACCTTCTTTGTAACTCGGGGTGCGTCCCGGCCCGGCCCTCCGGGGCTACTCCGGCTCCCCGCCCGCCGCCTGTTCCACCAGCGGGATGATCCGCAGCGGCACCGCGTTCTCCATCACGATCGCCGTCGACGCCCGCACGATCCCCTCGAAGGCCACCACCTTGTCGATCACCCGCTGGAGGTCCGCGTTCGACCGCGCCACCAGCCGGCAGAGCATGTCCCCGTGGCCCGTCGTCGTGTGCAGCTCCAGCACTTCCGGGACCGTCGCCAGGTGCTCCCGCACGTCCGCGCCCTGTCCCTGCTTGATCTCCAGCGTCGCGAAGGCCGTCACCGGATAGCCCAGGGCCGCCGGGTCCACCTGCGGGCCGAACCCGCGGATCACCCCGCTCGCCTGGAGCCGGTCGAGCCGTGCCTGGACGGTGCCGCGGGCCACCCCGAGCCGGCGCGACGCCTCCAGGACGCCGATCCGCGGTTCCCGCGCCAGCAGCACGATCAGCCGCCCGTCCAAATGATCGATCGCCACAGCGCCCTCCGAATGGTCACGATGTACAAGTCGCCCGCACATACTCCTGGGTCGCTGTACAGATTGACCACCCCTCCAGCGAACTATTGCGCACCTTGCGGGTCGGCGGGACCCTGCTGCCATGACTGAGACCCTTGACCACACCCCTTCCACCGCGCGTGAGGCCGACCCCTTCCCGGTGAAGGGCATGGACGCGGTCGTCTTCGCCGTCGGCAACGCCAAGCAGGCCGCGCACTACTACTCCACGGCCTTCGGCATGAAGCTGGTCGCCTACTCCGGACCGGAGAACGGCAGCCGCGAGACCGCCAGCTACGTCCTCACCAACGGCTCCGCCCGTTTCGTGTTCACCTCCGTCATCAAGGCGACCACCGACTGGGGCCGTTTCCTCGACGAGCACGTCGCCGAGCACGGCGACGGCGTGGTCGACCTCGCGATCGAGGTCCCCGACGCCCGCGCGGCCTACGCCCACGCCGTCGCCCACGGCGCCACCGGCCTGGTCGAGCCGTACGAGCTGAAGGACGAGCACGGCACCGTCGTCCTCGCCGCCATCGCCACCTACGGCAAGACCCGCCACACCCTCGTCGAGCGCTCCGGCTACACCGGCCCGTACCTCCCCGGCTACGTCGCCGCCGCCCCGATCGTCGAACCGCCGGCCAAGCGCACCTTCCAGGCGATCGACCACTGCGTCGGCAACGTCGAGCTCGGCAAGATGAACGAGTGGGTCACCTTCTACAACGACGTCATGGGCTTCACGAACATGAAGGAGTTCGTGGGCGACGACATCGCCACCGAGTACTCCGCCCTCATGTCGAAGGTCGTCGCGGACGGCACCAAGAAGGTGAAGTTCCCGATCAACGAGCCGGCGATCGCGAAGAAGAAGTCGCAGATCGACGAGTACCTCGAGTTCTACAACGGCCCCGGCGTCCAGCACATCGCCCTCGCCACCAACGACATCGTCGCCACCGTCCGCGCGATGCGCGCCGCCGGCGTCCAGTTCCTGTCCGTCCCGGACACCTACTACGACACCCTCGGCGAGTGGGTCGGCGACACCCGCGTCCCGATCGACGAGCTGCGCGAGCTGAAGATCCTCGCCGACCGCGACGAGGACGGCTACCTGCTCCAGATCTTCACCAAGCCGGTCCAGGACCGCCCGACCGTCTTCTTCGAGATGATCGAGCGCCACGGCTCCATGGGCTTCGGCAAGGGCAACTTCAAGGCCCTCTTCGAGGCCATCGAGCGCGAGCAGGACAAGCGCGGCAACCTGTAGGACCGGCTCGCGCGTCCGGGACGGGGCACGGGGCCCGTCCCGGACGCGGGGTCACCCGGCCTCCGGCTCCTCCGGCCCGCCCGGATCCACCGACCCGGCCGATTCCGCCGATTGCTCCGATTGCTCCGGATTTCCCGCACCCTCCGGGTCCTCGGCCGCCCTCGCCTTCCCCCGCTCCTTCATCTCCCTCAGCTCCTTCTCCGACAGCGCGTCCTCCGGGACCGCGTCCGGATCCGGCTCGCCCAGCCCCACGAGCGCCGCCCGCGCCCGCGGCGCGTGCAGCGGCGAGAACGACGGATGGATCCGCAGCGCCTCCGCGAGGTGCCGGCGCGCCGGTCCCGTCCGCCCGAGCGCCCGCTCGATCTCGCCCAGGTGGTACGTGAACGACGCGCTGCGCAGCCCCTCGTCGGTGGCCCGCCGCGCGTACGGCAGCGCCTCCGCCGGCTCACCCGCCCGGTACAGGGCCCAGCCCAGCGCGTCCGCGACCGCCACCGACCGGTGGCCCTTCGCCCACGCGGCCTTCAGCCGGGCCACCGCCGCCACCGGCTCACCGTGGTCGGCGTCCAGCAGCCCCCGCACGACCTCGGTCGACGGAGACGCCCACCGCCCGCTCCGCAGGCTCGCGTACGCCGCCCGCGCGTCCCCGTCCAGGCCCAGCGACTCGGCCAGCTCCCCGGACTCCAGGACGTACTCCGGCAGCGGCTGCCGGGCCAGCGCGCCCCGCCAGTCCCGCTGCGCCTCGTCGGTCCGCCCGAGGGCCGCCAGCGCCCGCGCCCGGCCCGCAAGCGCCGGCGCGTGGTCCCGGACGAACCCCAGCGCTGCCCCGTACCGCTCCAGCGCCTCCGCCGGCTCGCCCCGCTCCCACGCGAACTGCCCGAGCCGGGTGTGCGCCGCTGCCCGCTCCGCGTCCGTCGCCGCCAGCGCCGCCGCGTCCAGGGCCGTGGCGTCCGCGTCCTCCCGCCACCCCCGGTCCCGGTAGACCTGCGCCGCCCGGCCCCGCACCACCGCCCCGCCGTGCAGCTCCTCCAGGCGCTCCATCGCCTTCCGGGCCGCCGCGTGGTCCCCGAGGCCGTTGTACGCGTCGATGAGCGGCGGATACGTGGTCCACCGGCGCGGCGCCGCCTTCCTGGCCAGCTCGCCCCACCGCTTCGCGCCCGTCCAGTCGCCCCGCGCCCCCGCGAGGACCCCGAGGCCGAGCTGCGCGTCCACGTTCCCCCGGGACGCGGGCAGCTCCGCCAGCGACCGGTTCAGCGCCCGCTCGGCCCGCGGCAGGTCCCGCACGTCCCCGAGCCGGGTGCCCCGCTCTGTGTAGGCCGCTCCCAGCACCGCCCACGACGACGCGTCGTCCGGGTGCTCCCGCAGCCACTCCTCCCGGTCCCCGATCAGCGCGAGGAGGTCCGGCAGCGCGGCCGGGGCCCCCGCGTGCGCCGCGCTCGCCGCCCGCTGCGCGGGACCCGGCGGCCGCGGATCGTCCCGGCCCAGGAACTCCGGCAGGTACAGCAGCGCCGTCGCCGCGAGGACCGCCCCCACCCCGGAGGCGAGCACCACCCGCGACACGTTCTGGCTCTTCATGGGGCTCATGCGCCTCACTGTGCGCCCGGCCGCGCTCGTACGAAGAGCACACGAGCCACCCGCCCCGGCGGGTTCACACCGATGGCCGCCGGTGCCAGGCTGGAGGCATGGACGATCTTCAGACGCTCCACGCGGCACTCCGCGCCGGGCTCCCCGCCGACGCCGTCCTCACCGATCCGGACGTGACGGCCTCCTACACCCACGACATGGCGAGCTTCTGCGCGGCCGGCACCCCCGCGGCCGTCGTGCTCCCGCGCACCGTCGAACAGGTCCAGCACGTCATGCGGACCGCGACCGAGCACCGCGTCCCGGTCGTGCCGCAGGGCGCCCGCACCGGACTCTCCGGGGGCGCCAACGCCTCCGAGGGATGCGTCGTGCTCTCCCTCGTCAAGATGGACCGGATCCTGGAGATCGACCCGGTCGACCGGATCGCCGTGGTCGAACCGGGCGTGGTCAACGCCGTCCTGTCCCGCGCCGTGAACGAGCACGGCCTGTACTACCCGCCGGATCCCTCCAGCTGGGAGTCCTGCACCATCGGCGGCAACATCGGCACCGCCTCCGGCGGTCTGTGCTGCGTCAAGTACGGCGTCACCGCCGAGTACGTGCTCGGCCTCGACGTCGTGCTCGCCGACGGGCGGCTCCTCACCACCGGCCGGCGCACCGCCAAGGGCGTCGCCGGATACGACCTGACCCGGCTCTTCGTCGGCTCCGAGGGCAGCCTCGGCATCGTCGTGAAGGCCGTCCTCGCGCTCAAGCCGCAGCCGCCCGCCCAGCTCGTGCTCGCCGCCGAGTTCCCCTCCACGGACGCCGCCTGCGCCGCCGTCTGCGCGATCATGGAGCGCGGCCACACCCCCTCGCTCCTCGAACTGATGGACCGCACCACCGTCCAGGCGGTCAACCGCGTGGCGCGGATGGGCCTCCCCGAGACCACCGAGGCGCTCCTCCTCTGCGCCTTCGACACGCCCGACCCGGCCGCCGACCTCACCGCCGTCGGGGAGCTGTGCACGGCCTTCGGCGCCACCGAGGTCGTCCCCGCCGCCGACGCCGCCGAGTCCGAACTCCTCCTCCAGGCCCGCCGGCTCTCCCTCACGGCCCTGGAGACCCTGAGGCCCGCCACGATGATCGACGACGTCTGCGTGCCCCGCACCCGGCTCGCCGAGATGCTCGCCGGGACCACCGCCATCGCCGGGAAGTACGCCCTCACCATCGGCGTCTGCGCCCACGCGGGCGACGGCAACACCCACCCCGTCGTCTGCTTCGACCACACCGACGAGGACGAGTCCCGGCGCGCCCGCGAGTCCTTCGACGCGATCATGGCGCTGGGCCTCTCCCTCGGCGGCACCATCACCGGGGAGCACGGCGTCGGCGTCCTCAAGAAGGAGTGGCTGGCCCGCGAACTCGGCCCCGTCGGCGTCGAACTCCAGCGGGAGATCAAGCGCGTCTTCGACCCGCTGGGGCTGCTCAACCCCGGAAAGCTCTTCTGAGCCCACCGGTACGGGCTCACAGCTCGCCGTCCTGCGACTCGTCCGACGGCCACGGGTCGCGCAGCCACAGGTCGTCGCCGACCACGGTGGTCGCGAGCAGCTCGGCCAGCCCGTCGTCGATGCCCAGCCGCTCCGACTCGGTGCCCGGCGGGACCGCGCGCAGGGTCCGCTCCAGCCAGGCGGACACCTGCGCCGACGGGGCCTCCAGGAGGGCGTCGCCGTCGGGGGAGGAGAGGGCCATCAGGATGACGCTGCGGCCGTCGACCTTCGTCGGCCAGATCCGCACGTCCCCGTGGCCGCAGGCCCGGAAGACGCCCTCGACCAGCAGCTCGCGGGCGAAGGTCCAGTTCACCGGGTGCTCGGAGCCGACGTGGAAGGTCATGTGCACCGCGTACGGGTCGTCGGTGCGGTAGGCCAGCCGTGCCGGCACCGGGACCGAGCGCTCGGGGGACAGCACCAGCTTCAGCTCCAGCTCGCGCTCGACGGTGGTGTGCTCGGTGTTCCGCATGGCTGACTGCCTCTCGCGTAGGGGCCCCGGACGGGCCTTCACCTGGAGAGAGCGCGGTCGCCCCGGTTCATTACGCGACTTCGGGAAGTTTTTTTTCGAGAAGTTCTCCCCGGGTCCGGACGTCCCGGGCCGGAGGGCCCCGCGACCCCCGATCTGCGGGCCCGAACCTCACGTGGAGTGAGCGATTCCGGCCCGTGTCGCCCGAAGGCGGCCTTTCTCGCGGGCTCTTTCTTCTCTCGGGGAGGTTCTTCGTTACTGTGCCTCCTTGGGTGCGGCACACCGGGCGCGGAGCCGCGCGGATCCAGAGCGTTGTGACTGAACGGAGTCGGGGCAGTGGCTACTCCTCCCGGAGGCGGCGGCGAGGTACCGCAGGCGGGGTACTACCCGGACCCGTCGATCCCCGGATACATCCGGTACTGGAACGGCGGCTCCTGGGTGCCCGGCACGAGCCGGCCCGCCCCGAAGGACGGCGAGGCCGCACCGGCCCCGCCCGCCCCGGCCATGCCGGCCGGGCCGATCCTCGCCCCGAGCCCCGCACCGGCCCCCGTGCCGGCGCCCGTCCCCGAACCCGCGCCGGCCGTCACCCCCGTGCCGGCCGCCGTCGAGGAGACCGGGCCCGTCTTCTTCGACGAGGAGCCCCTCGTCAGGGAACCGGCCACCGCCTGGCGCGCCGACGCCTCCCGGCAGTCCGGCCACGCCGACGGACACGACCGGCCGGCCGCCTGGGGCACCCCCCGGCCCGCCGCGCCCGCCGCCGAGCCGTCGCCCGCCGTGCCCGACCCGAGGTCCCCGGTCGAGTGGCCGGCCGCCCCCGCGCAGGCCGAGGCGCCCGCCGCCGACCCCCGGATCGCGAGCGCCCCCGCGCGCCTCGGCGGCATGCCGGTCACCCCGGCCCCCGCCCCGGCGCCCACCCCGGCCCCGGTGCCCACCCCGGCCCCGGCCCCCGTCCACGAGGCGCCCGCCCCGGCGCCCGCGCCCGTACAGCCGCAGCCGCAGGTCCAGCCCCAGCCCCACGCTCAGCCTCACCCCCACCCGCAGCCCCACCCGCACCCCCAGCCCATGCCGGCCCAGGGCGCGGCCCCCGCCCCGGCGCCCGCGCCCGCCGCTCCCTCCTGGGCCCGGCCGGCGCAGCCCGCCGCGCCGCAGCCCGCCGCGGCGGAGCAGCAGGCGCGGCAGCCGGTCGTGCCGTGGAAGCCGCCGGTCGAGGACCCCTTCCTCCAGGCCGTCCGCGAGCAGGCGTCCGCACCCCCGGCCGGGCTCGGCCGCCGGCTCCTCGCCCGGCTGGTCGACACCCTCCTCCTCGGCGCGATGGCGGTCGGCGCGGGCTACCCGTTCGTCACCGCCGCCCTCGACCACATCCAGGCCAAGATCGACGCGGCCAAGCGGTCCGGCGTCACCGTCCAGGTCTGGCTGGTCGACGGCACCACCTCGGTCCAGTTCGGCATCGCGCTCGGTCTGCTGCTCGTCCTCGGCGTGCTCTACGAGGCGCTGCCCACGGCCAAGTGGGGCCGGACGCTCGGCAAGAAGCTGTGCGGGATCCAGGTCAGGGACATCGAGGCGCACGAGCCGCCCACCTTCGGCCGGTCGCTGCGCCGCTGGTTCCTCTACACCTTCCTGGGCCTGCTGGTGATCGGCGTCCTCAACGTGCTCTGGTGCGTCTTCGACCGCCCGTGGCGCCAGTGCTGGCACGACAAGGCGGCCCGCACCTTCGTCGCCAGGGCCTGACGCCGACCCGACGGGGGATCAGGTCCCCCGAACGGGCGTCCATCCGTTGCGGGCCCCTGGTGGCCGGGATGCGATGCCCCCATGAGCACCGACCAGCCGCCGCCCGGCCCACCCCCCGACGACGACCCGTTCAGCAAGCGGCCCCAGGGGCCGCCACCGGGCTCCCCGCCGCCTCCCGGGCCGCCGCCGCCGGGGAGCCCGTACGACTCCCCGTACCCGCCCCCGCCTCCGTACGGCGGCTACGGCGGCGGCTACGGCGGCACCGACCCGCTCTCCGGGATGCCGCCGCTCGCCGAGACCGGGCGCCGCGTCCTCGCCCGGCTCGTCGACTGGGTGATCATCGCGGTGCCGCTGGCGATCATCGGCATCCCCTTCGACATCTACGACCGGGCCACCCGGGACGACACCGACTTCCAGGACGCCCTGACCGGCGGCGGCCAGCTCGTCTTCCAGCTGCTCACGATCGTCGCCTACGTCGCCTACGACACCGTGCTCACGGCGAAGAACGGGCAGACCCTCGGCAAGCGGCTCATGAAGCTGCGCGTCGCCATGCTCAACGACGGCTCCACGCCCCCGATGAGCCAGTCGCTGCTGCGCGCCGTCGTGCTCTGGCTGCCCGCGCTGGTCTGCTGCGCCTGCCTGTGGCCGCTGCTCATCCTGATCCTGATCCTGGTCGACAAGCCCTACAAGCAGGGCCTGCACGACAAGGCGGCGAAGACGGTGGTCGTCACCGTGCCGCGGTAGCCGCCGGCGGTACGGACGGACTCAGTGACCGGTCCGGGTATCGGCTCCCGCGCCCACCTGCGCGGCCGGTGCCCGGACCGCGTCGTTCCCGGGGGCCGTGCCGGTGGTGCCGGGGGTCTTGACGGGCCGCGTCCCTCCCGGCATCGTCACCGCCACGAGGACGCCGAGCAGCAGACCGGCGAGACAGGCCGCGGCGATGCCGGGCGGTCCGGTGGCGCCGGTGAGGAGCAGGAGCGCGGCGGTCGCGAGGACCACGACGGCCGAACCGTAGGCGTACTGCGCTGCGTTCGGACGCTGCATGACGGATACCGCCCCTCCGGACTTCCGGTCGACTCTACGACGCTCGATGCCCGGGCGGAACGACGGGTAAGCGTGACCTGACCCACGGTGCCGGAGCACGGGGGGCGCACGGGTGGCACGACGTGGGCACGGGGCGGGCCGGACGGCCCTCCGGCACCCGAACTTTCCCTTCCTTTACCCGGCTTGACCGTCCGCATACCGGATTGCGACACCCGCATAGTGCACTTGGTGTGTGCAAGTCAAGATCTGTCTTTTCTCGGCTCTCTCCGGTCGAATGTCGTCACTTGTGACGCGCGCCCTGCCGGACGGGACACCCCACCTCCTTGGTCCCGAGGCGTGGGCGCCGGGGAGGAACGACACCAAGTGACCAACAGACGACGGGCGATTCGGGCGTCCGCGGTCGTCGTGGCGCTCGCGGCCACCGCCGCCACCGCCTCGACCTTCGGCACCGCCTGGGCGAACGACAACGGCAGGATCTCCGCGGCGGACGTCCGCCAGGACCCCGCCCCGGGCAACGGCAACGAGAAGACGACGGTCGACCACGACCTCGACGGCCCCTTCAGCAAGCAGCAGGCGCAGCAGCGCAAGGCCGCGCTGGAGCAGGTGCTGAACGGCGAGGCCAAGGTCGAGAACCGCGGCGGCTCGAAGGTCGTGAAGCTCGACGCGAAGAAGTACGTCGAGCTCGGCCGCGAGAAGACCGACAAGATCTTCACCATCCTGGTCGAGTTCGGCGACCAGGTGGACACCACCACCCTCGTCGACCGCAAGGACGACGACACGGACGAGCTGAAGCCGAAGTTCGGCGGCACGCCCGGCCCGCTGCACAACGCGATAGCCGAGCCCGACCGGTCGAAGGACAACTCGACCGCGTGGCAGGCCGACTACAACCAGCAGCACTTCCAGGACCTGTACTTCGGCACCGGCAAGGACAAGAAGACCGGTCAGCAGAAGCAGTCCCTGAAGACCTACTACGAGCGCACCTCGTCCGGCCGCTACTCGGTCGACGGCACGGTCTCGGACTGGGTCAAGGTCCCGTACAACGAGGCCCGCTACGGCTCCAACTACTGCGGCCAGACCAACTGCGCCAACGTGTGGGACACCGTCCGCGACGGCGTCACGGCCTGGGTCGCCGACCAGAAGGCCAAGGGCCGCACCGACGCCCAGATCAAGGCCGAGCTGGCGACCTACGACCAGTGGGACCGCTACGACTTCGACGCCGACGGCAACTTCAACGAGTCCGACGGCTACATCGACCACTTCCAGATCGTCCACGCGGGCGAGGACGAGTCGGCGGGCGGCGGCGCCCAGGCGACCGACGCCCTGTGGGCGCACCGCTGGTACGCCTACGGCACCAGCGCGGGCAAGACCGGCCCCGAGAACAACAAGGCCGGCGGCACCCCGATCGGCGACACCGGCATCTGGGTCGGCGACTACACGATGCAGCCCGAGAACGGCGGCCTCGGCGTCTTCGCCCACGAGTACGGCCACGACCTCGGTCTGCCGGACCTGTACGACACCGCGGGCGGCGAGAACTCGACCGGCTACTGGTCGCTGATGTCCTCCGGCTCCTGGCTGGGCCTGGGCAAGGACTCCATCGGCGACATGCCCGGCGACATGAACGCCTGGGACAAGCTCCAGCTCGGCTGGCTCAACTACACCAAGGTGAGCAACGAGCAGCGCGGGTCGAAGTCCACCCACAAGCTGGGTGTGGCGGAGTACAACACCAAGAACCCGCAGGCGCTCGTCGTCGAGCTGCCGAAGAAGGCCGTCACCACCGACATCGTCGCCCCCGCCGAGGGTTCCGCCCAGTGGTGGAGCGACATGGGTGACGACCTCAAGAACACCCTCACCCGCTCCGTCGACCTGACGGGCAAGTCGGCCGCCTCCCTGGAGCTCCAGGGCTGGTACGACATCGAGGCCGAGTACGACTACCTCTACACCGAGGTGTCGACGGACGGCGGCGCCAACTGGACCGCCGTGGACGGCACCGCCGACGGCAAGGCCCTCCCGCGCGACGCGGCCGGCTCCCCGGCGCTGACCGACGTCTCCGGCGCCCACAAGAAGCTCGTCTACGACCTCTCGGCGTACGCGGGCAAGAAGTTCGACCTCCGCTTCCGCTACCAGACGGACGGCGGCGCGGGCGGCAAGGGCTTCACCGCCGACGCGATCACGCTGACCGCCGACGGTGCCGCCGTCTTCGCGGACGGCGCGGAGAACGGTGACAACGGCTGGACCGCGAAGGGCTTCTCGCGGGTCGGCAAGGGCTTCACCAACGAGTACGAGCAGTACTACATCGCCGAGAACCGCCAGTACGTCTCGTACGACGCCACCCTCAAGGTCGGCCCGTACAACTTCGGCTTCACCGGCGACAAGGCCAGCTGGGTCGAGCACTACCCGTACCAGAACGGTCTGCTCATCTGGAAGTGGGACCTGTCCCAGAAGGACAACAACACCTCCGTCCACCCGGGCCAGGGTCTGATCCTCCCGATCGACGCCCACCCGACCCCGCTGAAGTGGAAGGACGGCACCCTGATGCGCAACCGCGTCCAGGCGTACGACTCCACCTTCGGAACGTACCGGACGGACGCTTTCCAGCTGCACAAGGCCGACGTCCCCACCTGGGTGAAGTCGCAGGCCGGCAACCCGGTCTTCGACGACCGCAAGGGCACGTACTGGTTCCAGGAGACCGAGCGCGCCGGCGTCAAGGTCACTGACACCAACACCAAGATCCAGGTCGTCAAGGAGCCGAAGAACGGCCAGACGGTCACGGTCCAGGTGGGCCCGTCGACCCGTTGATCGACTAGCCATCCGGTAGAACAGCAGGTCACAGCATGATCGGCCGTCGCCCCCTAGCGGGCGGCGGCCGATCGTGTTTAGGTGCAGCTGACCGAGTCCTCAGGGACTCCTTATTGACAGTCGGCTCACGGGGGAGTGGTTCCGCATGCCCGGTGGAGGGTTCTGCAAGTTGCCGGGAGGCAGTGTGGTGGTCGCGATAGGGCTGCCCAGCCCGGCCGGCGACGGCGCGCACGTCCGCTTCCTCGTCCACGCCGCGAACCGCGCCAGGGCCCTGACCAGGCTCCGAAACCTGGGCCTGCGGTCGGTTTACCTGCGGGGGAACGCCGAACCGCCCACACCGGACGAGATCACCGCCGTGCTGCACCACCCGGACGGGCTGCTGTGGAGATCCGCGCCGGGCGCCGCACAGGAACTGTGGCACCCGGCCCGCACCCTGCCGAAGGCCCCGGCGGCCTGAGAGGCCCTGGACGGCCCGGGAAGCCCGGACGGCCCGAGAGCCCCGGGCGGGGCCCGGGGGGTCCCGGAGGCGCCCCGGGGGGTCCCGGAGGCGCCCGGGAGGTTCTGGCGCGGCCCCTACGCGACCACGGGGACGCCGGAGAGCTCGACGCCCGCCTCGCGGAGCTCCACGAGGGCCCGCTCGGTGGTCTCGCGGGCGACGCCGGCCGTGAGGTCGAGCAGGACGTGGGTGCGGAAGCCCTCGCGGGCCGCGTCCAGGGCGGTGGCCCGGACGCAGTGGTCGGTGGCGATGCCGACCA
The DNA here is from genome assembly GCF_042885515.1 of Streptomyces sp. NPDC058052. Lineage (NCBI taxonomy): Bacteria > Bacillati > Actinomycetota > Actinomycetes > Kitasatosporales > Streptomycetaceae > Streptomyces > Streptomyces sp. NPDC058052. Next base: position 53,857 of record NZ_JBHVRX010000020.1, on the reverse strand, counting down.
CGTCGACCTCCGTCACGTCCCGCTCGCGCAGCCACCGCGCCAGCGTCTCCCCGTTCTCGTCCTGCCCCTCGAAGCCGCTGTACGCGGCGGCGTAGGCGCCCTTGTCGAAGACGGCCTGCACCGCGCCGCTGGCGACGGCGGGGGCGAAGTTCGGGTGGAAGCCGACGCCCTCGGTGCCGGCGACGCAGTGCCGCGGCCAGGAGTCGACGTAGTCCGGGGCCTCGCCGTCCGGGGCGAAGTGCGCCCCCGGGTCGATGTGGTGGTCCCGGGTGGCGACGACGTGCCGGTAGGCGGCGCCCGCCGCCTCGCCCACGAGTTCGGTGATGGCGGCGGCGACGTCCGCGCCGCCCGTCACCGCGAGGCTGCCGCCCTCGCAGAAGTCGTTCTGTACGTCCACGACGATGAGTGCGCGGTGCATGGCGGGTGTCCTCGGATGGTCGGAAGGGAGGGGACCGAGCCTAGAGACTTCCCCTCCGGATAGGGAGAGGGCGTCACCAGGCCCCGGACCGTACTAGAGGTACTCCGTCGGCAGCACGGGCTCGCCGCGGGAGAGCTGGATGGCCGACATCGGCAGGCCGCCGCGGGCCGTGATGTGGCGGGCGCGGGCTGCCTCCAGGGGCTCCCGGGCGACCACCTCGCCGCCCTTGACCAGCTCGACCAGGAGCTGGTCGGCGGCGAGCGCGTCGGGGACCGGGCCGGTGCCGATCACCTCGGCCTCGGCGATGCCGTGGGCGTCCTTGCGGCGCGCGGCCCACTTGCGGCCGCCGACGGACGCCTTGCCGCCGAGCGACTTCTTGGCGACCGGGACCAGGGGCGCCTTCGGATCGGCCGAGGCGGCGCGGGCGACCAGCTTGTAGACCATCGAGCAGGTGGGGTGGCCGCTGCCGGTGACGAGCTGGGTGCCCACCCCGTACGCGTCGACCGGCGCGGCGGCCAGCGAGGCGATGGCGTACTCGTCCAGGTCGGAGGTGACCACGATCCGGGTGGACCGGGCGCCGAGCTCGTCCAGCTGGGCCCGGACCCGGTGGGCGACGAGGAGCAGGTCGCCGGAGTCGATGCGGACGGCGCCGAGCTCGGGCCCGGCGATCTCGACGGCCGTGCGGACCGCCTCCGCCACGTCGTAGGTGTCGACGAGGAGGGTGGTGCCCCGGCCGAGGCTGTCGACCTGGGCCCGGAAGGCGTCCCGCTCGCTGTCGTGGAGCAGGGTGAAGGCGTGCGCGGAGGTGCCGACGGTCGGGATGCCGTAGCGGAAGCCGGCGGCGAGGTCCGAGGTGGAGTCGAAGCCGCCCACGTAGGCGGCGCGGGAGGAGGCCACGGCGGCCAGCTCGTGGGTGCGGCGGGCGCCCATCTCGATCAGGCGCCGGCCGCCGGCCGCCGCCGACATCCGGGAGGCGGCCGCGGCGATGGCCGAGTCGTGGTTGAGGATCGAGAGGATCACCGTCTCCAGGAGCACGCACTCGGCGAAGGAGCCCTCGACGCGCAGCACGGGGGAGCCGGGGAAGTACACCTCGCCCTCGGGGTAGCCCCAGATGTCGCCGGAGAAGCGGTATCCGGCCAGCCACTGGAGGGTCGGCTCGTCGACGATCGCCCGCTCGCGCAGGAAGCCGAGGACGGCCGGGTCGAAGCGGAAGTTCTCGACGGCGTCCAGGACCCGGCCGACGCCCGCGAGGACGCCGTAGCGCCGCCCCTCGGGCAGCCGCCGGGTGAAGACCTCGAAGACGGAGCGCCGGTCGGCGGTGCCGGCCCGGAGGGCCGCCTGGAGCATGGTCAGCTCGTACTGGTCGGTGAAGAGCGCGGTCGACGGCACGTCCACCGGGAGCCCAAGGTCCGCAGCGTTCATGCCGATGATGCTACCGCAGTATTCGTCAGTTTGACGAATACCCCGTCGGTGGCGTCGGCGGTCCCGGCGGGCTCGGCGGCCCCGGCGGCCCCGGCGGCCCCGGCGGGCCCGGCTAGGGGCGGCCCGTTTGTGCGTCGGGGGGGCCTGGGTGGCAGCATGGGGTAAGTGAGCATCGCGCCTATCGAGATCGAACGGACCGAGTCGGCCGAGGAGGTCTCCGCGGTCGTCGAGCCCGACGTCCCCTGGGTCACCCTCGTGCACAACGACCCGGTGAACCTGATGAGCTATGTCACCTACGTCTTCCAGACGTACTTCGGCTACTCCAAGGACAAGGCGCACAAGCTGATGCTCGACGTGCACAACAAGGGCCGCGCGGTGGTCTCCAGCGGCACCCGCGAGGAGATGGAACGGGACGTGCAGGCGATGCACGGCTACGGACTGTGGGCGACGCTCTCCCAGGACCGCGGCTGATGGCCGGCCACTTCGAGGCCGTGCCCGGCGGCGGAGCGGCCGTCGCGCTCGACGAGGTCGAGGTCTCCATCCTGCGCTCGCTCGCCGTCCAGCTCCTGGAGCTCGTCGGCCCGGGCGACGAGCCCGACGCGGACGCCGACCCGCTCGCCGCCCTCTTCGCCGAGGGTCCCAGCGAGCCGCCGTCCGACCCCGCGCTGCGCCGGCTCTTCCCCGACGCGTACGGGGACGACACCGAGGAGCTGCGGGCCGCGGCGGCCGACTTCCGCCGCTTCACCGAGAACGACCTGCGGGCCCGCAAGCGCGAGGACGCCCTCGCGGTGGTGCGCGCCCTGGACGGGCTGACCAGCGGGGGCCCGGAGGAGTCCGTGGTCCTGAAGCTGACCCCGGACGAGTCCCGGGCCTGGCTCGGCACCCTCAACGACCTGCGGCTGACCATCGCCACGCGCCTCGACATCACCGAGGACGAGGAGAGCGAGCGGCTCTACCGGCTGCCGGACAGCGATCCGCGCAAGCCGATGGTGATGGCGTACCTCTGGCTCGGCGCGCTTCAGGAGTCACTGGTCGAGACGCTGATGTCCTGACCCCTGGGGCGCCACTCCGGCGCCTCCGGGTGTTCGCTCAGCGGACGCTCAAATCCGGATAACGAATGCGTTATCAAGCCGCCACGCTTGCTCCATTGAGTCCCTTTTGTGCGCCTTTTTGTGTGGTCCACGCCACACGAACGGCGGTCGATCACCCCTCAAGCCGTGATAAATCTTCACGACCACTCGGGCACGCCACCCCTGTTCCCGAGGGCGCTTGAGCCGGCTGACCGCCGGTGGCACTCCATCCATATCCGGGGGGATCAGGACCTGATCCGCGGCAGACACGGCCCACGGCCGGTGCGCGGATCGGCATGGAGAAAGGCGCACCACCATGACCTCAGTGCGGGTCGACAAGCAGCACGACGGCAATGAGGCCGCGGACTCCGCCTCGGGCGAGGGTTACCACCGGGCACTCGGCGCCCGCCAGATCCAGATGATCGCGATCGGCGGCGCCATCGGCACCGGCCTCTTCCTCGGAGCGGGCAAGGGCATCTCCAAGGCGGGCCCCAGCCTGATCCTCGCGTACGCCCTCGCGGGCCTCGTCATCTTCTTCATCATGCGGGCGCTCGGCGAGCTCCTCATGTACCGCCCCGTCTCGGGCTCCTTCTCGGAGTACGCGCGGGAGTTCATCGGCCCCTTCGCGGGCTTCGTGACCGGCTGGACGTACTGGCTCTTCTGGGTCGTCACCGGCATCACCGAGGTCACCGCCGCGGCCACCTACATGACGTACTGGTGGGACATCCCGCAGTGGATCTCCGCCCTCGTCTTCACCGTGATCCTCTACGGCGCCAACCTGATCTCCGTGAAGCTCTTCGGCGAGCTGGAGTTCTGGTTCTCCATGGTCAAGGTCACCGCCATCATCGGCATGATCCTGATCTGCGCCGGCATCCTCACCCTCGGCTTCTCCGACGCCGGTGACACCGCCTCCATCACCCACCTGTGGGACCTCGGCGGCTTCTTCGCCGGCGAGAACGGCATCGCCTCCACCCTCATGACCCTCCAGATGGTCATGTTCGCCTTCCTCGCGGTCGAGCTGGTCGGCGTCACCGCCGGCGAGTCGAAGGACCCGAAGACCGTCCTGCCCAAGGCCATCAACACCGTGCCGTGGCGCATCGCCGTCTTCTACGTCGGCGCGCTCATCATGATCCTGTCGGTCGTCCCGTGGACCCACTTCAAGCCGGGCGTCTCGCCGTTCGTCGCCGCCTTCGAGGAGATGGGCCTCCAGGCCGGCGCCGCCATCGTCAACTTCGTCGTCCTGACGGCCGCGCTCTCCTCCTGCAACTCGGGCATGTACTCCACCGGCCGCATGCTGCGCGACCTCGCGCTCAACGGCCAGGGCCCGAAGCTCTTCACCCGCCTGACCAAGCGCGGCACCCCGCTCGTCGGCACCACCTTCTCGGCCGCGCTGATGATGGTCGGCGTCTGGATCAACTACCAGTGGCCCGGCGACGCCTTCAACTACGTCGTCTCCTTCGCCACCATCTCCGGCATGTGGGCCTGGATCATGATCCTGGTCTGCCAGATCCGCTACCGCCTCAAGGCCGACCGCGGCGAACTGCCCCAGTCCTCCTTCAAGGCCCCCGGCGGCATCTGGGCCAGCGTCTTCGCCCTCGCCTTCATCGGCCTGGTCGTCGTGACCATGGGCATGGACGCGGGCAACCGCGTCGCCCTCTACGGCGCCCCGGTCTGGGGTCTGCTCCTCGCCGTCTCCTACCTGGTCCTCAAGGCCCGCAACCCCGAGGGCGCCGCCTTCGTCAAGCGGTCGTAACAAGGGTCGCGTCCAGCATCCGGGCCGTTCCGTACCACTCCTCGGTACGGAACGGCCCGTCTGCTTATCCTGTCGGCATGCTGACCATCACCCGGGCCCTGTACGACCGGATCGTGGAACACGCCCGCGCGGACCACCCCGACGAAGCCTGCGGCGTCGTCGCGGGACCGGTCGGCGCGGGCCGCCCCGAGCGGTTCATCCCGATGCTCAACGCCGCCCGCTCGCCCACCTTCTACGAGTTCGACTCCGCCGACCTCCTCAAGCTCTACCGCGAGATGGACGACCGGGACGAGGAGCCCGTGATCATCTACCACTCGCACACGGCGACCGAGGCGTACCCGTCCCGCACCGACATCACCTACGCCAACGAGCCCGGCGCCCACTACGTGCTCGTCTCCACGGCCGACACCGACGCCGCCGGACCCTTCCAGTTCCGCTCGTACACGATCGTCGACGGCGTCGTGACGGAGGAGGACGTGAAGGTCGTCGAGGAGTACGCGTAGCCGTACCCCTCCCCGCGCGTCCGGACCAGTAGTCTGTGCGCGACCTTTCAGGGCGGCAGGACCCAGGAAGCCGGTGACGAATCCGGCGCGGTCCCGCCACTGTGACCGGCCCCCGCCCGGGGGCCGCCAGCCAGGAACTGACCTGCCGCCTTCTCACCACCGATCGGGGACGTGGAAATCCCCGGAGGAGGCTCCGCCATGACCTGGCGTCACCGGCTGCCGCTCGCCGCCGCCCTGCTGCCCCTGCTCGCCGCCTGCACCGCCGCCCCCGCGAGCGCCCCCGGCACCGCGAAGCCCGCGCCCGGCTTCCCGTACGAGATCACCAACTGCGGCACGACCACCACCCTCCAGGCCCCGCCGAAGCGCGCGGTCACCATGAACCAGCACGTCACCGAGGTGATGCTCGCCCTCGGCCTGGAGAAGTCCCTCGCCGGCACCGCCTACCTCGACGACGCCGTCCTCCCCGCCTACGCGAAGGCGTACCGCTCCGTCCCCGTCCTCGCGAAGGAGTACCCCTCCAAGGAGGCCCTCCTCGCCGCGAACCCCGACTTCGTCTACGGCGGCTACACCAGCGCCTTCGACGCCAAGGCCGGCCGGAGCAGGGACGACCTGGCCGACGCCGGCGTCGCCACCCGCCTCAACACCGAGTACTGCACCACCGGCGCCGTCTCCGTCGACGACCTCTACCGCGAGATCACCGAGGTCGGCCGCACCTTCGGCGTCCCCGACCGCGCCGAACGGTGGAACGAGGACGCCCGCGCCACCCTCGCCGCCACCGGCCGGCGGATCGAAGGCGTGGAACCGGTCTCCGTCTTCGTCTACGACAGCGGCGACAAGACCGCCTTCACCGCCGGCGGCCGGGGCATCGGCAACGACGTCATCGCCCGCGCCGGCGGCCGCAACGTCTTCGCCGACCTCGACAAGCCCTTCGGCGACGCCTCCTGGGAGGAGGTCGTCGCCCGCAGGCCCGAGGTCGTCCTCATCTACGACTACGGCTCCACCACCGTCGAGCAGAAGAAGCGCCGCCTCCTCGACGACCCCGCCCTCAAGGACGTCCCCGCGATCAGGAACCACCGCTTCGCCGTCCTCCCGCTCTCCGACACCGTCCTCGGCGTCCGCGTCCCCGCCGCCGTCGGCAAGCTCGCCGCCCAGCTCCACCCGGCCACCCGCCGATGACCACCGGAACCCGCCCCGCCCGCCCGGAGACCGCCCCCGCCCCCGCGCGGCGGCCCGCGCCCGGGCGGGCCCGGTACACCGCCGTCGTCGCCGGACTCCTCGCCGCGCTCGCGGCCGCCGTCCTCGCCTCCCTCGCGCTCGGCTCCGTACGGATCCCGCCCGGCCAGGTGCTCGACGCCCTGACCGGGCGGGCCGGCCCCTCCCCGTACCGCACGATCGTCCTCGACGTACGGCTGCCCCGGGTCCTGCTCGGCGCCGTCGTCGGCGCCGGGCTCGCGGTCGTCGGCGCCGTCCTCCAGGCCCTCGTACGGAACCGGCTCGCCGACCCCTTCCTGCTCGGGATCTCCTCCGGCGCCTCCACCGGCGCCGTCCTCGTCATCGTCCTCGGCATCGGGGCGACGACCGCCCTCGCCCTCCCCGCCGGCGCCTTCGCCGGCTCCCTCCTCGCCCTCGTCCTCGTCTACGGACTCGCTCGCCGCGGCTCCACCATGAGCGGCCCCCGGCTCGTCCTCGCCGGCGTCGCCGTCTCCTACGTCCTCTCCGCCCTCACCACCCTCCTCCTCGTCACCGCCGGCCGGCCCGAGCACTTCCAGGAGGCCCTGTACTGGTCCCTCGGCGGACTCGGCTCCGCCCGCTGGGACACCCTCGCGCTCCCCACCGCCGTCCTCGTCCTCGGCACCGGCGTCCTCCTCGCCCTCGCCCGCCCCCTCGACCTCCTCCTCACCGGCGACGAGGGAGCCACCGTCCTCGGCCTCGACACCGGCCGCTTCCGCGCCGCCGTCTTCGTCCTCGCCTCCCTCGTCACCGCCGTCATGGTCGCCGCCAGCGGCGCCGTCGGCTTCGTCGGCCTCATGGCCCCGCACGCCGCCCGGCTCGCCGTCGGCGCCCCGCACCGCAGACTGCTGCCCGTCGCCGCGCTCGGCGGGGCCGTCGCCCTCGTCGCCGCCGACCTCGGCGCCCGCACCCTCGCCGCACCCCAGGACATCCCCGTCGGCGTCCTCACCGCCCTCACCGGCGGACCCTTCTTCCTCTGGCTGATGCGCCGCCGCCCCGAAGGAGCCGCCCTGTGACCGGACTCCGCGTCGAAGCCCTCTCCTACGAGGACCGACTCCGCGCCGCCGACCTCACCGCCCGCCCCGGCGAGACCGTCGGCCTCATCGGCCCCAACGGCAGCGGCAAGACCACCCTCCTGCGCTGCGTCTACGGCACCCTCGCCGCCACCTCCGGCCGCGCCCTCCTCGACGGCGCCGACCTCGCCCGGCTCGGCCCCAAGGCCCGCGCCCGCCGGGTCGCCACCGTCCCCCAGGACTCCTCCGTCGACTTCGAGCTCACCGTCCGCGAACTCGTCGCCCTCGGCCGCTCCCCGCACAAACGCTTCTGGGAGGGCGACACCGCCGCCGACCTCGACCGCGCCGACACCGCGCTCGCCCGGGTCGGCCTGGCCGGCCTCGCCGACCGCCCGTACCCCACCCTCTCCGGCGGCGAACGCCAGCGCGCCCTCGTCGCCCGCGCCCTCGTCCAGGAGCCCGAACTCCTCGTCCTCGACGAACCGACCAACCACCTGGACATCCGCCACCAGATCGACGTCCTCGCCCTCGTCCGCACCCTGGGCACCACCAACCTCCTGGCGCTCCACGACCTCAACCTCGCCGCCGCCCACTGCGACCGGCTCTACGTCCTCGAAGCCGGCCGGGTGGTCACCGGCGGCACCCCCGCCGAGATCCTCACCCCGGAACTCCTCGCGGCCGTCTACGGCGTGGAGGCCGACGTCGTCCCGCACCCCCGGACGGGCACCCCGACCGTCCTCTACCTCCCCGGTCAGGCGGCGGGTCCGGCCCTCGGTCAGAAATCATCCAGCATCTGAGATCACATTCCGGAACCCGGACCGGGAATCGATACGATGACCGCATGGTTTCCCACGACGTGAGCGAAGAGACGCCAGGCACCCCGCTGCTTGTGGCGCGCCTGCACGTCGACCTGTGTCGCCTCGCCAGCGCGATCTGTCCGTCCCGCGCCGCGCTCTGAGCGACCTGGCCGAACGCACCTCACGCACGACCCCCCTCCGCGCGGGGGCCCCAGCAGCGCGCCCACCACGTCACTTCCGACAGGAGCCCACGCCATGGCCATCGAGGTCCGCATCCCGACCATCCTCCGCACCTACACCGACGGCGAGAAGGCCGTCGAGGGCAGCGGCGCGACCCTCAGCGAGCTCTTCGCCGACCTGGAGACCCGCCACGCCGGCATCGAGGCCCGCATCGTGGACGACGGCAAGCTCCGCCGCTTCGTCAACGTCTACCTGAACGACGAGGACGTGCGCTTCCTCGACGGCATCGACACCAAGCTGGCCGACGGCGACAGCGTCACGATCCTGCCGGCCGTCGCCGGCGGCATGGTCTGATCCACATGCGCTACGACTCCTCGCTGGCGGCGGTCGGCAACACGCCGCTCGTCCGCCTCCCCCGGCTCTCGCCCTCGGACGACGTCCGCATCTGGGCGAAGCTGGAGGACCGCAACCCGACCGGCTCGGTCAAGGACCGCCCCGCGCTCCACATGATCGAGCAGGCGGAGAAGGACGGCCGCCTCACCCCCGGCTGCACCATCCTGGAGCCGACCAGCGGCAACACCGGCATCTCGCTCGCCATGGCAGCCAAGCTCAAGGGCTACCGCATCGTCTGCGTCATGCCCGAGAACACCAGCGAGGAGCGCCGGCAGCTGCTCGCCATGTGGGGCGCGGAGATCATCTCGTCCCCCGCGGCGGGCGGCTCCAACACGGCGGTGCGCGTCGCCAAGGAGCTCGCCGCCGAGAACCCCACCTGGGTGATGCTCTACCAGTACGGCAACCCGCACAACGCGGGCGCCCACTACGCCACCACGGGCCCCGAGATCCTCGCCGACCTGCCCTCGATCACCCACTTCGTGGCCGGCCTCGGCACCACCGGCACCCTCATGGGCGTCGGCCGCTACCTGCGCGAGCACAAGCCCGACGTCAAGATCGTCGCCGCCGAGCCGCGCTACGACGACCTCGTCTACGGGCTCCGCAACCTCGACGAGGGCTTCGTCCCGGAGCTGTACGACGCCTCCGTCCTCACCACCCGCTTCTCCGTCGGCTCCGCCGACGCCGTCACCCGCACCCGCGAACTCCTCCAGCAGGAGGGCATCTTCGCCGGCGTCTCCACCGGCGCGGCCCTGCACGCGGCCATCGGCGTCGGCAACAAGGCCCTCAAGGCCGGAGAGAGCGCCGACATCGCCTTCGTCGTCGCCGACGGCGGCTGGAAGTACCTGTCGACCGGCCTCTACACGGCCGCCACGACCGAAGAGGCGATCGCGGCCGTCCAGGGCCAGCTCTGGGCCTGACCCCGATCCCTACCGCGCGAGATGGCGGACCTGGTCCCAGAGGACCGGGTCCGCCTCTCCCGCTTTCCGGCGGAAATCCGCGACCGGCACGTCCCGCAGCTCGTCCGTCTCCAGGAAGCTCGGCCGCCCCCGCGCGTCGCCCACCGCCCCCGGCGGCAGCGCGATCACCCCGGGCCGCTCGTCGTGGTACTTGCTGGTGATCTTCGCGACCAGCGCGCTGTCCCCGCGTACCGACAGCACCAGACACGGGCGGTCCTTCGACCCCGGGCCGTCCTCGAAGGGCACCGCGGCCCACCAGATCTCCCGCGCCCGCGGCGCCCGCCCACCCGGCTTCCGCCCCGCGGGCCTCCCCGGAGGGCGGGTGCGGACCGGCGGGCGGGCGCGCCCCGGAGCCGGGCGGCGCGAAGCGCGCCGCCGTCCTCCCCCGAACTTCGTCCGGGGGGACCCTGAGGCGACCGCCACCACCAGCGCGATCACCACGACCGCGGCCAGCGCGGGCCACCACGACGTGTCCATACCCCATGACGTTACCGGCGCCCGGGTCACCGCGCCGCCGCGCCCCGCCGTCCATCCGAACCGGTGACAGAGCCCGTGAGTTCGCCCACAACGGGCCGCCACGAAGGAGCGACCGGCCCCCGTGCGCCTTACGCTCGTCTGACCGCACGGCCTCCCCCTCCCCTTTGCGTGCCTGACCGCACCCGTCCACGGAGGTTCACGCTCCTATGAAGCTCACCGTCGTCGGCTGCTCCGGGTCGTTCCCGTCCGCGGAATCGGCCTGTTCGAGCTACCTCGTCGAGGCCGACGGCTTCCGGCTGCTTCTCGACATGGGCAACGGCGCCCTCGGCGAGCTGCAGCGCCACATCGGCCTGTACGACCTGGACGCGATCTTCCTCAGCCACCTCCACGCGGACCACTGCATCGACATGTGCGGCTACTTCGTCGCCCGCTACTACCGGCACGAGGGCGGCCGCTGCGACGCCCTCCCCGTGTACGCCCCCGAGGGCGCCGAGCAGCGCCTGACCACGGCGTACGCGGACACCCCGTCGCCGACCTCGATGAGCGAGGTCTTCGACTTCCGCACCCTGGACTCGGGCACCTTCGAGCTGGGGCCCTTCACCGTCCGCACCGAGAAGGTGTGCCACCCGGTGGAGGCGTACGGCATCCGGGTCGAGCACGGCGGCCGCTCCCTCGCGTACTCCGGGGACACCGGGGTCTGCGACTCCCTCCACGAACTCGCCGACGGGGTGGACCTCTTCCTCTGCGAGGCGTCCTTCACCCACGGCAAGGAGGACATCCCGGAGCTCCACCTCAACGGCCGCGAGGCCGGCGCCCACGCGACCCGGGCCCGGGTCGGCCGCCTCGTCCTCACCCACATCCCGCCGTGGACGGACGGCGAGCGGAACCTCGCCGACGCCCGCGCGGTGTACGAGGGCCCGGCGGAGCTGGCGAAGGCGGGCGCGGTCTACGAGGTCTGAGCGCCGGCCCGGCCGCGTACGGACGTCCGCGGACACGGGGAAGGCCCCGGAACCCTGAGGGTTCCGGGGCCTTCGCCTCGTACGGGGAGGGCTCACGCCTTGGTGAGGTCCTCGACCTCCTCCTCGGGCTCGCGGCCCGGGGTGGTGAGGTTGAACTTGGTGATCGCGAAGCGGAAGACCACGTAGTAGATCGCCGCGAAGACGAGACCGATCGGGATGATCAGCCACGGCTTGGTCGCCAGGTTCCAGTTGAGCAGGTAGTCGATGCCGCCGGCCGAGAACGTGAAGCCGGCGTGGACGCCGAAGGCCCAGGTGACGGCCATCGAGACGGCGGTGAGGACCGCGTGCACCGCGTACAGGACCGGCGCGATGAACATGAAGGTGAACTCGATCGGCTCGGTGATGCCGGTGACGAACGAGGTCAGCGCGAGGGAGACCATCATGCCCATCACGGCCTTGCGGCGCTCGGGGCGGGCGGCGTGCGCGATGGCGATGGCGGCGGCCGGGAGGCCGAACATCATGATCGGGAAGAAGCCCGACATGAAGATTCCGGCGCTCGGGTCACCGGCGAAGAAGCGGTTGAGGTCGCCGTGGACGACCTTGCCGGCGGCGTCGGTGAAGTCGCCGATCTGGAACCAGGAGACGGTGTTGACGAACTGGTGCATGCCGACCGGGATCAGCGCGCGGTTGATGAGGCCGAAGAGGCCGGCACCGGCGGCGCCGAGGCCCGTCATCCACTCGCCGAAGCTGGAGATGCCGTTGCCGATGGGCTCCCAGACCAGGCCGAAGACGACGCCGACGAGGGTGCCGACGAAGGCCATGATGATCGGGACGAGGCGGCGGCCGTTGAAGAAGCCGAGCCAGTCGACCAGCTTGGTGCGGTGGTACTTCTGCCAGATGACCGCGGAGATCAGACCCATGAGGATGCCGCCGAGGACACCCGGGTTGTTGTACTTCGCGGCGATGTCCTCGCCGGGCTGGATGACGGCCTCGGCGACCGGGAACGCCTTCAGCACGTTGCTGTAGACCAGGAAGCCGACCAGGGCGGCCAGGGCGGTGGAGCCGTCCGCCTTCTTGGCGAAGCCGATGGCGACGCCGATGCAGAAGAGCAGGGGCAGGTTGTCGAAGACCGCGCCACCGGCGGTGGCGAAGACCGACGCGACCTTGTCCCAGCCGAGCCCCTTTTCGCCGAAGACGTCAGGCTGGCCGAGACGGAGCAAGATACCCGCGGCCGGCAGAACGGCGATCGGCAGCTGCAGGCTGCGACCGACCTTCTGCAGGCCCTGGAACAGGCCGGATCCGCGCTTCTTCGCGGGAGCGGCGGCCTGGGCGGTGGCCGTACTCATCAACTTCCTCCAGTAGGCAAGGCGCCGCCAGAGGACAGTGAAAGGGGGTGACGGCGGCGTCTCGGGAACGCGGTGGTCTGGACCGCGTGGTCTACACCAATGAGTGGTGTAGACCAGTTGTAGCACGTGAGACTTAGATAAGGAACCTGCGAATTTTTCTCGTCCCGGCATAGTGATGAAGGCGTGACAAAAGGCCCCTGGACCACGAGGTCCAGGGGCCTTTCCGTCCTCCCGCCAAGGGCCCGAAAGCCCCGGAACGGACGGTTCTACTTCGTGTTGTCCCGCTCCATCTCCTCCTGCACCTCCTCGGGCTCACGGCCCGGCGTGGGGAGGTTGAACCTGGTGATCGCGAACCGGAAGATCACGTAGTACACGACCGCGAAGCACAGGCCGATCGGGATGATCAGCCACGGCTTGGTCGCCAGGTTCCAGTTGATGACGTAGTCGATCAGACCCGCCGAGAAGCTGAAGCCGTCCTTCACCCCCAGCGCCCACGTCACGCCCATCGACACACCCGTCAGCACCGCGTGGATGGCGTACAGCACCGGGGCGATGAAGAGGAACGAGTACTCCAGCGGCTCCGTGATGCCGGTGACGAACGACGTCAGCGCCACCGACAGCATCAGGCCGCCGACCTCCTTGCGGCGGTTCGGGCGCGCGCAGTGGGTCATCGCCAGGGCCGCCGCCGGCAGCGCGAACATCATGATCGGGAAGAAGCCCGTCAGGAACTGGCCCGCCTCCGGGTCGCCCGCCAGGAACATGCTGATGTCACCGTGGACCACCGTGCCGTCCGGCTTCGTGTACGAACCGAACTGGAACCAGATGGGCACGTTCAGGAACTGGTGCAGACCGATCACCAGCAGCGCGCGGTTCGCCACGCCGAAGATGCCCGAACCCCAGGCGCCGAGCCCGACCAGCCAGTCGCTGAAGCTCTCCAGCGCGTCACCGATCGGCGGCCAGATCCACAGGCAGAGCGCGGCGAAGAGGATGCCGACGAAGGACATGATGATCGGGACGAGCCGCCGCCCGTTGAAGAAGCCCAGCCAGTCGACCAGCTTCGTGCGGTGGTACCGCTGCCACAGATAGGCGGTCAGCAGACCCATGATGATGCCGCCGAAGACACCCGGGTTCTGGTACGTGTACCCCGCGAAGGAGTCGTCCACGCCGAGGCATCCCCCGCCGATGTCCGTCGTCCCCGTCGGGCAGTCCTTCGGGAACTGGCGCAGCACCGTGTAATAGACGAGGAAGCCGACCACCGCGGCCAGCGCCGTCGAGCCGTCCGACTTCTTCGCCATGCCGATCGCGACACCGATGCAGAACAGCAGCGGCAGACCGAGACTGCCGTCGAGCAGCGCGCCGCCCGCGCCGGCCATCACCTTGGCGACGTTGTCCCAGCCGAGACCGTCGGCGCCGAAGACGTCCGGCTGGCCGAGGCGGTTGATGATGCCCGCGGCCGGAAGCACGGCGATGGGAAGCTGCAGACTGCGGCCCATCTTCTGCAGGCCCTGGAAGAAGCCTCCCCACGAGACCTTCCTCGATCTCGATCCCGCTGCTGAGCTGTCCGTACTCATCGGCGACCTCCCTGTCCCGGAACAACCCGGGGCCGCGTCTCGTTGCACACTGGTGTAGACCACTTGCGGTAGGCTCCGGGAGCCCGCTGAGGACAGGCCGCCGGTGATCGTCATCATTCGGCAGAACGGCGGCATGCGCTCGCGAAGTTGGGCCAACCGTGGGTTACCGTGACGAAGCGGACCGCCGGTGCGCCGAGATTCGCGTGTCCCGCGAACGGAACGGACAGGGAGAAACACATGGCCACCAAGGCTGAGAAGATCGTCGCCGGGCTCGGCGGCATCGACAACATCGAAGAGGTCGAGGGCTGCATCACCCGCCTGCGCACCGAGGTCGCCGACGCCAGCCTCGTCGACGACGCCGCGCTCAAGGCCGCCGGCGCCCACGGCGTCGTGAAGATGGGCACCGCCATCCAGGTCGTCATCGGCACCGACGCCGACCCGATCGCCGCCGAGATCGAAGACATGATGTGAGCAGCTGACACACCAGCTGACGAGGGCCCGTTCCGGCAGGGGAACGGGCCCTCGTGCGTCCCCGGGCGCGCACCGGAAGACGCCGCCGATGGAGCTAGGCTCGTCCCATGTCTCGCATCGACGGCCGTACCCCCGAACAGCTCCGCCCCGTCACCATCGAACGCGGCTGGAGCAAGCACGCCGAGGGCTCCGTCCTCATCTCCTTCGGCGACACCAAGGTCTTCTGCACCGCCTCCGTCACCGAAGGCGTCCCCCGCTGGCGCAAGGGCAGCGGCGAGGGCTGGGTCACCGGCGAGTACTCCATGCTCCCCCGCTCCACCAACACCCGCGGCGACCGCGAATCCGTCCGCGGCAAGATCGGCGGCCGCACCCACGAGATCTCCCGCCTCATCGGCCGCTCGCTCCGCGCCGTCATCGACTACAAGGCCCTCGGCGAGAACACCATCGTCCTCGACTGCGACGTCCTCCAGGCCGACGGCGGCACCCGCACCGCCGCCATCACCGGCGCCTACGTCGCCCTCGCCGACGCCGTCGCCTGGGCCCAGGGCAAGAAGCTGATCAAGGCCGGCCGGAAGCCGCTCACCAGCACCGTCTCCGCCGTCTCCGTCGGCATCGTCGGCGGCGTCCCCCTCCTCGACCTCTGCTACGAGGAGGACGTCCGCGCCGACACCGACATGAACGTCGTCTGCACCGGCGACGGCCGCTTCGTCGAGGTCCAGGGCACCGCCGAGGCCGAGCCCTTCGACCGCGACGAACTCAACGCCCTCCTCGACCTGGCCGCCGCCGGCTGCGCCGACCTGGCCGACCTCCAGCGCAAGGCGCTGGACGCCACCCTCTGACCCACCCCTCCCCGCCCATCCCCTAGGGGAAGTCTCAGGGAAACCCCTGAGCAACTGCCCCCCGGCGGGCTGCGTCCTTTACGGCAAGGGGCGCGCGGCCGTACCGTGCGCCCCGTCGATCTGTTCGCAACCCGGGGAGGACCCGAAAGTGAAGCGCCGCCGCACCATAAAGCTCGCCGTCGCCACGGCGGCAGCCGTGACGACCTTCGCCCTGACCGGCTGCGACGCCATCGACAAGGCGATGGACTGCGTCACGACGGCCGAAGCCATCGCCACCTCGGTGGGCAAGCTCCAGGACGCCGTGGCCAACGCCACCAACGACGTCACCAAGGTCGAGGAGTCCCTCGACTCCATCTCCACGGAGCTGAACGACCTCAAGGACACGACGGACAACGCCGACCTGTCCAAGGCCGTCGAGGACCTCACCAAGGGTGTCGAGACGGTCCGCGACGCGGTGAAGAACGGCGACGCCACCCCCGACATCTCCCCGATCACCAGCGCCGCCACCGAGCTGGGCAAGGTCTGCAGCCCCTGATAATCGGGGCATGACCCGACAGCGCCTGATCCTCGCCACCCGCAACGCGGGCAAGATCACCGAACTCCACGCGATCCTCGCCGACGCGGGCCTCGACCTCGACCTCGTCGGCGCGGACGCGTACCCGGACATCCCCGACGTCAGGGAAACGGGCGTCACCTTCGCGGAGAACGCCCTCCTCAAGGCCCACGCCCTCGCCCGGGCGACGGGCCTTCCGGCCGTGGCCGACGACTCCGGTCTCTGCGTCGACGTCCTGAACGGCGCCCCCGGCATCTTCTCCGCCCGCTGGGCCGGCGCCCACGGAGACGACAAGGCCAACCTGAACCTGCTCCTGGCCCAGCTCTCCGACATCGCCGACGAGCACCGCGCGGCCCACTTCGCCTGCGCGGCCGCCCTGGCCCTGCCCGACGGCACGGAGCGCGTGGTGGAGGGCCGCATGGAGGGCACCCTCCGCCACGAGCCGGCCGGCACCAACGGCTTCGGCTACGACCCGATCCTCCAGCCCGCCGGCCGCGACGTGACCTGCGCGGAGCTGACCCCGGCGGAGAAGAACGCCATCAGCCACCGGGGCAAGGCATTCAGGGCCCTGGCCCCGGTGGTGCGGGAGCTGCTGGGCTGAGCCCGGAACGCGAACGGCTCGGTGCGGAGACCGCACCGAGCCGTTCGTGAGGTACGCCCGGTCGGATTCGAACCGACAGACACGACCACCTAAAGATCGCCGCTCAGCCCTTGGCGTACGGGCGCGTACACGATGCCCTACTCTACTCGCCGTCCGCCCCGGCACCAGGTGTCCGTGGCCGCATGGCAGTTGGGGCACAGCAAGCGCAGGTTCTCGCGCCGGTCGTCGCTCCAGTCCCCGTCGACGTGATCGATCTCCAGAGTGATCGGCTCCCCGAGCCACTCGGGGCCGGTGCCGCATTCGGCGCACTCCTGGGGCGTACCCACCTCACGGAGCGCGCGCCGGAGCAGATGCGTCCTGGTCCTGCGCCTGCCGCTGTGCTTGACCAGGATCTCCGCCGCCGGTCGCGTCGGACCGGACCTGCCTCGGTGGTGGGCCTGCCCCAGGAAGTGCGAGGTGGCCAGGTCGTCCTCTGCCGTCCACCGCCGAAACAGCTCACGCATCCGCCCACTGTCCGGCCGTCCCAGGAGGCGCAGGGCGCCGGAGACGGAGAGGGATCTCTCGACCGCGCTCCGCAGGTCCTCCTGTGTCGGGCGAGGTGGCTGCCTGCCGCGCCGCCGGTGGGGAAAGTGCGAGATGTCGATGCCGTAGTGGGCGAAGCGCTTCAGAAGATAGCGGCGCAGCTTGTCGCATGGCTGCACTCCGAAGAACTCCATGACTTCGCTGATGTCCGGGCACTGCGACGCTGCCTCGGTCAGCCGCTCGCGGGTGTAGCGGATCCCTTCCCTCACCGGAGACGCCCCTTCCCGCGCCCTCGGTAGTTGTCCGTCGCCGAGTGGCAGTTCGGGCAGAGGAACCGCAGGTTCTCGATGCGGTTGTCGCGCCAGTCGCCGTCGATGTGGTCGATCTCCAGCCGGAGCGGGCGGCCACGCCAGACGCCGTCGTTGCCGCACCTCGCGCACTGTCTCCGTACCCCCGCCTCTGTCATCGCCCAGGCGAGGCGGTCGCTCGGGACGCGTCGGGCCTCTGGACCGGTCTGGAGGGTGAGGAAGGACTCAGGGGACCGAGGGCGCCAGGATCTGCCACGCTGGGACGGCGCCCGGAAATGCGAGATGTCGATGCCGTACGCCTTGATCCGGCGGCTGATGTGCGTGTGCTGCCCGCCCACCACCTCCACACCCAGCAGCCGTAGCACCTCGCACATGTTCGTGGACGCCGCCACCGCCTCCGCCAGCATCTTCCGCGTCCACCGCACTCCCTCCCGCTCGAAGTGTGAGGTGTCCACCCCCAGCTTCCGCATGCGGTCGTGCAGATAGCGCCGCGATCCGCTCCTCGGGTCCACCCCCAGCCGCTCCAGCGCCTCGGTCAGCGTCCGCGCCCCTCGGGCCGCCGATTCCAGCCGATCCTGCGTGTACGGACTCGTCCCCATCGGATCGGACCCCTTCCCCCGTACGGATCTCGCACACATCAACGAGCCGAATATCGGACGGTTACGCCCTTTGGCGTAGGAAAACGGACGGGCCCGCGCCCTCCGGTGGGGAGGGGGCGGGCCCGTCGCGGGGCGGACCGGAGGTCAGATGCCCAGGTCGCGGATGATCTTGGCGACGTGGCCGGTCGCCTTGACGTTGTAGAAGGCGTGTTCGACCTTGCCCTCCTCGTCGACGACGACCGTGGAGCGGATGACGCCCGTGACGACCTTGCCGTAGAGCTTCTTCTCGCCGAAGGCGCCGTACGCCTCCAGGGTCTCCTTGGAGGGGTCGCCGACCAGGGTGACCTTCAGGTTCTCCTTCTCGCGGAACTTCGCGAGCTTCTCCGGCTTGTCGGGGGAGACGCCGATGACGTCGTAGCCGGCGGCGGCGAGGACGTCGAGGTTGTCGGTGAAGTCGCACGCCTGCTTGGTGCAGCCCGGGGTGAGGGCGGCCGGGTAGAAGTAGACGATGACCTTGCGGCCCTTGTGGTCCGCGAGGGAGACCTCGTTGCCGTCCGCGTCGGGCAGGGTGAAGGCGGGGGCGGTGTCGCCGGGCTGCAGTCGCTCGCTCATGGCTCGCTCTCCTCGGGGGGTGTGCGCGTACGTGATGAGCCTAATGGGGGTCGGGGACGGCCTCCCGGCGGCGGAACTGACAGACTGTCCATCAACGACCGGATCACGACTACGGAGGCAGCGCGGTGTCGGACGCCAGGACCCCTGCGCAGATCGAGGCGGACATCGTCCGCCGGCGCGACCAGCTCGCCGTCACGCTCGACGAGATCGGCATTCGGATGCATCCGAAGACGATCATCGGAGACGCGAAGGCCAGGGTCGCCTCGACCGTCGACGAGACCGCGGGGCGGGCGTTCGTCGCCGTGAACCGGGTCGTGTCCGACGTGAAGGCACGTTTCACCGACGAGGACGGCGCCCCGCGCCTGGAGCGCGTGGTCCCGGCCGCCGTGGTGGCCGTCGCGGTCGTGGGGCTGCTGTTGACCTCCTCCCGGCGGCGCAAGGGCTGAGCCCGGCCGGTAGGTTCGTCCCGTGAGCGACAACACCCACGACAAGCTGCCCATCCGGATGCTCCACGACCGGGTCCTGGTCCGCACCGACACCCCGGAGGGGGAGCGGCGCTCCGGGGGCGGGATCCTGATCCCGGCGACCGCCGCGGTCGGCCGCCGCCTGGCCTGGGCCGAGGTGGTCGCGGTCGGGCAGAACGTCCGGACCGTCGAGATCGGCGACCGGGTGCTGTACGACCCCGAGGACCGCGCCGAGGTGGAGGTGCGGGGTGTCGCCTACGTGCTGATGCGGGAGCGGGACCTGCACGCGGTGGCGGCGGACCGTTTCCAGAGCGCGGACTCGACCGGGCTCTACCTGTAGGACCTGCGTGCCCTGAGGCCCTGGTGACCGGTGTCACCAGGGCCTTTGCCCGTTCTTTGCTAGGCTGGGGGGACCCCGACGAGACGCGCCGTACCGGGTAGTGAAAAGACGACGCACCCCCTGTTGTTCCGTCTCGCGGAGGTGTCGTCATGGCCTGGGTTCTTCTGATCGTCGCGGGTCTGCTGGAAGTCGGCTGGTCGATCGGGATGAAGTACACCGAGGGCTTCACCCGTCTGTGGCCCAGCGTCTTCACCGGCGCCGGGATCGTCGCCTCGATGCTGCTGCTGTCGCAGGCCGCCAAGACCCTTCCCATCGGTACCGCCTACGGCGTCTGGGTCGGCATCGGCGCGGCCGGTGCGGCGGTGCTCGGCATGGTGGTGCTGGGGGAGCCGGCGACCGCCGCCCGGATCTTCTTCGTCTGTCTGCTGCTGGTCGCCGTGGTGGGCCTGAAGGCGACCTCCGGACACTGATCTAGCGGTCCCGCTTCCCGGGCCGGGCGGGTTTCGCGCCGGGGCCCGCCTCGCCCGGCCCGTACCAGTCGCCGCCGTCGCCCCCGGCGTCCTCCCTGCCGTCCCCGTCGTTCTGCCTGCCGTCTCCGGCGTCCTCCCTGCCGTCTCCGCCGTCCCTGCCGTCCCTGGCGTCGTTGCCGTCCCTGGCGTCGCTGTCCTGCCTGTCGTCCCCGCCGTCCTCCGGTCCGTCCGGTACCGGCGGCACGGCGGGGAGTTCCGCGCCCGGCATCAGGCGGAGGTCGAAGTCGCGTACGGGGGCGTCCGCGAGGGCCTCGCGGGTGAAGCGGGCCCAGATCTCGGCCGGCGGGCCGCCGCCGTTGATCCGGGGGAGGCCGAGGGCCCCGTAGAGGGGTTCCTGGCCGCCGGTCTCGGGGTCCTGGCCCATCAGGGCCACGACGGTGGCGAGTTCGGGGGTGTAACCGGCGAACCAGGCCGCCTTGTCGTCCTCCGCCGTGCCGGTCTTGCCGGCCGCCGGGCGCCCGGCGCCGAGGGCGGCCGTGCCCGTCCCGGTCTCGACGACGCCGCGCAGCACGGCGGTGGTGGTGTCGGCGGCCTCCCGTCCGACGGCCTGCCGCGGCTCCGCGGAGGGCAGCGGCAGCGGCTCCCCGTCGCGGCTCACGGCGGCGACCAGGGTGTGGTCGCCGCGGCGGCCGTGGGCGGCGAGCGTCGCGTACGCCTGCGCCATGTCGAGGACGCTGGCGGTGGCCGGGCCGAGGGCGATGGAGGGGGACGCGGTGAGGTCGGGGGTGGTGGTCGGCAGGCCGAGCGCGACGGCGGTGCGGCGCACGTGGGCGGGGCCGACGTCCACGGCCATCTGGGCGTACACGGCGTTCACGGACAGGTCGGTGGCGGCGCCGACGGCGATCTCGCCGTAGCTCCGGCCGTCCTCGTTGGCGGGGTCGTACGGGGTGCCGGGCCAGCCTTCGACGGGCCGGCGGTCGGTGCCGTCGTAGAGGGTGTACGGGGTGATCGGCTCGCCGTACTGGGTCTGCGCGCCGCTCTGCACGGCCGCGGTGAGCACGAACGGCTTGAAGGTGGAGCCCACCTGGTAGTCGCGCCGGGTGGCGTTGTTGACGTACTGCTCGGTGTAGTCGACGCCGCCGTAGAGCGCGACGACCCGTCCGGTGGCCGGTTCGACGGCGGCGGCGCCGGCCCGGACGTACCGGTCGGCGGGGTGCGCGGCCGGGTCGAGACGGTGGGTGACGCGGTCCTCGACGGCGCGGACGAGTGCGGCCTGCCGGTCGGGGTCGATGGTGGTGACGATCCGGAAGCCGCCGCCGGCGAGGGTCTTCTCGTCGACGATGCCGCGGCCGGTCAGGTACTCCTCCACGGCCTGCACGAGGTAGCCGCGCTGTCCGGAGAGGCCGGTGGCGGGGCGGGCGGTCTCCGGGTCGGGGAAGCGGAGGGCGGCGCGCTCGCCGGGGGTGAGCCAGCCTTCGCCGACCATGCCGTCGAGGACGTATCCCCAGCGGGCGAGGACGGCGGGGCGGTTCTCGGGGTGGGTGGTGACGTCGTAGGCGCTGGGGGCCTTGAGGAGGGCGGCGAGGTAGGCGCCCTCGGCCGGGGTGAGGCGCTCGACGTCCTTGCCGTAGTAGGCGTGCGCGGCGGCCTGGACGCCGTAGGCGTTGCGGCCGAAGTAGCTGGTGTTGAGGTAGCCCTGGAGGATCTCGTCCTTGGTCTTCTCGCGTTCCAGCTTGATCGCGATGAAGAACTCCTTGGCCTTGCGGGTGAGGGTCTGTTCCTGGCCCAGGTAGTAGTTCTTCACGTACTGCTGGGTGATGGTGGAGCCGGACTGGCGGCCCTTGCCGGTGACCGTGTTCCAGGCGGCGCGGACCATGGCCTTGGGGTCGACCGCGCGCGAGGTGTGGAAGTCGCGGTCCTCCGCGGCGAGCACGGCCTGCCGGACGGCGAGCGGGATCCGGTCGAGGCGGACGTTCTCGCGGTTGACCTCGCCGTCGCGGGCGAGGACGGTGCCGTCGCGGTAGAGGTACAGGTTGGACTGGGCGACGGCGGCGGCGTTGGCGGGCGGGATGGACACCAACAGGTATCCGGCCACGAAGGCCCCGGCGAGCAGGATGCCGCCGAGCAGGAGCAGTCCGAGGGCGGCGCGCAGGAGGCGGCGGGCGCGCGGGGCACGGCGCCGGGCGCCGGGGCGGGCCGCGGGGAGGGTGGGGTCCCTCGGTTCCCAGCCCGGATCCGGAGGTGGCGCGGCGGGGGAGGAGGAACGCAAGGAAGGGGACATGGCATCACATAGTGCACACAAAACGGGCAAAACCCCGGCAGGCGGCGGGTGGCCGCCGGGAAATCGGCCCGGAAATCCGTCGGGCGCGGGGCAGGGGGCCAGTGGATCCGCGGGGAGTGGGGCGGGCGGCCGCGGGACCGGCCCGGAGATCCGTCGGGCGCGGGCAGGCGGGGAGGGAGCGGGCAGGCGGGGAGGGAGCGGGCGGCGGGGGCGGGCGGGCAGGGCCAGGCGGCCGAGGGGCAGGCCCGGAAACCCGTTCGGGAGCGTTCGGGCCGCCGGGAAATCCGCTCGCGGGGGTGTGGCCCGGGCCACTAGGGTCGTGCGCTTCGTCCGTTTTCCGCATCGCTCCGACCCTCCGACCTCCCGAAGGGACGCTCCATGCTGCGGCTGTACGCGACCGTGGCCGCGGGGGGCTTCCGGCGGTACGCCACCTACCGGGTGGCCACCCTGGCGGGCCTCTTCACCAACACGGTCTTCGGTTTCGTCTTCTCGTACACCTACATCGCCCTGTGGGCCGAACGCCCCCAGCTCGGTGGCTACTCCATGTCCGACGCCCTCGCCTACGTCTGGATCGGCCAGGCGCTCATCACCGTCTGCGGCCTCATGGGCGGCGGCTTCGAGGACGAGCTGATCGAACGCATCAGGACCGGCGACATCGCCGTCGACCTCTACCGTCCCGCCGACCTCCAGGGCTGGTGGTGCGCGGCCAACGCGGGCCGCTGCGCCTACCAGCTGCTCGGCCGCGGCGCCGTCCCCCTGGTGATCGGCGCGCTCGCCTTCCGGTTCACCCTTCCGGACGGTCCCGCCGCCTGGGCCGCCTTCCTGCTCGCGGTGGCCCTCGGCTCGCTCGTCTCCTTCGCGCTCTGGTACCTGGTCGCGATGAGCGCGTTCTGGCTCCTCGACGGCCAGGGCGTGGTCCAGGTCGTCTGGCTGAGCGGCCTCTTCTTCTCCGGGATGCTCCTCCCGCTGAACGTCTTCCCCGGCACCCTCGGCGAGATCGCCCGGGCCCTGCCCTGGGCCGCGCTGCTCCAGGTCCCGGCGGACGTCTACCTCGGCCGGTACGGGGACGCCGCGGGCCTCGCCCGCGCGTACGGCTTCCAGCTCGGCTGGTTCGCGCTGCTGCTCGCGGCGGGGCGGGCGGCGCAGACGGCGGCGACACGGAAGGTGGTGGTGCAGGGTGGCTGAGTCACTGCTGACCGGAGAGGCCCCGCACGGCACGGCCCCCGGTGCGTCGGCGTCCGGCCGCGCGGGCGACGCCCTCCGTGCGTACCGGATGGTCGCGGGCATGTGGATCCGCTCCACGATGACCTACCGCGCCTCCTTCGCGCTGACCCTCGTCACCTCCTTCTGCGTCACCTTCTTCGACTTCGTCGTCATCCTGCTGATGTTCGGTCAGGTCCGGGGGCTCGGCGGCTTCTCCTTCGCCGAGGTCGCCTTCCTGTACGGCACCACCGGCACCGCCTTCGGGATCGCCGACCTGACGCTGGGCTCGCTCCAGCGGATGGGGCGCCGGATCCGGGACGGCTCGCTCGACGTGTTCCTGCTGCGCCCGGCGCCGCTGCTCGCGCAGGTCGCGGCGGACAAGTTCGCCCTGCGGCGCCTCGGCCGGGTGCTCCAGGGGCTGATGGTGCTGGTGTGGAGCCTGGTGCTGCTGCGCGGCGAGGTGGCCTGGTCCTGGACGAAGGTCCTGATGGTGCCCGGGATGGTCGTCTGCGGGGCGGTGATCTTCATGGCGGTGATGGTGCTGGGCGCGTCGACGATCTTCTGGCTCCAGGACGCGGCCGAGGTCACCAACTCCTTCACCTACGGCGGGAACACGCTGCTCCAGTACCCGCCGACGGTCTTCGCGCAGGACCTGGTGAAGGGCGTGGTGTACGTCGTCCCGCTCGCCTTCGTGAACTGGCTCCCCGCCCTGTACGTCCTCGGCCGCCCGGCCCCGCCCGGCGTGCCGGCCTGGACGGCCTTCGCCGCCCCGCTCGTCGCCCTGGCCTGCTGCGGGATCGCCGGCCTCGCGTGGCGGGCGGGCGTCCGCTCGTACCGATCGACAGGAAGCTGAGCGCGCATGTCCTTCATCGAACTGGACGGGATCGAGAAGACCTTCACCGTCCGCCGCAGAGCCGGCCTGCTCCGCCGCGAGAAGCGGGAGGTCCGGGCCGTCGACGGCATCTCCTTCACCGTGGACCGGGGCGAGATGGTCGGCTACATCGGCCCGAACGGCGCCGGGAAGTCCACCACCATCAAGATGCTCACCGGCATCCTCACCCCCAGCGGCGGCCGCCTGCGCGTCGCCGGCATCGATCCCGCGCGGGAACGGACCCGCCTCGCCCGCCGCATCGGCGTCGTCTTCGGCCAGCGCACCACCCTCTGGTGGGACCTGCCGCTGAAGGACTCGTACCGGCTGACCCACCGCATGTACCGGATCCCCGACGACCGCTACCGGGAGAACCTCGCCCGCTGCGTCGACCTCCTCGACCTCGGCGACCTCCTCGACGTGCCCGTGCGCCAGCTCTCCCTCGGGCAGCGGATGCGCGGCGACATCGCCGCCGCCCTCCTCCACGACCCGGAGGTGCTCTACCTGGACGAGCCGACGATCGGCCTCGATGTCGTCTCGAAGTCCCGGGTCCGTGCCTTCCTCCGCGCCCTGAACACCGAACGCGGCACCACCGTCCTCCTCACCACCCACGACCTCACCGACATCGAACAGCTCTGCTCACGGGTGATGGTCATCGACCACGGACGGCTGATGTACGACGGCGACCTCGCCGGTCTGCACGAGGCCGGCGACGGCGAGCGGATGCTCGTCGTCGACCTGGCGCGCGAGCTGCCCCCGATCGACACCGTGCCCGGGGCCCGCTTCGTCCGGGCCGACGGCCCGCGCCAGTACCTCGCCTTCCCGGCCTCCGCCTCCGCCGCCCCGCTCGTCGCCGCGGTGGCGGAGGCGTACCCGCTGGTGGACCTCTCGGTGCGGGAACCGGACATCGAGTCCGTGATCGCGAAGATGTACGGGGGAACTCGCGAGGACCGCCGGGAGTCCCTGAAGTAGGCCCCCGGTGGAGGTGGGCAGGGAGGTCGGGCTGGCGATGGTGAGTTTCTCGTACACGGCGGCGGACGAGGAGAAGAGCAGAGGCGTCCGCAGAATGAAGGCCCTGGCGACAGGGCTGCTGGCACTGGTCGCGGTCGTCTACGCCCTCGCGACCTGGGCCGAGAACGCGGGCGCGGGCGCCTGGGCGGGGTACGTGGCCGCGGCGGCCGAGGCCGGCATGGTCGGCGCGCTCGCGGACTGGTTCGCGGTCACCGCCCTCTTCCGGCACCCGCTCGGCCTCCCCATCCCGCACACGGCCATCATCCCGACGAAGAAGGACCAGCTGGGCGCCTCGCTCGGCTCCTTCGTCGGCGAGAACTTCCTCTCCGCGGACGTCGTACGGGGCAGGCTGCGCGCCCTGGGCGTGGCCCGGCGCCTGGGCGCCTGGCTGGCGGAGCCGGCGCACGCGGACCGGGTGACGGCCGAGGCCGCGACGGCGCTCCGGGGCGCCCTCACCGTCCTGCGGGACGCCGACGTGCAGGCGGTGGTCGGCGAGGCGATCACCCGCCGCGCCGACCAGGCCGAGGTCGCGCCGGGCCTCGGCAAGACCCTCGACCGCATGGTCACGGAGGGCGCCCACCACCGGGCGGTGGACCTGATCTGCGTCCGGGCCCACGACTGGCTCGTCACCCACGGCGACTCCGTCATGGACGCCGTCCAGGGCGGCGCCCCCGGCTGGACCCCCCGCTTCGTGGACCGCAAGGTCGGCGAGCGCGTCTACAAGGAGCTGCTGCGCTTCGTCACGGAGATGCGCGACATGCCCGGGCACCCGGCGCGCGGCGCCATCGACCGCTTCCTCGCCGACTACGCGGCGGACCTGCAGTCCGACACGGAGACCCGCGCCCGGGTGGAGCGCCTCAAGTCGGACCTCCTGGCGCGCCCCGAGATCCAGGACGTCATCGCCTCCGCGTGGGCCTCGGTCCGCGCCCTGATCCTCGCCGCCGCCGAGGACGACCGCAGCCAGCTCCGCCTCCGCGCCCGCGCCTCCCTGATCTCCCTGGGCAAGCGCCTCGCGTCGGACGCCCGCCTCCAGGCGAAGGTCGACGGCTGGCTGGAGGCGGCCACGACGTACGTGGTCACCACCTACCGCACCGAGATCACCTCCCTGATCACGGACACGGTCGCCGGCTGGGACGCCGACCAGACCTCGAAGAAGATCGAGGCCAACATCGGCCGCGACCTCCAGTTCATCCGCATCAACGGCACGGTGGTCGGCGCCCTGGCCGGCCTCGCGATCCACACGATCAGCCACGCCCTGGGCGCCTGACCCCCGGCCGGGGGCCGGCTCCGCGCCCACGGACCACGGCGGCCGCGCGCCCCGCCCATGGATCACGGCGGCCGCCGCCCCGCCCGCGGGCCACGGCCCGGGACACGACGGGCGCGCGGCCCCGTTCCGCCTACCGCTGCGCGTGGGTGACGGCCCAGGAGGCGGCGGCCATGCCGCCGGCGACGGAGAACACCGCGGGCCACGCCCCGACCTTCTTGGCGAGCGGATGCGACCCCCCGAACGCCGCCACATAGGCGGCCGACAGCCCCACGGCCACCTTCGCCCCGCCCACCCGCCGCCACTCCCGGGCCGCCACCCCACCGGCCACGGCCAGCACCACCCCACCGAGCGGCCGCTTCCCGGTCCATCGGGCCACGGCGTACCCGCCGACGAGCCCGGTGGCGGCTATGGCGGAGGAGGGGATGCGGGGCATGGCGGCACCTCGTGTTCGGATCGACGTCTCTGTCCGAAGCCTAACGATGAGGATGAGGTGAGCCGCTCGGCCACTTCCGGGTGGGGCTTTCGCTCCGACTTGTCACCCTTCATGGTGTGCGCGGTGGTATGCGAGGTGAGCCAGATCGACGTCGTGGCCCGGCACGGTACGAAGACGGCGAGGCGGTCCCCCGTGGTTCTCTCGCTCGTGGATGGTTCCGTCGTCGCCGATCGTCAACATGCCGAAGTCAAAGGCCACGTGATGGTTGGGGCAGAGACACAGGATGTTGTCCGTGCGGTCGGGGCCGTTGTGCGGGCGTCCCAGCGGCCTGACATGGGCAGCTTCGGCGTACGCCCCCGTGGGGGTAGCGATCCGGAGGGCGCAGACCTGGCACGTGTAGTCGTGGAGCTCCTTGACCCTATTGGCGCGCTTCGTGCTGCGAACGATGCGCTGGGTCATGACCGCTCGTCGGTCGGGACGCTCGCCCGGTTCGGGTTCTTGTGGCGGCTGCGTGGTGTCAGGGCTGGTAGAAGAGGGGAACGGGAGGACGTCTTCGTTGATGCTCTGGAGCTGCTCGGGGGTGGGTACTTCGCCCAGCGCCCGAAGGCGGAAGCGCCAGATGCGGAAGTCGTCGGCATCTCTGCGCTCCGACCAACAGTCCTCCACCCGGAAAAGGCCGTCGTACCGAAGTCCTTGTGCGGGAGCGTACGGAGAATGGTCACCGGCACCACGGATGACGCGGACAGGCGTGCCCGACGCAATGCTGTTGAGGAGAGCGGCGTTGCCTCGCGAAAGGTCCTGGTCGTGGGTGTGCCGACCTTCGGTCATGCCGCCCTGGCCGGTGTAGATGATCTCCGCCCCGAGGTCTTCGTCGTCCTCATAGCCGCCGGACACGACGATGGACTTCGCATCCTCCTTCTGCTTGCCCCAGATTCCGGCCTGGAGGGGGCGATGAATGTTGGCTGCGGCGAGGGCGTCTCGATTGGTGAAGACCGTTCCCACCGGTACGTAGGGGACGGGGCCGAAACCGTGGAAGGGACCGGACTGCAGCCCGACGTCGATGAGGATGTCCTGCCAGTCGACGTCGGTGAAGTACGTTTGGAGAAGGCGGCTGACGGCTTCGTCGCGGAAGGGCATATCACTGACCAGCCGCTCGTGCAGGTCCTTCTCAAATCCGCCGCGCGGATCATGTTGGTCCAGCCAGGGGCCTAGGCTCGACCCGCGTGCCTGAGGGACGTCCTCCGTGATCCCCTCAAGCTTCCACAGCGGGGAACGGTGCAGGGCGGTGAACGGGTACTCCGGGGCCGGCATGGACCCGGGCTGCCCGTACTTGGCGAGGAGCGCGGCCAGCTCGTCCTTCGACGCATTCCAGGGCGTGAGTCGCTGCTTTCCTTGGTGGGCCCGCCCTGCCGCCCACAAGAGCACGATCGGCTGGTGCCGCGCCGGCTGGCCGGATGAGCGGTCGACGCGGAGCGACGTGAAGGCGTTCAGGTAACCGGTCGTGGTTCTGGTGTCCTCGGACAAGAGTGAGCTCCCCGTTGGGTGTCGGTCGGACGTATCACTGCGACGCGGTCGGTCGGCCGACAGAGACGAAGCGAAGGTACTCGACGTCTCTGACAACGGGGTGAGGGAGAACGGTGAGTGCGATCTCCCGCAAGGGGGCTCACTCCGCCCCGTGGCACTCCCCGTACGGCCGGTCCTGGCCGCACCAGCACGTGTCCGTCCGCAGGGGGGGCCAGGGGGTGGCTCGGGCGCGGGCGGCGAGGGTGGTGGCGTACTGGGGGAGGAGGGGGGCCTGGGAGGGGTGGGTGGACTCGGAGGCGGCGAAGGCTTCGTAGGAGGGGACCGTGGCGCGGACGATGCCCAGGTTCGGGGTGCCGGCCGCGGCGAGTTCGCGGAGGGACGCCTCGATGTCCGTCAGGTGGGCGCGGTAGGTCGGGTACTCGGTCTCCAGCTCCGGGTAGGCCGCCAGGAGTTCCGTGAGCTCGCGTTCGGGCCAGTGGAGGACCGCCACCGGGAAGGGGCGGGAGAGGGCCGTGCGGTAGGTGCCCAGTTCGGCGCGGAGGCGGGCGATCTCGGCCTGGAGCTCGGTGGGGTCGGAGGAGCCGAGGGACCAGAGGCGCTTCGGGTCGTGGAGTTCGTCGAGGGGGATCGTGCCGGGGTGGAGGCGGTCCGCGAGGGTGTCCCAGTCGTCGTGGCCGAGGGCCAGCATGCGGCGGATGCGGTGGCGGGTCGCGAGGAGGGAGCGGGTGGCGTGGGGGAGTTCCGTGCCGGGGGCGGTCAGGAGGGTCGCCGCCTCGGTGAGGGTGGCCTCCGCCGCCTCCAGTTCGTCGTGGGCCTCCAGCGTCTCCGCCGCGATCTCCCACGGCGGCGCCTCCGCGGGGCGTGAGCGCCGGACGCCCTCGATGATGGCCCTCGCCTCGGCCTCGTGCCCGTACTCCCACAGGTTCGACGCCTTCAGCGCGCGGATCAGGTGCGGGTCGGCCGCGTCGCCGGCCAGCAGGTCGTCGTAGAGCGCCGTCGCCCCGGGCCGGTCGTCCGCCAGCTCCAGGTGGGCCGCGGCCTGGAGCAGCAGCGGCTCCCGGTCTCCGGGGTACTGCGCGGCGGTGCGCAGCAGACGCTCGGCTTCGGCGGTGTGGGCGGCAGGCGTGTCGGGGCGCATGTCGTCCACCGTACTGCTGTACGGCCCTGGAGAGTTGGCGCCGCAGCGCTTATCGTGCCGGGCGTGCGGGACAGGGGGCGGGAGAGGGTACCGGTCGTCGTCCAGGCGCGCTCGGGGCGCCGTGGACTCGCCCGCGTGCTCTGGTTCGCCGCCGAGACCGTCGTCACCTGCGGTGTTCTCATCCTCCTGCTCGTGGTCCACCAGCTGTGGTGGACCAACCAGCAGGCCCGCGCCGAGGCCGGCGCGCAGGTGCGCGCGCTGGAGCGGGAGTGGGGCATCTCTCTCCCGGAGGCGGCGGGCGGCGGCGAGCCGTCGCCCTCCGGCGCGCCGGCGGCGGAACCGTCCGCCCCGCCGTCCGCGCCGCCCGCCGCCGGGACCCGGCCCCCGCGCCCCCCGAGGCCCTCCGCCGCGCCCGCCCGGCCCGCCTCCCCGCCGCCCTCCGGGGAGACCTTCGCCGTGCTCCGCATCCCGCGGATCGGACTGACGGTGCCGGTCGCCCAGGGGATCTCCAAGAGCAAGGTGCTCGACAAGGGGTACGTCGGGCACTACCCCGGCACCGCCGCGCCCGGCCGGCCCGGCAACGTCGCCCTCGCCGGGCACCGGAACACCCACGGCGAGCCGTTCCGGTATGTCGACCGGCTGCGGAGGGGGGACGAGATCACGCTGCGGACCCGTGAGGGGACGTACACCTACCGCGTCGACCGGATCCTGCCGGTCACCTCGCCGCGCGACACCGGCGTCATCCAGCCCGTGCCCCGGTCGATCGTCAAGCCCTCGTACGGGTACTCCACGGCCGGGTCCTACCTCACCCTGACCACCTGCACGCCCGAGTTCACCTCCCGCTACCGGCTCATCGTCTGGGCGACCCTGCGACGGTGAGGGCGGCGCCCGCGAGGGCGAGGACCGCCGAGGCCGCCACCGCCGCGTCGGGGCCCGCCGCCGACAGCGCCAGCATCAGCGCCACGCCCGCGGCCGAACCGATGTACCGGG
This sequence comes from Streptomyces sp. NPDC058052, assembly GCF_042885515.1. Taxonomy (NCBI): domain Bacteria; kingdom Bacillati; phylum Actinomycetota; class Actinomycetes; order Kitasatosporales; family Streptomycetaceae; genus Streptomyces; species Streptomyces sp. NPDC058052. The sequence goes on along the minus strand of NZ_JBHVRX010000020.1, from coordinate 23,275 downwards.
CCGTGTTGTTCGCGCCCGAGCCCATCGCCGCCCGTTCCGGGGGCACGGAGTCGACGGCGAGCCGGGGCAGCGCCGCGTTCAGCAGGCCGCTGCCCGCGCCCGCCACCACCAGGCCCGTGACCAGCCGCGGCCAGGGCAGGGAGGGGGAGTCCAGGGCGCCGAGCAGAGCAAGGACGCCCGCCGCCGACAGGACGAAGCCGAGGGCCAGTTGGTGCGGGGCGGAGAGCCGGCCCGCGAGCCGGCGGGCCTGGAGCGCCACCACGAACCCCGTGCCCGACCAGAGGACGAAGAGCCACGCCGCCGCCAGGGGCGCCATGCCCGCGCCGCGCTGGATCAGCGCCGGGACCACGCTGAACAGGCCGATCACCGCCAGACCGGTGAAGAGCGCCCCCACCGTCGCCACCCGGAACTCCGGCCGCCGCAGCAGGCCGAGGTCGATCATCGGCTGCGCCGCGCGGCGCTCGACCCGCAGGAACAGGGCCGTGAGCGCCAGCCCCGCCAGGAGCAGGACGCCGATCACCGGGCGCAGCCAGCCGTCCCGGCCCAGCGTGAGGGCCGTCAGCAGCGTCCCCAGCGCCAGCGCGAGCGTCGTCGCGCCCGCCAGGTCCGGCCGGCGCCGGCCGGACCTGGCGGGCGAGAGCGGTTCCGCGGCGGACCGTGCCGCCGTGGACTGTGCTGCCGCGGACCGTTCTGCCGCGGACCGTTCTGTCGGGGACTGTGCTGCCGCGGACCGTTCCAGGGCGGACTGTCCCGTCGCGGACGGTTCCGCAGTGGACGGTCCCGGCCGTCCTGGTGCCGACAGTCCCGGTGCCGACAGTCCCGGTGCCGACCGTCCCGCGGTGGGGCCCGGCCCCTCCGGTCGTGCGAGCGTGCGGGTCCCCGCCGCCGCCGTCAGCAGGGTCGCCGCGCCCAGTGCCGCGTACGCCAGCCTCCAGTCCACCGGGCTGAGCGCCCCCGCGAGCAGCGGGCCGAGCGCGATCCCGCCGCTCACCGCCGCGCCCCAGACGCCGGTGGCCCGGATCCGGTCGCGGCCCGAGGGGTACGCGTCGGCCAGCAGGCCCAGGCTGCCGGCGAGGACCGCCGCGCTCGCCGCGCCCTGCGCGATCCGCGCCGCCGTGAAGAGCGCCGTCGAGCCGGCGATCGCCCCGAGCGCGGTCGTCACGCCGAGCGCGAGGGTGCCGAGCAGGAAGACCCGGCGCCGGCCGTGCGCGTCGGCCAGCGCGCCCGCGACGAGGAGCAGGGCGGCGAGGCCCAGCGGGGTGCCGTTGAGCAGCCACGCCTGCGCCGAGGACGGCGTCCCGAACGCCTCCGCCATCGCCGGGAGGGTCAGCATCGGCGCCGTGTAGTTCATCAGCGCGAGGGCGGTGGCGATGCCGGTGACCGCGAGGGTGGCCGGACCGGGCGAGCTCCCGGGGGGTGGGGGCGGGGAGCCGGGGGCGCGGGCTGGGGAGTGGGGGTGGGAGTGGGCTGTACGCACGGGGGCCTCCGCCCGGTCGCCGGTCGGTTCGGTGGGTGAACCGGGACTCTGCTTGCTCGGTTCATTGATTGAACCATGACTCTACCCGCTCGGTTCGTTCAATGAACTCTCTTTTCGGTACGCTGGTCCCATGGCTCTCGGCAAGGACTACGCCCAGCAGCAGTGCTCCATCGCCCGCGCCCTGGAGATCGTCGGCGAGCGGTGGACGCTGCTCGTCGTGCGCGACGCCTTCTACGGCGTCCGCCGCTACAGCGACTTCCTCACCCACCTCGGGGCGCCGCGCGCCGTCCTCGCCGCCCGCCTCCAGGCGCTCGTCGAGGCCGGGGTGCTCGACCGGCGCCGCTACCAGGACTCCCCGCCCCGCGACGAGTACGTCCTCACCGAACGCGGCCTGGCCCTCTGGCCCGTCCTGCGGGCGCTCGGGGCCTGGGGGAGGGCCGAGGTCCCGGGCACCGTCCCCATGCGCCACTTCCACCACGCCGTCTGCGGCACCGAGCTCGGCCCGTACGGCGAGTGCCCCGCCTGCCGCCTTCCGGTGCCCCCCGCCGACGTCGAGATGCGGCCCGGCGCGGGACTCGACCCGGATCCCGCCGACCCCGTGGGCCGCGCCCTCCTCGCCCCCCGCCGGCTCCTCGTCCCGCTGGAACCCGCCGCGTCCTGAGGCGGCCGGGAACCCGCCGCGTCCTGAGGCGGGAACCCTTCCGCGTGCCTGTTCGTCCTACCCGATGACAGTGAAGTCCGGGAAGCGGGGGGCGTGATGAGCGGGAGTCTGGTCCTGCGCCGATTCGCGCCCCTCGTGCTCCTCTCGTTCGTCCTCTCCTTCTTCCTCGCCCTCGCGGTCACGTCCGCCGGGGCGCTCCACTCCGACGGCTCCGTCGGCGCGATCGTCCTCGCGGCCTCCGCCGTCGTCTGCGCCCTCGTCGGCGCCCGTACGGCTCCGGCCGTGCCGCCCACGCTCATCCGCACCGCGCTGCGCGACCGGGCCCTCCGTACGGCCTTCCTCCCGCAGTGCGACCCCGACGCCGCCGGCCGCAGCCGGCCCCGGGCACCAGGACGTCCCCTCCCGACGGCCGCGTAAGGACCCCCGCGCCCCGCCCGGAGGTCCCTTCGCGCGGTCCGTCATGCCGAGACACACCATCCCCGGCACGACGAACCCCGGAGGGTTCCCTTGTTCCCGTCCCTGACCACATCCCTGACCACATCTCTGACCACATCCCTGACCGCGCACCTGCCCGCGGTCCCGCCCGTCCCCACCCCTCACCCCGGCGACGGCACATCCCTCGCCTTCTCCGTCTTCCCGTCCTCCGTCCTCGACGCGTTCTCCGTCCTCGTCGAGCAGCTCGCCGTGCTCCTCCGGCCGCTCGCCGAGGGCGGTGCGACCGCCGCCGCCGTCATCGCCCTCACCGTCCTCGTCCGGCTGGCCGTCCACCCCCTCTCCCGCGCCTCTGTCCGGGGCCAGCAGGCGCGGATCCGGCTCGCGCCGCGGATCGCCGCGCTCCGGAAGAAGCACGAGCGGCGGCCGGAGCGGCTCCAGCGGGCCATCCTGGAGCTGCACGCCGAGGAGAAGGTCTCGCCGCTCGCGGGGCTGCTGCCGGGCCTGCTCCAGGTGCCGGCCTTCCTCCTCCTGTACGCGCTGTTCTCCTCCGGCGACCGGATGGGCGGGCACAGCCTTCTCGCCGCTCCCCTCGACGGGCGCTGGACCGGGGCCCTCGGCGACGGCGGGCCCTTCGGGCAGGCGGGGCTCGTGTACCTCGCGCTCTTCGGGGTGGCCCTCGCCGTCGCCGCGTACCAGTACGTGAGGGCCCGCCGGGAGGCGGCGCAGGCGCCCGCGCCGGCCGGGGGGCCCGCGGCGCTGGGCAGGATCCTGCCGCTGCTCTCCTTCGGGACCGCCGTGACCGTCGCCGTCGTGCCGCTGGCCGTCGGGCTCTACCTCGTCACCAGCACCACCTGGGCCGTCGTCGAGCGTTCCCTACTCATGCGTAAGGGTCCGCAGGCTGAACGGGGTCTTGCGGGCTGACCCGGAGTCTTGGACGATCGACCAATCCTCCGATGGCCGCACTCCATCGGCCGGGGCACCGAAGGGCCTCCCCCCGGGCCCACCTCGACCACAGGGAGAAGACCATGAAGCTGCTGCGAGTCGGCCCGCCGGGCGCCGAGCGTCCCGCCCTCCTCGACGGGGACGGGACCCTCCGTGACCTGTCCTCCTTCGCCGACGACGTCGACGGCCGGCTGCTCTCGGACACCGCCACGCTCGACCGGATCCGCGCCGCCGCCGAGGCCGGGGTGCTGCCCGCGTACGGCGGTTCCGGCGACGCCACCGGGCTGCGCGTCGGCCCGCCGGTCGGCCGGATCGGCAAGGTCGTGTGCATCGGGCTGAACTACCACGGTCACGCCGCCGAGACGGGCCAGGCCACCCCGGCCGAGCCCGTCGTCTTCCTCAAGGCCGCCGACACCGTCGTCGGCCCGGACGACACCGTGCTCGTACCGCGCGGCTCGGTGAAGACGGACTGGGAGGTCGAGCTGGCGATCGTCATCGGCCGGACCGCCCGCTACCTGGAGACCGACGAGGAGGCGCTGGCGCACGTCGCCGGGTACGCGCTCGCGCACGACGTCTCCGAGCGCGAGTTCCAGATCGAGCGCGGCGGCACCTGGGACAAGGGCAAGAACTGCGAGACCTTCAACCCGCTCGGGCCCTGGCTGGTGACCGCCGACGAGGTGCCCGACCCGCAGGACCTCGCCCTGCGGCTGTGGGTGAACGGCGAGCTGAAGCAGGACGGCCACACCTCCGACCAGATCTTCCCGGTCGCCGAGGTCGTCCGGTACGTGAGCCGCTTCATGACCCTCTACCCGGGCGACATCATCAACACCGGCACGCCCGCCGGCGTCGCCATGGGGCAGCCGGACCCCAAGCCGTACCTCCGCCCCGGCGACATCGTCGAGCTGGAGATCGAGGGGCTCGGCCGCCAGCGCCAGGAGCTGAAGAGCGCCTGACCCGGCCCGCCCCGGCCCACGGTCTTCGCGCGAGCGGGCCGTGACCCGGGTCCGATTCTGGCGGCACCCCGTGCGGGGTGCCGCCATTTTCGTATCTTTTTATGCACATGGCGGCATATGGAACCTCGCCCGCGTACCCCGACGTCGGCAACGGTGCCGTCGAGTGGCGCGACAACGCCGTCAACGTCTTCGTCGGCGGCGACTTCCTCGTCCGCGAGGCCGCCGCGGAGGCCGAGGGCAAGGCCGTCGTCCTCGGCGGCTTCGACCAGAACAAGCGGGCGGGCGTCTCCGCGGTCTGCAACGTCGGCGTCGCCGGGGGCGGTTCACGCGTGGTGCCCGACGACGGCACCGACTTCCTCACCGTCGGCGAGAGCGTCACCGTCGCCGCCGAGCAGCGTCTCCTCACCGAGGGGGGCGCCGTCACCGGAAAGACGCGGGTCGCGGGCGCGGTCACCGGCACCGTGGTCCCGGCGCCCGTCCAGGACGCGGGGGCCGCCGCCCCGTACACCGCGCTGCGCGGCGAACTCACCGCCGCCAGCCAGTGCTACGCCTACGTCGACGGCGCCTCCCGCACCGTTCGACGGCGACCTGCCGTCCTGCGACGAGGACCCCACGCCGACCGGGCCGACCCCGACGGAGACCACCCCGACCCCGGCCACCCCGACCCCCACCGAGACGACGCCCACCGAGACGACGCCCACGGCGACGACACCGGCGGCCGGCACGGCCCGGACGGCGGCCGGCTCCCCGAGACCGGCGCCGGCACCGGGAAGGTCGTCATGGGCGCGACGGCGGCCGCCCTCGCCCTCGGCGGCGGCGTCCTCGTCGCCGTCAGCCGCCGGCGCCGTCGTTCCCGCGGGGAAGCCTGACCGTGACGCCCTCGCGGGCCGACCGCTTCGCCGCCTCCAGGACGTCCAGGGCGGCGGCTGCCTCGCGCGCGGTGACCGGGTTCGGGCCGGTGCCGCGCACGGCGTCGGCGACGGCCGCGTAGTACGCCGGGTAGTCCCCCGGCACCGGCTCGACCGGCGTCCCGCCGCCCGTCAGCGGTGACTCCCCGGAGCCGATCCGGCCCCACAGCGCGTCGGGCTCCACGCCCCAGGCGGTGCCGGGGCCGGGCCGCAGCCCCTCGCGCAGCGCCGCCTCCTGCGGGTCGAGGCCGTACGTCACGAAGCCGGCGCGCTGCCCGAGCACCCGGAAGCGGGGCCCGAGCTGGGCGGCGGTGGCGCTCACGTACAGGTGGGAGCGGACGCCGTTCGCGTGCGTGATCGCCACGAACGTGTCGTCGTCGGCCTCCGCGCCAGGACGGCGCACGTCCGACTCGGCGTAGACGGAGACGGCGGGGCCGAAGAGGACCAGCGCCTGGTCGACGACGTGGCTGCCGAGGTCGTACAGCAGACCGCCGATCTCCTCCGGGGCGCCGGACTCCCGCCAGCCGCCCTTCGGGCGCGGCCGCCACCGTTCGAAGCGGGACTCGAAGCGCTGGACCTCGCCCAGCTCGCCCTCCTCCAGGAGGCGGCGGAGGGTGAGGAAGTCGCTGTCCCAGCGCCGGTTCTGGAAGACGGACAGCAGCAGCCCGCGCTCCTCGGCGAGGTCCGCGAGGCCGCGCGCCTCGGCGGCGGTCGCCGCGAGCGGCTTGTCGACGACGACGGGCAGCCCGGCCTTCAGGGCGGCCTCGGCGAGGGGGACGTGGGTCTTGTTCGGGGAGGCGATCACGACCAGGTCGAGCTCCGGGCCGCCGTCCGCCCAGAGCTCCTCCGGGCGGGCGAGCACCCGGACACCCGGGTGGGCCTCCCGCGCCTCGGCGGCGCGCTCGGGGTTGCCGGTGGTGACGGCGGCGAGCGTCAGGCCGGGCGAGGCGGCGATCAGCGGGGCGTGGAAGACGGAGCCCGCGAGGCCGTAGCCGACGAGGCCGACGCGGAGGGGGCGGGGGGTGGTGAGGGGCGTCATGAGCAGCACTTAAGCAACGCTGTTGCCGAAGTGCAAGCAGGAGGCATGATGGGCCGGTGACGGTGATGACGAGAGACCCCGGCGGCGGAGCCAACCTGTCGGCGCTGCGCGGCCACAACGCGGCGCTCGTGCTCGACCTGCTGCGCACGGCGGGGGAGGACGGCATCAGCCGCCTCGAACTGGCCGAGCGCACCGGCCTCACCCCGCAGGCCGTCAGCAAGATCACCGCCCGGCTGCGCGCCGAGGGCCTGGCCGCCGAGGCCGGCCGCCGCGCCTCGACCGGCGGCAAGCCCCGCACGGTCCTGCGCCTGGTCCCCACCGCCGCGTACGCCGTCGGCGCCCACCTCGACCGCGACGGCCTGACCCTCGTCCTCACCGACCTCACCGGCACCCCCGTGGCCCTGCGCCACCGCCCCCTGACCCTCGCCACCGGCCCGGCCCCGGTCCTCGCGACCCTGGCGGAGGAGGTACGAGCCCTGCTCACGGCCACCGGCCTCGGCCCCGCGCCGGACACGGCGGGCGGGGCGGGACCCGGGCCCGGCCCCGCGCAGGCCGAGGGCGGGGCGCGGGGCGACACGCGGCCGGCGGTGGAGCCGGCCGGTTCCGAGGGGGGCGTCGGCGGGGCCCGTACGGCCCCCGGGCCGCCGACCGCGGGCCGTACGGCCCCCGGGCCGCCGCCCCCCGGATCGCCGCCCCCCGCCTCCCGTCCGGCGGCGGCGCCGGTCGTCGGGGTGCTCGGGGTCGGGGTCGCCATGCCCGGGCCGCTGGACCACCGGGGCGGGGTGCCGGGGCGGGTGACGGGGGCGCCGGCGTGGGAGGGGTTCCCGGTGCGGGAGGCGCTGAGCGCGAGCCTCGGGCTGCCCGTCACGCTCGACAAGGACACCAACGCCGCCGCCCTCGGCCTCGCCGTCCGGCCGGGCGCGCCCCGGTCCTTCGCCTACGTGCACCTCGGTACGGGGCTCGGCGCCGGACTCGTCGTCGGCGGGGTCCCGCTGCGCGGCGAGCGGACCGGGGCGGGCGAGCTCGGCCACCAGACCGTCCAGCTCGACGGGCCCCCGTGCGACTGCGGGGCGCGCGGCTGCCTGGAGGTGCTCTGTCTCGCGGCGGTGGCCCGGGGGGAGCTGGGCGAGGCCGCGCGGATCCTCGGCACCGGCGCGGCCAATCTGGTCCGGCTCCTCGACATCGACCGGGTCCTGCTCGGCGGCCGGGTGGTCCTCTCCGCGCCGGAGGTCTTCGCGGACGGGGTGGCGGCCGTGCTCGCCGGCCTCCGGCTCCCGGCCCCGGTCGAGATCGCGGCCAGCCCGCACGCCGTGGCGCTCGGCGCGGCCCAGCTCGTCCTGGCCCCGTTCTTCGGCCTGGAGCCGAGGCCGGAAGCTCCCTCGGCCGCCCCGGACCCGCGGCCCGCCCTTCCGGTTCCTCCGGCTGCTCCGGCTGCTCCGGCCCCTCCGGCCCCTCCGGTTCCTCCGGCCCCTCCGGCCCCTCCGGTTCCTCCCGCTCCTCCCGCTCCTGGCGTTCATAAGAAGGTCGGACCATAGGCTGATCGGGCGGATCCGGCGGGCCGGCCGGGGGCACGGGCGGTGTCGCCGCCGGTTCCGCGCCGGCCGCTGTGGCAGCGTCGCGGGCGACCCGCACGTCCGCGAGCAGCAAAGGCACCCGCACATGGCACCCGCCCCCCGGCCCCTGCGCAGCGCGCCCGCCCTCGCCGCCGCGGCCGTCACCCTGACCATCGGCCTGCCGCCGGCGTCCGCTTCCGCCGCCCCGGCCCCCGCACCCGCCCCGACCTGCGGCAGCCCCTCCGACGCCGGGTTCCCGCTCGACACCCGGATCCACGAGGGTCCCGCCGACTACCCCGCCGGAGGGGCGTTCCGGACCTGGGAGCTGGAGCTGCGGAACACCACCGCCGGACCCTGCACCGGGGTGCATCCGGTGCTCGTCCTCGCCGACGAGGGGCGGGTGCTGCGGCCGGAGCAGATCCGGCTGGAGTTCTACGACGCGGAGGCCGAGCGCTGGCGGCGGGTCGCCTTCGAGGCGACCGCGGAGGCCGAGAGCGTCGGCGCGTTCACCGGGTTCGGCGGCTTCGCCGTCCCCGCCCGGCGGACCGTCACCGTGCCGGTCCGGCTGGCCTTCCGGGCCGACGCCGTGCCCGAGGAGGTCGTCGTGAATGCCGCGCTCGTCCAGCGCCGGGGCGCCGACGGCGACTGGGTCGGCCGCTCGGACGACTACCGGCTCACGATCGGACCGCCCGACCCGCCCGACCCGGCCGCCCCCGCCGAGCCGTCCGGGCCGGTGGAGCCCGCGGCACCCGACGCCACCCCGGCCCCCACCCCGGCGCCGGACGGCTCCCCGCCCGCGAGCCCGCCGCCCCCCGCGGTCCGGCCCCCCGGCGCCGCCACGCCCCCGCGTCCCGAACTCGCCCACACGGGTCCGGAGGGCGCCACGCCCCTGGCCCCCTGGGCGGCGGCCCTCGCCCTCGCGGGCGCCCTCCTCACCCGCGCCGCCCGCCGCCTGAGGCCCGGCCCCGGCCGCCGAACCCGCGACACCCGCCGAACCCGCGCCGCCCGCCGCCTGAGGCCCGGCCCCGGCCGCTGAACCCGCGACACCCGCGGCACCCGCTGAACCCGCGGCACCCGCGACACCCGCGGCACCCGCTGAACCCGCTGAACCCGCGACACCCGCCGAACCCGCGACACCCGCCGAACCCACGGCACCGACCCCGCCCCCGGTCCCAGCCCCGAACCCGCCACACCACCTCCGAAACCGACTTCGAACCCACCCCGAACCCCCGGGACACCCGCCGTACACCCTCCCGTTCACCCCCGTCTGCGACGATCCCCGGATGAACCAGCACCACACCCCGAGCGCTCCCGGCGCCCCCGGCGGTCCCGTCCGCTCCGGCGTCCCGGAGCACGGCCGGGTGCCCAAGTACTACGCCGTGAAGGCGCGACTCGCCCTCCTCGTCGACGAGTTGGGGGAGGGGGGCACGCTGCCCACCGAGCGCGACCTCGCCGTCCGGTACGAGGTCTCCCGCGAGACCCTCCGGCAGGCCCTGCGCGAACTGCTCCTGGAGGGCAGGCTGCGCCGGCAGGGGCGGGGCACGGTCGTCGCCGGCCCCAAGCTCGAACAGCCGCTCTCCCTCGCCAGTTACACCGAGGGCGTCCGCCGCCAGGGCCGCCGCCCGGGCCGCAGTGTCGTCTCCCTGGACCGCTTCCCCTGCCCGGACGCGCTCGCCCCCGAGGTCGGCGTCGCGCCCGGCGCGCCCGTCTGGCACATGGAGCGGGTGCTGCTCGCCGACGACGAGCGGGTCGGCCTGGAGAGCACGTACGTCTCCGAGGCCCGCGTCCCGCGCCTGGACACCGAATTCGACCCCGACTCCTCCTTCTACGGCTACCTCCGCGAGCGGCTCGGCATCACCTTCGGCGACGCCGACGAGCGGATCGAGACCGTGCTCGCCACCCCCCGGGAGGCCCTGCTCATCGGGACCCCGCCGGCCCTGCCGATGCTGCTGCTGCACCGCGTCTCCCGCGACGAGGAGGGGCTGCCCCTGGAGCGGGTCCGCACCCTCTACCGGGGCGACCGCTTCAGCTTCACGGCCCGCCTCGGCCGCCAGGACTGACCGGATTCCGCCCGATCCAGGGCCCCCGTCGCATCACAGAAAGGTAACGGGTCTAGTCCAAGCTTGTCGGGCCGTTCACCGTCCCGTCGTCCGCGCGACCGGCCCGGGTCACCCGCCGCCCCGACCGTGGACGGCATGAAGGTGATCGTCGTAGGAGCCGGCGTGGTGGGCACCATGCACGCCTGGCAGGCAGTGGAACGCGGCCACGAGGTCGTACACATCGAGCGCGAGGCCGAGGCGCGCGGAGCCTCCCTGAGGAACTTCGGCCAGATCTGGGTCAGCGGCCGTGCGGGCGGGGAGGAACTCGACACCGCCCTGCGCGCCCGCGAACTCTGGGAGTCCGTCGGCGCCCGCGTCCCCGGCCTCGGCTTCCGGGCCATCGGCTCCCTCACCCCCGTCCGGGGCGAGCTGGAACTGGCCGTCGCCGAGGCGGCCGTCGCCCGCGAGGACGCCCCCGCCCGCGGCTACAAGCTGCTCACCCCCGAGGAGGCCCGGGCGGTCAACCCGGCCCTGCGCGGCGCCTTCGACGCCGCCCTCTGGTGCGAGCGGGACGCCGCTGTCGAGCCGCGCACCGCGCAGCTCGCCCTCCGCGAGGCCCTCCTCTCCACCGGCCGCTACACCTTCCTCCCGAACCGCGAGGTCCGCGAGGTCGTCGGCGAGCACGCCGTCCGCGACGACCACGGCGACCTCCACAGCGGCGACGCCGTCGTCCTGTGCACCGGGGCCTGGCTCTCCGGCCTGGTCCGCGAGGTCGCGGGACCGGTCCCCGTGCGCCGCGTCCGCCTCCAGATGATGCAGACCGCCCCCCTCGGCGAGCCGCTGACGACCTCCGTCGCCGACGCCGACTCCTTCCGCTACTACCCGGCCTACGCCTCCGGCGCCCTCGACGCGCTCGCCGCGGGCCAGGCGCAGGACCCGACCGCCGCCGCCCACAGGATGCAGCTGCTCATGGTGCAGCGCCTCGACGGCGGACTGACCATCGGCGACACCCACGAGTACGAGCACCCCTTCGCCTTCGACACCGTCGAGGACCCCTACGACCACCTGGTCCGCGTCGTCGAGTCCCTCCTCGGCCGCCCCCTGCCGGCGATCCGCCGCCGCTGGGCCGGCGTGTACGCGCAGTGCGTGGACACCACCCGGGTCGTCCACCGCCAGCGGGTGCGGGACGGGGTCTGGCTCGTGACCGGACCCGGCGGCCGCGGCATGACCTGCTCGCCCGCCATCGCCGAGACGACCGCGAACGAACTGGGCTGGTGACACGCATGACCACGAAGAACACCCTCGGCCTCGTCGTCCTCGACATGGCCGGCACCACCGTCGCCGACGACGGCCTCGTCGAGGCGGCCTTCACCGCCGCCGCCGAGCGCCTCGGCGAGGACCCCGCCACGATGATCGGCCACGTCCGCGCCACCATGGGCGAGTCGAAGATCACCGTCTTCCGGCACCTCTTCGGCGGCGACGAGGACCGCGCCCAGCGCGCCAACGCCACCTTCGAGCAGGCGTACGGCGAACTCGTCGACGGCGGCCGGATCGCCCCGGTCCCCGGAGCCGCCGAGACCGTCGCCGCCCTCCGCGAGGAGGGCCGCACCGTCGTCCTGACCACCGGCTTCGCCCGCGTCACCCAGGACGCCATCCTCGACGCCCTCGGCTGGCGGGACCTCGCCGACCTCACCCTCTGCCCGGCCGACGCCGGCGGCCGCGGCCGCCCGTACCCGGACATGGTCCTCGCCGCCCTCCTCCGCACCGGCGCCGTCGACGACGTCCGCCGGACCGCCGTCGCCGGCGACACCTCGTACGACATGCTCAGCGGCGTCCGCTCCGGCGCCGGGATCGTCGCCGGCGTCCTCACCGGCGCCCACGACGGGCCCGCGCTCACGCGCCACGGCGCCACCCACGTCCTCCCCTCGGTCGCCGGACTCCCGGCAGCGATACGGGAGTACGAGGCATGACCAGCGGCATCCGCTTCGACGGCGTCTCCGTCGCCTACGGCGACACCACCGTCCTCGACCGGCTCACCCTCACCGTCGAACCCGGCGAGGTGATGGCCCTCCTCGGCCCCTCCGGCTCCGGCAAGACCACCGCCCTGCGCACCGTCGCGGGCTTCGTCCAGCCCTCCGCCGGCCGCGTGCACATCGGCGACCGCGACGTCACCGACCTCCCGCCGTACAAGCGGGGCATCGGCATGGTCGTCCAGCAGTACGCCCTCTTCCCGCACCTGCGCGTCGACGAGAACGTGGCCTTCGGGCTCAAGGCGCGCAAGCACCCCAAGGCCGAGATCCCCGGCCGGGTCGCCGAGGCCCTGGAGATGACCGGGATGGGGGCGTACGCCCGGCGCCACCCCCGCGAACTCTCCGGCGGGCAGCAGCAGCGCGTCGCCATCGCCCGCGCCCTCGCGATCCGTCCCGACGTCCTCCTCCTCGACGAGCCGCTCTCCGCGCTCGACGCCCAGCTCCGCTCCGGCATGCTCGCCGAGCTGGCCCGGCTCCACCGCGAACTCCCCGACGTCTCCGTCCTGTACGTCACCCACGACCAGGTCGAGGCGCTCACCCTCGCCGACCGGATCGCCGTCATGGACAAGGCCCGGCTCCAGGACTGCGGCACCCCGCAGGAGCTGTACCGGCGCCCCCGTACCGAGTTCACCGCCTCCTTCGTCGGCAACGCCAACCTGCTGCCCGTCCGGGTCGGCGCCGGCGGCGTCGACTTCGCCGGCACCGGACTGGAGGTCCCGGTCGGCGACGCGGCCGCGGGAGCCGCCGCCACCCTCTGCGTCCGCCCCCACCTCATCGGCCTCGGCGACGGACCCAACGCCCTGCGCGGCCGGATCGCCGAGGTCCAGTGGCGGGGCGCCACCCACCGGCTGTACGTCGACGTCGGCGGGCACCGGGTGAAGGCGGACGTCCGCGAGCTGCGGGACACCCCGCCGCTGGGCTCCGAGGTCACCCTGCACTTCGCCCCCGAGGACGCGGTGCTGCTCGCCGCGGGGGTCAACGATGGCTAGCGCCTCCACCACCGCGCCGCCCGTCGTCGCGGCGGCCCGCCCGGCCCGGAGCCGTACCGTCCCCGCCTGGGTCTGGGCCCTGCCGCCCGTCGCCGTCCTCGGGCTCGTCTTCCTCTACCCGCTCGGGCTCGTCGTCCAGGAGTCGCTCGCCCCCGGCGCGTACGCCGAGGTGTTCTCCTCCGCCTCCTTCCGCGACGCCCTCGGCACCACCGTGTGGCTCGCCGTCGGCGCCACCGCCGGCTGCCTCGTCCTCGGCTTCGTCCTCGCGCTGATCGTCGCCTTCGTGCCCTTCCCCGGGGCGAAGGCGGTCTCCCGGTTCATCGACGTCTTCCTCTCCTTCCCCTCCTTCCTCATCACCCTCGCCCTGCTCTTCGTCTACGGCACGGTCGGCATGGCCAACGGGCTGTGGACCGGCGTCACGGGCGCCTCGGAAGGGCCGTTCCACTTCCTGACCACCCCGTGGGGCGTCCTCCTCGCCGAGATCACGTACTTCACGCCCTTCGTGATGCGGCCGCTGCTCGCCGCCTTCTCCCAGCTGGACACCGCCCAGCTGGAGGTGGCGTCCTCGCTCGGCGCCCGGCCCGCGCGGATCGTGCGCCGGGTGATCCTGCCGGAGGCGCTGCCCGCGCTCGCGGCCGGCGGCAGCCTCGTCCTCGTCATGTGCCTCAACGAGTTCGGGATCGTGCTCTTCACCGGCGCCAAGGGCGTCACCACCCTCCCGATGCTCGTCTACTCCCAGGCCATCCTCGAATCCGACTACGCGGCGGCCTGCGTCGTCGCGGTCGTCAACGTCGCGATCTCGGTCGGCCTCTACGCCGTCTACCGGGTGGTGAGCAAGCGTGCTGGTGCATAGCCGCGGGGGAAGGGCCGCGTCCTGGCTCGTCTTCGCCGTCCTCTTCGTCCCGCTCTTCGCCGTCCCCCTCCTCGTCATCGTCGCCGCGTCCTTCTCCACCCACTGGTCCGGCGCCTTCCCGTCGGGGCCGACGGCCGAGCACTACACGGCCGCCGTCCGCGGCGAGTCCCTCCAGGCCCTGACCACCAGCCTCGTCACCGCCGGAGCCGCGAGCCTCCTCGCGCTCACCCTCGGCACGTGGGCCGCGCTCGCCGCCGCCTCGCTGCGCGGCCGCGGCCGCCGGGTCCTCGACGCCCTGTTCGTCCTGCCGCTCGCCGTGCCGTCGGTGGTGGTCGGCCTCGCCGTCCTGGTGGCCTTCTCCCGGCCGCCCCTCCTCCTCAACGGCACCCGCTGGATCGTGATCCTGGCCCACACGGTCCTGGTCACGGCCTTCGCCCACCAGTCGGTCTCGGCGGCGATCCGCCGCCTCGACCCGATGTACGAGCAGGCGGCGGCCGGACTCGGCGCCCGCCCCTCGTACGTCCTGTTCCGGGTCAAGCTGCCCCTGCTGCTGCCCTCGCTGAGCGCCGCCGCCGGCCTCTGCTTCGCCCTGTCCATGGGGGAGCTGAGCGCCACGATGATGCTCTACCCGCCGGACTGGATGCCGCTGCCGGTGCTCGTCTTCACCGCCACCGACCGCGGGTCCCTGTTCACCGGATCGGCGCTGGCCGTGGTCCTCATGGCCACGACGCTGCTGGTCCTGCTCGCCGTCTCCCGTATCCGCACCAGAGCGTCCTACCGATAACTCTCACGCAGGAGAAGAACGACGTCATGCTTACGCACGCCAAGCCGGTCGCCGCCGTCACCGGCGCCCTCGCCCTCGCCGTCTCCCTCACCGCCTGCGGCGGCTCCTCCGCCGCCTCCGACGAGAAGGTCGTCACCGTCTACAGCGCCGACGGCCTCAAGGGCGAGAAGGGCGACGGCTGGTACGACAAGGTCTTCGCCGACTTCGAGAAGGAGACCGGCATCAAGGTGAAGTACGTGGAGGGCGGCTCCGGGGAGATGGTCCAGCGGGCCCTCCGCGAGAAGTCCAACACGCAGGCCGACGTGATCGTCACCCTCCCGCCCTTCATCCAGCAGGCCGGCTCCAAGGGCCTCCTCCAGAAGTACACCCCGAAGGGCGCCGACCAGGTCGACGGCGCCGACAAGGCCGCCGACGGCTCCTGGACCTCCGTCGTCAACAACTACTTCGGCTTCATCCACAACAAGAAGGAGCTCCCCGAGGCCCCCGGCACCTGGGAGGCCCTGCTCGACGCGAAGTTCGAGAACAGGCTCCAGTACTCCACCCCCGGCGTCGCCGGCGACGGCACCGCCGTCCTCATCAAGGCCATGCACGACTTCGGCGGCCAGGCGCCCGCCATGGAGTACCTGAAGAAGCTCCAGGCCAACAACGTCGGCCCGTCCTCCTCCACCTCCAAGCTCGCCCCCAAGGTCGACAAGGGCGAGCTCCTCGTCGCCAACGGCGACGTCCAGATGAACTTCGCCCAGGCCAGGTCCATGCCGAACCTCGCCATCTGGTTCCCGGCCAAGGAGGGCGGCAAGCCCACCACCTTCGCCCTGCCCTACGCGGCCGGCCTGGTGGACAAGGCCCCGCACACCGAGAACGGCAGGAAGCTCCTCGACTTCATGCTGAGCGAGGGCGCCCAGCGCGAGGTCAGCGCCGTCGGCGGCGGCTTCCCGGCCCGCAAGGACATCAAGGCCACCGACGCCAACGCCATCGAGCTCGCCCGGATCATCGACGGCGTCGAGATCTTCGAGCCGGACTGGGCCGACATCGACGCCAACCTCTCGTCCTACGTGGACGCGTGGAAGTCCGCCACCGGCAGCTGAGAGTTCACCGCACGCCCCCTCGACCCCCTCCGCGGATAGCGGAAAGATAACGGGTACGGACCAACGCCCCTGGAAATTCAGGGGCGTTGGTGTGCGTATCCGCCTCTTCCCCCTCTCGTGGAGGACTCCGACATGCCGAACCCCGGCATCTCCCGCCGCACCGTGCTCGCCGTCGCCGGCGCCGGCACCGCCCTCGCCGCCACCGGCCTCGCGACCGCCCCCGCCGCCCACGCGGCCGCCGCCCCGACGCTCCCGAACGGCACCAGCGCCGACAAGGTCCTCGTCGTCGGCATGGACGGCCTGCGCCACGACCGCATCGACGCCGCGAACGCCCCCGCCCTCAAGTCCCTGATGGCGAACGGCACCTACGGCCGCTCCCTGCTCTACGCCAACCCCATGGCGGCCACCTCCTCCGGCCCCGGCTGGTCGACGATCTCCACCGGCGTCTGGCCCGACAAGCACGGCGTCAAGGACAACACCTTCGCCGGCAAGAACTACGCCCAGTACCCCGGCTTCCTCGCCCGCCTCGCCCAGGTCCGGCCCCAGCTCTCCCTCTTCGCCGCCGTCGACTGGCCCGAGCTCGACACCCACGGCACGGTCACCCCCGGCGCCGACGCGAAGCTCGTCTACGACAACGACTACGTCGTCAACGACGCCCTGATCACGGACCTCACCGAGCAGGTGCTCCGCCACCAGAACCCCGACGTGCTCTTCGTCTACTTCGGCGAGACCGACGAGATCGGTCACAACCACGGCGCCGCGAGCCAGAAGTACCTCGACGCCATCGCCGTCCAGGACGCCTACCTCGGCCGCCTCCTCGCCGCGATCGAGGCCCGCCCCACCCGCGCCGCCGAGCGCTGGACCGTCATCGTCACCACCGACCACGGCCACACCGACGCCGGCGGCCACGGCGGCTCCGCCATCGAGGAGCGCCGCACCTTCGTCCTCGCCCAGGGCCCCGGCATCGCCGCCGGCGCCCGCCCGATCGACACCCGGCTCGTCGACGTCGCCGCCACCGTCTTCCGCCAGCTCGGCATCGTCCCCGACCCGTCCTGGGGTCTGGACGGCAAGCCGGTCCAGGAGCGCACCACCGACCCCTTCGACACCCTCCAGCCCTCCCTCGCCGGCCGCGTCGACGAGACCGCCGTCCCGGCCGGCGTCCTCGGCTTCACCCACACCCCGCCCAGCGGATGGTCCGTCATCAACGGCGCCATGGGCACCGGCGGCGTGAGCGAGTGGCGCGGCTGGGCGTTCGCCACCGACGAGTTCTGGTCCCGCTCCCAGCGCGACCAGTGGCGCGAACTCAACGTCCGCGCCCGGGGCGTCTTCGCCGTCGCCGACTCCGACGAGTGGGCCGACAGGTCCTTCTCGGGGACGTACGACTCCACGCTGGTCACCCCGGCGTACCCGGTCTCCGGGGCCTCCTCCGTCACCCTCGCGTTCACCACGCTCTACCGCCAGGAGGGCGCCCAGACCGCCCGGATCCTGGCCTCCTTCAACGGCGGCACCCCCACCGTCGTGAAGAGCTACACCGCCGACGTCCTCTCCCGGTCCCAGACGGTCACCGTCCCCGTCCCGGCCGGCGCCTCCAGCGTCGGCTTCCGCTTCCACTACACCGGGTCCAACAACTGGTACTGGACGGTCGACGGGGTCACCGTGACCACTTCCTGACCCCAGGCCCTCCCCGCCCACGCGTGCAGGGGGAGGGCCTACGCTGGGGGCGTCGCCACAGCGCTGTCGCGTCGCCCCCCAGCACACGCACGTCACGTACGGCAGGAGTCCCGCACCCATGGCAGAGCGCAAGCCGATCGAATCCTGGCTCACCGACATGGACGGCGTCCTCATCCACGAGGGTGTCCCGATCCCCGGCGCCGACGCGTTCATCAGGAAGCTGCGGGAGACCGGCAAGCCGTTCCTGGTCCTCACCAACAACTCGATCTACACCGCCCGGGACCTGCACGCCCGTCTCCGCCGCATGGGCCTCGACGTCCCCGTGGAGAACATCTGGACCTCGGCGCTCGCCACCGCCAAGTTCCTCGACGACCAGCGCCCCGGCGGCACCGCGTACGTCATCGGCGAGGCCGGACTCACCACCGCCCTCCACGACATCGGCTACGTCCTCACCGACCACGAGCCCGACTACGTGGTCCTCGGCGAGACCCGGACGTACTCCTTCGAGGCCATGACGAAGGCCGTCCGGCTCATCAACAACGGCGCCCGCTTCATCTGCACCAACCCCGACGAGACCGGCCCCTCCCTGGAGGGCCCGCTCCCCGCCACCGGCTCCGTCGCCGCCCTCATCACCAAGGCCACCGGCAAGGAGCCGTACTTCGCGGGCAAGCCCAACCCGCTGATGATGCGCACCGGGCTCAACGCGATCGGTGCCCACTCCGAGTCCAGCGCGATGATCGGCGACCGGATGGACACCGACATCCTGGCGGGCCTGGAGGCGGGCATGCAGACCTTCCTCGTCCTCACCGGTCTGACCACGGAGGCGGAGATCGACCGCTTCCCGTTCCGCCCCTCCAAGATCGTGAAGTCGATCGCGGACATCGTCGACCGCGTGTAGCGCTCGCGGAGCGCCGCCCCTGCGGATGCGGAACGGCGCGAACCGGGTGACCCTGCCAGTACCAGGAGGTCACCATGCGTTCAGGTCCCATCGCTCTCCGTGCCGCGGGGGCGGCGCTGGCTCTGGTGCTCGCGCCCGCGGCCGGCACCGCCCTCGCCCACGACGGCGTCCAGGCCACCGTCACCCCGTCCACCGCGGCCCCCGGCGCCGACATCGACGTCCGCGCGCAGGGCTGCAAGGGCACCACCGGCGCCGCCAAGTCCCCGGCGTTCGTCGCGGACGCCGAGCTCACCGGCCGCGACGGCGGCGCGTACGCCCTCTCCGGCGGCGCCACCGTCCGCTCGGGTCTCCAGGACGGCACGTACAAGGTCTCCGTGACCTGCGACGGCCACGACCACCCCGACGTCGGCACCCTCACCGTCCGGCACCACCAGGAGCCGACCCACCGCCCGGCCCCGGTCGCCCCGGTCCGCGCCGGCGGCGGCGGCACCGCCGCCTTCGCGGCCCCCGCCGCGCCGGGCGTCGCCCAGACGGCGAGCGGGGACGGCCTCGGCACCCCGTACACCCTGCTGGGCCTCGGCATGGCGGCCGTCGCCGCCATCGCGGTCGCCTTCCGGAGCTCCCGCCGCCGGCGTACGGAGTAGGCATGCCGGACGGATCCTTCCGGCCCGTCCGCCCGGGCCCGGCCCGGGCCGTCCCCTTCGGATCCTGCCGGGCCGATCCGAAAGAAACGGCCTAGCCGTGGCCGCCTCCAGCCGTCCGGTCACCGGTGTGGCCTGGGCGGTCCTGCTCCTCGGGCTCTGGCTCTGGGGACGCGACGCCGCCTGGGGCCCCGGCGGCAGCTCGGCCCCGACCCACGGCGACATCGCCGCGGTCGGCCGCCCGCTCGGCGTCGACCTGCCGCCGTCCCGGGAGCCGATACCCGGCGCGGCGGAACCCCGCCGCGTCCAGATCCCCGCCCTCGGCATCGACGCCCCCGTCGTCCCCCGGGGCCTCGACTCCACCGGGGCGGTGGACCCGCCGCCGTACGAGCTGCCGCAGACCGTCGGCTGGTACGGCCCCGGCACCACACCCGGCGCGGCGGGCCCGGCCCTCCTCGTCGGCCACGTCGACACCGAGACCCGCCCGGCGGTCTTCTACGACCTCAGCGCCGCCCGCCCCGGAGAGACCGTCCGCGTCACCCGGACGGACGGATCCGTCGCGGTCTTCACCGTCGACGACGTCCGCGTCGTCCAGCGCGACGCCTTCGACGCCCGCGCGGTCTACGGCCCCCGCGACCCCGCCCGCGCCGAGCTGCGCCTCATCACCTGTGGAGGCGCCTTCGACCGCGCCGCGGGCGTCTACACGGCGAACGTGGTCGTCTCGGCGTACCTGACGGCGGCGGAGTAGCCCCTGGCGGACCTGGCCCCGGCCGGCGGACCGCGTCCCACGGGCCGCCGGCCGGGCCGGTCCTCGACCGCGGGCCCACGGGCTGCGGGAGGAGCCCGGCGCCGCCGCGGGAGGCGGGAGTTCCGCACACTGTAGAGGGCCGTGCCTCGCACGGCCCAGAGGGCTGCCGTGTCACGATGGCCACGACTCCGCCACCCCGCACGCGCCCGAGGGGCCCGCATGCCCGCACGCCCGTCCGCGTCCCCCGCCGGCCCCGGGCCCGCGCCCCTTCCTCCCGCGCCTCCGGTGCCTCCGCGCCCGCCCGCGTCCAGGACCGGAGCGGTCGTCCGGTGTTCCGCCGCGGCCCTCGCCCTCCTCACCGTCACGGCCTGCGGCGCCCCCGGCACGGAACCGGGCGCGCCCGGCGCGTCGGCGGCGGCCGAGGCGCCCTTCTGGGTGAACCCGGACGGGAAGGCCGCCCGGGCCGTCGCCGCCCATCGCGCCGCGGGGCGGACCGCCGAGGCCGCGCTGCTGAGCCGGATCGCGGCCCGCCCGGTCGCGGAGTGGATCGGCCCGGACCGGCCCGGGGCGGAGGCGGAGGCGGAGACGAAGGTTCTCACCGAGGCGGCGGCGAAGGCCGGCCGGGACGCGCTCCTCGTCCTCTACGGCATCCCGAACCGCGACTGCGGGCAGTACTCGGCCGGCGGCGCGGCGGACGGGACGGCGTACCGCGCCTGGGTGGACGCCGTCGCCCGGGGCATCGGCGCGCGGCGGGCGACGGTGGTCCTGGAGCCGGACGCGGTCACGCACATGGTCGACGGCTGCACCGGCGAGCAGCATCACGAGGAGCGGTACGCCCTGCTCACGGCGGCCGTCGCACGCCTGAAGCGGCAGCCGGGGGTCACCGTCCACCTGGACGCGGGCAACGCCGGCTGGGTCGCCCCGGAGCGGCTGGCGGCACCGCTGCGGCAGGCCGGCATCGCCACGGCGGACGGCTTCGCGGTGAACGTCTCGAACTTCCGCACGACCGAGGAGAGCGTGGCGTACGGGCGCGCGCTCTCCGCCCTCGTCGGCGGGAAGCCCTTCGTCGTCGACACCAGCCGCAACGGGAACGGCCCCTACACGGACGGCGAACCGGCGGAGAACTGGTGCAACCCGCCGGGCCGGGCGCTCGGCGAGCCGCCGACGCTGCGGACCGGCGATCCGCTCGTCCTCGCGCATCTGTGGATCAAGCGCCCCGGAGAGTCGGACGGTGCGTGCCGGGGCGGCCCGAGCGCGGGGGAGTGGTTCGACGCGTACGCCCTGGAACTGGCCCGCAACGCAGGGTAGTTGGAGTGTGGCAACAAGAAGGCCCCTCACTCGCGTGAGGGGCCTTCTCTGTCGGTGCGCCGCCAGGGACTCGAACCCCGGACCCGCTGATTAAGAGTCAGCTGCTCTAACCAACTGAGCTAGCGGCGCCTGCTGACAGAGAGAACTCTACCCGACGTGCGGGGGTGCTCCTGACCAACAGCGACCGTCTCCGGCCTGTCGGATGGTCGTATCAGGCCGTTGATCCGTCAAAATGCGATTTGTCCAGACAGTTGAGAAACTGGCGCCCGAAACGAGGCCCAAAAGATCTTGACGAGTGTGGAGGGGAATCGCATGAGCGTGCCGGTCTTCGAGGAATTCGAACCCGCGCCCGACTGTGGCTGCCCGGGCTGCGCCCGGCACCGCCGCGACCTCGCGCTGGGCCTGCCGGTCCGCGCGGGCGGCCACCCGGCGGCGCACGGCGCCCGCCGGGCCCTGGTCCTGGTCACGGCGGCGGGGGCGGTCCTGGGCGGGGGAGGGGCGGGCGGCATCGCCGCGGCCCTCGCGCCCGCGGCCCCGGCGACCCCGGCGGACGCCGCCGACGCCGCGCTGGGCTCCGACACCCCGCAGGGCGGCCCCGCCCCGCTGCACGGCCCGCCGGCCGCGCAGTCCGGCGGCGGTCCCGCCCCCGGCGCCGTCCCGGCGACCGGTCAGGTCTCGACCGAGACGCTGCGGAGGACCACCCGCACGGAGATCATCAACCGGGCCAAGAAGTGGGTCTCGGCCCAGGTGCCGTACTCGATGGAGAAGTACTGGTCGGACGGGTACCGCCAGGACTGCTCGGGCTACATCTCCATGGTCTGGAACCTGACCAGCAACGAGTGGACGGGCAGCCTCGACCGCTTCGCCGTCCGCATCGACCGGACCGCGCTCCAGCCCGGCGACATCCTGCTCTTCCACAACCCGGCCGACCCGACCCGGGGCTCGCACGTGACGCTCTTCGGCGGCTGGACGGACTACACCCACACGTCGTACGTCGCCTACGAGCAGACCAAGCCGCGCACGCGGAAGCAGGCCACGCCCCTGGCGTACTGGGAGAACTCCGACCGGTACGTGGCCTACCGCTACAAGGGCCTGGTCAGCGGCAGCACCGGCGCGGGCAGCGGCCCGGCGGGGTCCGCCGGCTCCGCGTACCCCGGCGGGGCGAAGTTCGGCCCCGGCGCGAGCAACGCCCACGTCACCAGGCTCGGGCAGATGCTGATCGCCCGCGGCGCCCGGCCGTACTACGTCCAGGGGCCGGGCCCGAAGTGGGGCGAGTCCGACCGCAGGGCGACGCAGGCGTTCCAGCGCGCGCAGGGCTGGAAGGGCAAGGAGGCCGACGGCCTGCCGGGCCCGCACACCTGGAAGCTCCTCGTCTCGGGCGGGGGCAGGGACATCGGCGGTTCGAGTGGTTCGAGCGGTCCGAGCACAGATGCGAACGGGTTCCCCGGGCGTGGCTCCTTCCGTCCGGGCCAATCCAACGCATATGTGGAGAAGCTGGGCAAACAACTGGTGAAGCGGGGCTTCGGCAAGCACTACCTGTCGGGACCCGGTCCGCGCTGGACGGAGGCGGACCGCCGCAACGTCGAGGCGTTCCAGCGGGCGCAGGGCTGGCGCGGCGCGGCGGCCGACGGCTACCCGGGCCCGGAGACCTGGCGGCGATTGTTCCGATGACCCCGAGACAAGAGGTGGACCCCGAATGACGGCAGCGATCCCGAACGACTCCGGCGCGGCGGCCTCGCGCGACGCGGCCAGAACGGCCCGCCGCCTCACCGACGGCACCCTCCCCCGCCGCCCCCCGGCCTCGCTCCCGGAGACCCCCGGCACCACGGGCGCGGCCCCTCCGCCCCCGTTCCCGTCCGTGGGCGTGTCCCCCGGCACCCGCCCGATCCCCGTGGCCGCCGACCCCCACCCCCCGGCCACCACCCCGACCACCGCGCCCCCGCCCTCACCCCCGGGCACGGGCGCGGGCACGGGCGCGGACGCAGCCACGGTCCCGGTCACGCCGACGGGCGCGGGCCCGGTCGCGGCGGCGGGGGCGGGTGCACCGGGCGCGGCGGCGCGTCCGTCGTCGCCCGAGGCCGGTGCGCCGGCGGGATCGGGCCCGGCCACGGCGCCGGGGGCGGTGCGCCCGGTGCCGGCCGAGACCGGTACGCCGGCGGCCCCGGGCTCCTCCACGGCGCCGGGCGCGGCCGGCAGGCCGACGGGTTCGAGCCCGGCCACGGCGCCGGGCGCCGGTACGCCGTGGACAGTGCGCCCGGTGC
>NZ_JBHVRX010000019.1:0-153261 GCF_042885515.1 Streptomyces sp. NPDC058052 | reverse complement strand
GCCTCCGCTTCACCCACCCCGACACCTACCGCACCGCCGCGACGGCCCTCCGCGAAGCGACCCGCGACGACGAGGCACTCACCCTCCAGATCGCCGGCGACGGCAGCCAGCGGGCGCTCCACGCCCTGCTCGACCGCCTCGACACCGCCGGGATCGAGGCGGACGAGCTCACCGTCCACACGCCCGACCTCGACGACGTCTTCTTCGCCCTCACCGCCGTTCCCGCCGCCGTCCCCGCCCAGCCGAAGGAGGCTGTCCGATGAGCACCCTCGCCCTCGCCGTCCGCGACTCGTCCACGATGCTCCGCCGCAACCTCCTGCACGCCCGCCGCTACCCGTCGCTGACGCTGAACCTGCTGCTCACCCCGGTGATGATGCTGCTGCTCTTCGTCTACATCTTCGGCGACACCATGAGCGCCGGCATGGGCGGCGCGGACCGCGACGCGTACGTCGCCTACCTCGTCCCCGGACTGCTCCTGATGACCATCGGCTCCACCGTCATCGGCACCGCGGTCTCCGTCTCGAACGACATGAGCGAGGGCGTCATCGCCCGCTTCCGCACCATGGCGATCCACCGGCCCTCGATCCTCGTCGGGCACGTCGTCGGCAGCGTCCTCCAGTCGGTGGCCGGCGTGGTCCTGGTCGGCGCGGTCGGCGTCGCGATCGGCTTCCGCTCCACCGGCGCCACCGCCGTGGAGTGGCTGGCCGCCTTCGGTCTCCTCGTCCTCTTCGCCACCGCGATGACCTGGATCGCCGTCGGCATGGGCCTGGTCTCGCCGAACGCCGAGGCCGCGAGCAACAACGCCCTCCCGCTGATCTTCCTGCCGCTGATCTCCAGCGCCTTCGTCCCCGTCCACCAGATGCCGGGCTGGTTCCGGCCCCTCGCCGAGTACCAGCCCTTCACCCCCGCCATCGAGACCCTCCGCGGCCTCCTCCTCGGCACCGGGATCGGCCACAACGGCTGGCTCGCCCTCGCCTGGTGCGCCGGCCTCACCGTCCTCGGCTACCTCTGGTCGACGAAGACCTTCGGCAAGGACCCCCGGTAGGACACGAACCGCCCCGAAGCCCTCCCCGCCCCGCCGGCCCTCCCGCCGGCGGGGCGGTCGCGTCGGGTCCGCGTCCGCTCCCGGCCCGGGTCCGCGTCCGCTCCGGGTCCGCTCCCGGTCCGAGTCCGGGCGCGTCCGGCCCGATCCTGTCGAAACTCTGGCCGTCGCCCTGTTTCGGACCGCCGGGCCTCCCGCCGATCATGGAATCCACCGACCGGTGGAACCGATGGAACGAGGGGGAGCCCGAGATGGCCCTGGAGATGCGCGAACGCTGCGAACGCTGCGGGACGACGGCCCTGCCGGCCGACGGACCCGCCCGGATCTGCTCGTACGAGTGCACCTTCTGCGTGCCCTGTACGGACGCGATGTCCGGCGTCTGTCCCAACTGCGGGGGCGAACTCGTCCCGCGCCCGCGCCGGGTGACGTGACATCACTCCCCTGGTCAGGGACATGACGTGCGGTGGGTACGGTGGGGCCCATGAACATGTGGACGCGGGGGGCGGCCGGGGCCGCCATGTGTGCGGTGCTCGCTCTGACGGGCTGTGAGACCTCGGACGTGTCCGTGAAGCCCCAGGACGCGAAGCCCCAGGACGGGGCGTCGGGCGGCGCGGGTGGTGCGGGCGGTGCCGGTGGTGCCGATCTGGCCCTGGTCGTCGGGGAGTGGAAGGAGGTCAGCGGCGGTGACACTCCCTGGACCATACGGATCTCCGCCGACGGCACCTTCTGGACCAGCGACGGCAGCGACACCTGCCAGGGCACGGTGAAGGCCGTGCCCTCCGAGGCCGACAAGGTCTGGCGCCACTTCCTGGCCGACGCGGACTGCGGCTGGGCCGGCCGGCAGCTGGCCCCGCTGAAGCTCGGCGAGGAGGACGGCGAGGAGAAGCTGATCCTCACCAACGACTCGGGCGAGGGATCGAGCGAGAGCTACCGGCGCGCCGGCTGACGACTGACGAGTGCCGGCTGACGGCTGCCGGCCGGCAGCCGTCAGCCCGGCCGGACTACCGCACGACGTCGAAGACCTGCTTCTGGATGCCGTTGGCGTAGGTCTCGTGCTCGACCAGCCTCAGCTTCTGGGCGTCCTTGTCCGCGGTGCTGAACAGCCGCTTGCCGGCGCCGAGGAGGACCGGGAAGACCAGCAGGTGGTAGCGGTCGACCAGACCGGCGTCGGAGAGCGCGCGGTTCAGGGTCGCGCTGCCGTGGACGATGATCGGGCCGCCCTCGGTCTCCTTGAGGGCGGCGACCTCGTCGAGGGTGCGGAGGATGGTCGTCGGGCCCCAGTCGGAGACCAGGTCGTCCTCGGTGAGCGTGGTGGAGACGACGTACTTCGGCATCTCCTTGTACTCGGCGAAGTCCGCCATCCCCGGCCACACGGGGCTGAACGCCTCGTAGCTGACCCGGCCCAGCAGCATCGCGGTCGCCTCTCCCTGCTCGCGGCCCTTGATCTCGTACGCCTCCGGCAGGAAGTCGATGTCCTTGAAGGTCCAGCCGGCGTTCCGGTAGCCCTCCTCGCCGCCGGGGGCCTCGACGACGCCGTCGAGGGAGACGAAGGCAGAGGTGATCAGAGTGCGCATGGCGTGTTCCTCGTCTGTCGGTGCGTCCGTTGCCGTCCGCCGGGGTGTACTCGTTCGTTCTCATGCTGGTGGACCGGAGGCCCCGGCGAAACTCATCGGTCCCCGCCGGCTCTTCTACGCGCCGGGCCTCGGGCTGAAGCCGTCGCGGTACAGCCGGCCGGTCACCGCGTCCACCCACAGGCGCTCCGTCGTGTCCGAGACGCGCGGGTCGAGCTCCTGCGGGGTCTCGTCGTGGACCATGCCGACGATCCATTCCGGGTGCCAGGCGCCGCCCCGCTCGACCGCCCGCAGGTCGTACGCCTCGATCCGGAGGCCCGGCGGCAGCCCCCGCCCCTTCGCACCGGCCTCCAGATGCCGGCGTACGACCCCGGCCGCCTGGTCCGCGCTCTGCTCCGGGTCCGGGAGGTCCAGGCGCGTGGGGCCGAGGGTCACGTCGACGCGGGCGACGCGGCCGGTCCGGTCGACGTGGACGTTCAGGGTGCGGGGCATGACGATGCCGCCGTCCATCCAGCGCCAGGCGGTGACCCAGCCCTGTGCCGCCCGGGGGCCGAACGGGTACGTCGTCGTGTCGCCGGCGCTCTCCGCCCACGGGTAGTGGGCGCGCATGTAGCGGCGGGCGGTCTCGTACGCCTCCGCCTCCGTCCTCGGCGCCGCGCCGGCGCCCGGCACCGGGAAGCCCGGCGCCGAGCCCGGGCCGGTGAAGCCGGGGGTCCCCGGTTCGACGGTCAGGCGCTTGCCGTCCGGCCATGACAGCGAACCCGTGCCCCCGGGGTCCCCGGGGGCCGCGCCGGGAGGCAGGACGCCGAAGACGAGGTGGGCGCAGGGCACGTCCAGGCACGGCTGGTGGAGAACGTTCCGGACGCCGTACCCGTCGCCGAACGCCTCCCGCACCGCCGCCTCCGCCGCCCTGTGCTGGGCCGGACCGGCGGGGGACAGACCCGTGCCGTCCTGGTGGGTGAAGATGATCGCGGTCCTCGCGAGGACCGTCCCGGCCACCAGGAGGACGGCCGCGGCGACGCCCGCGCCGCGCGCCCAGGCCCGCGGCGCGAAGCCCGGGGCGCGCAGCAGGAACAGGGCCGCCAGGGCCGCGCCCGCGAGCCCGCCGAGGACGTTCATCAGGGCGTCCGAGCTGTCGCAGATCCGGCCCAGTCCGTCCACGGAGCCCTGGACGAACTCGATCGCCGGCGGCAGCGCGACGACCCCGACGAGGACCGGCAGCGGGCGGCGGACGGCGCCGAGGGCGAAGAAGCCGAGCGGCACGGTCATCGCCAGGTTCCACCACCCCTGCGTCGTGCGGAAGGGTTCCAGGACGTCGTGGTTGACCACGCAGGTCCCGAGGGCAGGGCCGCTCCCCATGAAGGTGACGCCGAGGATTCCGGTGAGGGTGGCGGCGAGCCCCGCCCACCACGGGCCGCGCGGGCTCCCCCGGCGGCGGGCCGCCCACCAGGCCGCGCCCCCGAGGACGAGGGCGGCCAGCGCGCAGCCGGCGAGGTGGCCGAGTCGGTCCTGGAAGATCGCGGTCAGCACAGAGGTGTTCCTCGGGGGTCAGGGGGTGAGGGGGTGAGGGCCGGGGCCGCCGGCCGGAAGGCGGAGGGCCGCGGACCCCCGCGGCTTTCGGACGTCGTACGTGTTCCACGCCGAAGATCCACGTCCGGTGGCCGGAGCGGCCCGGACTGTCCGGATCCGGGCACCTTTCCGGCCGGATCCCGGCGCCCCTCCGGCCGGATCCGGGTGTCCCTCCGGCCGGATCTCCCGCCGCCGTCCGCACCGGAACACTTTTTCAAGCAAGCATGCTTGATTGTTTCTCGGATCGCTGCCATGCTCCGACTCCTCAGGCCCGTCCTCCCGAGGGGAGCGCACCGTGTCCGACCCCGGCGCCGTCCGTACGGTTCTCGCCGACCTGCGTGCCGAAGGCGATGAACTCGACCTGATCGTCGGAGGGTTGAGCGACGAGCGGTGGGCGCTCGCGACGCCCGCCGCCGGCTGGACCGTCGCCCACCAGATCGCGCACCTCGCCTGGACCGACCGGGCCGCCCTGCTCGCCGTCACCGATCCCGGCGCGTTCGCCGCGGAGGTCGAGAAGGCGCTCGCCGCGCCCGAGCGGTTCGTCGGCGACGGCGCGGAGGAGGGGGCCGCGCTGCCGCCCGCCGAGCTGCTGGCGCGCTGGCGGGACGGGCGGGAGCTTCTGCGGGAGGCGCTGCTCGCGGTGCCTCCGGGCGACAGGTTCCCCTGGTACGGGCCGCCGATGAGCGCCCCGGCGATGGCGACCGCGCGGCTGATGGAGACCTGGGCGCACGGGCAGGACGTGGCCGACGCGCTCGGCGTCGTCCGCACTCCCACCGCCCGGCTGCGGCACGTCGCCTGGATCGGGCACCGGGCCCGCGACTACGCCCATCTCGTGCGGGGCGAGCAGCCGCCCGCCGAGCCCGTGCGGGTGGAACTCGTCGCGCCGTCCGGCGCGACGTGGACGTTCGGGCCCGAGGAGGCCGGACAGCGGGTCACCGGGACCGCCCTCGACTTCTGCCTGCTGGTCACCCAGCGGGTGCACCGGGACGACACCGCCCTGCGGGCCGAGGGGGACGGCGCCGAGCACTGGCTGCGGATCGCGCAGGCATTCGCCGGACCGGCCGGCGCCGGGCGCGCGCCGAAGGGGGGCGCGCGGTGACGCCGCTCCGGATCGGGAACGCCTCCGGCTTCTACGGCGACCGGTTCGCCGCCGTCCGCGAGATGCTGACGGGCGGACGGCTCGACGTCCTCACCGGCGACTACCTCGCCGAGCTGACCATGCTCATCCTCGGCCGGGACCTGATGAAGGACCCGTCCGGCGGGTACGCGAAGACCTTCCTCCGGCAGATGGAGGAGGGCCTCGGGCTGGCCCACGAGCGCGGCACGCGGATCGTCGCCAACGCCGGCGGGCTCAACCCGGCGGGGCTCGCCGACGCCCTGCGGGCGCTCGCCGGCAGGCTCGGCCTGCCGACCCGCGTCGCGCACGTCGAGGGCGACCTGCTGCCGTCCGGGCCGGGCGTCCTGACCGCCAACGCCTACCTGGGCGGCGCGGGGATCGCCGCCTGTCTCGCCGCGGGCGCGGACGTCGTCGTCACCGGCCGGGTCACCGACGCGGCGCTCGTCACCGGGCCCGCCCAGTGGCACTTCGGCTGGGGCCCGGAGGAGTACGACCGGCTCGCCGGGGCCGTCGTCGCCGGACACGTCCTGGAGTGCGGCACCCAGGCGACCGGCGGCAACCACGCCTTCTTCCGCGAGATCGACCCGAAGCTCCTGCTGCGGCCCGGCTTCCCGCTCGCCGAGCTGCACGAGGACGGGTCCGCGGTCGTCACCAAGCACCCCGGCACCGGTGGTGTCGTCGACGTCGGCACCGTCACCGCCCAGCTGCTGTACGAGACGGCCGGGGCCCGGTACGCCGGGCCCGACGTGACCGCGCGGCTCGACACGGTCCGGCTCACCCAGGAGGGGCCCGACCGGGTGCGGATCGACGGGGTCCGGGGCGAGGCGCCGCCGCCCACCCTCAAGGCGGGCCGCTGCCGGCTCGGCGGCCACCGCAACGAGGTCGTCTTCGTCCTCACCGGCCTCGACGTCGAGGCGAAGGCCGCGCTGGTCCGCGAGCAGATCGGCGCCGCGCTCGCCGCCGCCCCGCCCGCCGAGGTCCGCTGGGAGCTGGCCCGCACCGACCGCCAGGACGCGGCCACCGAGGAGACCGCGAGCGCCCTGCTCCGGCTCGTCGTCCGCGACCGGGACCCGGAGAAGGTGGGCCGGGCGCTGACGGGGGCGGCGATCGAGCTGGCCCTCGCGAGCTACCCCGGCTTCCACGTCACCGCCCCGCCCGGCAAGGGCGCCCCCTACGGCGTCTTCGAGACCGCGTACGTGCCCGCCGCCGACGTCCCGCACACGGCCGTGCTCCCCGACGGGACCCGCGTCGCGATCCCCGTACCGCCGGAGTCCCGCGCCCTGGAGGCCGTGCCCGAGCCGGTTCTTCCCGCGCCGCTGCCGCCGGGGCCGGCCGTGCGGGCGCCGCTCGGGCGGATCGCGGGGGCCCGCAGCGGCGACAAGGGCGGGGACGCCAACGTCGGGGTGTGGGTGCGGACGGAGACGGAGTGGCGGTGGCTCGTCCACACCCTGACCGCGGACCTGTTCCGCGAACTCCTCCCGGAGACCGCCGACCTGCGGGTCACCCGGCACGTACTGCCCCGCCTGCGGGCGCTGAACTTCACCGTCGAGGGGCTGCTCGGCGAGGGCGTCGCCTCCCAGGCCCGTTTCGACCCCCAGGCCAAGGCGGTCGGCGAATGGCTCCGCTCCCGGCACGTCGACGTACCGGAGGCCCTGCTGTGACCGCCCGCCCCGACCTTCCGGAGGGACCGCTGTGACCGTCCTCGCCTCCGCCCTCGACACGGGCGGACCCGACTACGAGGCCCACCGGGCCGCCATGCTGGAGAAGCTCTCCGCCCTCGACGCCGAGCACGCCAAGGCGCTCGCGGGCGGCGGCGAGAAGTACACCGCCCGGCACCGCGGGCGCGGCAAGCTGCTGGCCCGCGAGCGGATCGAACTGCTCGTCGACCCGGACTCGCCGTTCCTGGAGCTGTCCCCGCTCGCCGCCTGGGGCAGCGCCTACCCCGTGGGCGCCTCCCTGGTCACCGGCATCGGGGTGGTGGAGGGCGTCGAGTGCCTGATCACCGCCAACGACCCGACCGTGCGCGGCGGCGCCTCCAACCCGTGGACGCTGAAGAAGGCGCTGCGCGCCAACGAGATCGCGTACGCCAACCGGCTCCCGGTGGTCTCGCTCGTCGAGTCCGGCGGCGCCGACCTGCCCTCCCAGAAGGAGATCTTCATCCCGGGCGGGGCGCTCTTCCGCGACCTCACCCGGCTCTCCGCCGCCGGGATCCCGACGATCGCGGTCGTCTTCGGCAACTCGACGGCCGGCGGGGCGTACGTGCCCGGCATGTCCGACCACACGGTGATGATCGAGGAGCGGTCGAAGGTCTTCCTCGGCGGCCCGCCGCTGGTGAAGATGGCGACCGGCGAGGAGAGCGACGACGAGTCCCTGGGCGGCGCGGCCATGCACGCCCGCGTCTCCGGTCTCGCCGACCACTACGCCGTCGACGAGGCCGACGCGATCCGGCAGGCCCGCCGGATCGTCGCCCGGCTCAACCACCGCAAGGCGCACCCGGATCCGGTGGCGGCCGAGCCGCCGAAGTACGACGCCGAGGAGCTCCTCGGGATCGTGCCCGGCGACCTCAAGACGCCGTTCGACCCGCGCGAGGTGATCGCCCGGATCGTCGACGGCTCCGACTTCGACGAGTTCAAGCCGCTCTACGGCCCTTCGCTCGCCACCGGCTGGGCGCGGCTGCACGGCTATCCGGTCGGCGTCCTCGCCAACGCGCAGGGCGTGCTCTTCTCCGCCGAGTCGCAGAAGGCCGCCCAGTTCATCCAGCTGGCGAACCAGCGGGACATCCCGCTGCTCTTCCTCCACAACACCACCGGCTACATGGTCGGCAAGGAGTACGAGCAGGGCGGCATCATCAAGCACGGCGCGATGATGATCAACGCGGTGTCGAACTCGAAGGTCCCGCACCTCTCCGTCCTCATGGGCGCGAGCTACGGCGCCGGGCACTACGGCATGTGCGGCCGGGCCTACGACCCCCGCTTCCTCTTCGCGTGGCCGAGCGCCAAGTCCGCCGTCATGGGCCCGCAGCAGCTCGCGGGCGTGCTGTCGATCGTGGCGCGGGCCTCCGCGGCGGCGAAGGGGCAGCCGTACGACGACGAGGCCGACGCCGGTCTGCGGGCCCTGGTCGAGGCGCAGATCGAGTCCGAGTCGCTGCCGGCGTTCCTCTCCGGCCTGCTCTACGACGACGGGGTCATAGACCCCCGCGACACCCGCACGGTCCTCGGGCTGTGCCTGTCCGCGATCCACACGGCACCGGTCGAGGGCGCGCGCGGCGGCTTCGGCGTCTTCCGAATGTGAGGCACCAGGTGATTTCCACGCTGCTCGTCGCCAACCGCGGCGAGATCGCCTGCCGCGTCTTCCGCACCTGCCGCGAGCTGGGCATCAGGACCGTCGCCGTCTTCTCCGACGCCGACGCCGACGCGCTGCACGTGCGGGAGGCCGACGCGGCGGTACGGCTGCCGGGGGCCGCGCCCTCGGAGACGTATCTGCGCGGGGACCTCGTCGTGGCGGCGGCGCTCGCCGCGGGCGCGGACGCGGTCCACCCCGGGTACGGCTTCCTCTCCGAGAACGCGGGCTTCGCGCGGGCCGTGACCGAGGCCGGGCTGACCTGGATCGGGCCGCCGCCGGAGGCCATCGAGGCGATGGCGTCCAAGACCCGCGCGAAGGAACTCCTCGGCATCGCCCCGCTCACCGACGTCACCGAGGACGACCTGCCCGTCCTGGTGAAGGCGGCGGCGGGCGGCGGCGGACGCGGGATGCGGATCGTCCGCGAGCTCGCCGGTCTCGAAGCCGCGCTGGAGGCGGCCTCGGCCGAGGCGGCGAGCGCCTTCGGGGACGGCGAGGTGTTCGTCGAGCCGTACGTGGAGAACGGGCGCCACGTCGAGGTGCAGGTGCTCGCCGACACCCACGGCACGGTCTGGACCCTCGGCACCCGCGACTGCTCCCTCCAGCGCCGGCACCAGAAGGTGATCGAGGAGGCCCCGGCGCCCGGCCTGCCGGCCGCGCTCGTCGAGGAGCTGTACGAGCGGTCGGCGGCGGCGGCGAAGGCGGTCGGCTACGCCGGCGCGGGCACGGTGGAGTTCCTCGTCGAGGACGTCCCCCGGGCTCTCGGCTCCGCTCGGGCGGAGGGGAGCCCCAGGGCGCACTTCCTGGAGATGAACACCCGGCTCCAGGTCGAGCACCCGGTGACCGAGGAGGTGTACGGCGTCGACCTCGTCGCCCTCCAGATCGCCGTCGCCGAGGGCGCCCCGCTCCCGCCGGAGCCGCCGGCCGCCCGGGGGCACGCGGTCGAGGCCCGGCTCTACGCGGAGGACCCGGCCGCGGAGTGGGCCCCGCAGACCGGCCGCCTGCACGCCTTCGGTGTGCCCGGCGTCCGCGTCGACACCGGCTACGTCTCCGGGGACACCGTGCCGGTGCATTACGACGCCATGCTCGCCAAGGTCGTCGCGCACGCGCCGACCCGCGCCGAGGCCGTCCGCCGGCTGGCCCACGCGCTGGAGCGGGCGGTCCTCCACGGGCCCGCCACCAACCGGGACCTCCTCGTCGCCTCGCTGCGGCACGCCGACTTCCAGGACGACCGGCGCCTCGACACCGGCTTCTACGAGCGGCACCTCGACGCCCTCGCCGTCCCGCCGGCCGGCGCGGAGCACGCGGCCGTCGCCGCCGCGCTGGCCGAGGCGTCCCGCAACTCCGGCCGCTTCGGCGGCGGCTGGCGCAACGTCCGCTCCGGCGACGAGACCAGGGCGTACGGGGAGCACGAGGTCCGCTACCGGCCCACCCGGGACGGCGGCTTCGAGGTCCTTGCCCCCGGGGGAGTGCGGGTCGTCAGCGCCGCGCCCGACCGCGTCCGCCTCGAAACCGACGGTGTCGTACGGGACTTCGAGGTGGCCTCGTACGGGCCGGGGGACGCGGGCGTCGTCCACGTGGGCCCGCACCGGCTCGCCCCCCGCCCCCGCTTCACCGACCCGCGCGAGCAGACCCTTCCGGGCTCCCTGCTCGCGCCCATGCCCGGCACCGTCGTCCGGCTCGCCGACGGCCTCGCGGTCGGCGACCGGGTCGAGGCGGGGCAGCCCCTGCTCTGGCTGGAGGCCATGAAGATGGAGCACCGGGTCGTCGCTCCCGCCTCCGGCACGCTCACCGCGCTCCACGCCGCCCCCGGCCGCCAGGTCGAGGTCGGTGCCCTGCTCGCCGTCGTACAGACCGAAGCACAGGAGGACCAGACAGCATGAGCACCGACATCGAGCCCCGAGAGCACACCGAGCTCCGCGCCGCGGTCTCCGCGCTCGGCCGCCGCCACGGTCCCGGATTCGACCGGGCGGCCCTGTGGGCGGAGGCCGGCAAGCTCGGCTACCTGGGCGTGAACCTGCCGGAGGAGTACGGCGGCGGGGGCGGCGGCATGGCCGAGCTGTCCATCGTCCTGGAGGAGGCCGGGGCCGCGGGCGCCCCGCTGCTGATGATGGTGGTGTCGCCGGCGATCTGCGGCACGGTCCTCTCCCGCTTCGGTACCGACGGGCAGAAGGCGGCCTGGCTCCCCGGCCTCGCCGACGGGTCGCGGACGATGGCCTTCGGCATCACCGAGCCGGACGCGGGCTCCAACTCGCACCGGATCACCACCACCGCCACCCGCACCGAGGACGGCTGGGTCCTCAACGGGCGGAAGGTCTTCGTCTCGGGCGTCGACATCGCCGACGCCACCCTGATCGTCGGCCGCACCTCCGACGCCCGCACCGGCAACCTCAAGGCGTGCCTCTTCATCGTCCCGCGCGACACCCCCGGCTTCGGCCGGCGCCACATCGAGATGGAACTCGACGCGGACGAGAAGCAGTTCGAGCTGACCCTCGACGATGTCCACCTGCCGGCGGACGCGCTGGTCGGCGACGAGGACGCGGGGCTGCTCCAGCTCTTCGCCGGCCTCAACCCGGAGCGGATCATGACGGCCGCCTTCGCGATCGGCATGGGCCGGTACGCCCTCGACAGGGCGGTCGCCTACGCCAAGGAGCGGCAGGTCTGGAAGGCGCCCATCGGCTCCCACCAGGCCATCGCCCACCCGCTCGCCCAGGCGCACATCGAGCTCGAACTGGCCCGTCTGATGATGCAGAAGGCGGCGAAGCTGTACGACCAGGGCGACGACCTCGGCGCGGGCGAGGCCGCCAACATGGCCAAGTACGCGGCCGCGGAGGCGTGCGTGAGGGCGGTGGACGCGGCCGTCCACACCCTCGGCGGCAACGGCCTGACCAAGGAGTTCGGCCTCGCCCGGCTGGTCACGGCGTCCCGGGTCGCCCGGATCGCCCCGGTCAGCCGGGAGATGATCCTGAACTACGTCTCGGCCCACACCCTGGGGCTGCCCAAGTCGTACTGAGCCCGGGGTTCCGGCGGCGCCGGGGGCCGTCCGGCCGATCCTCGGATACGGCCCCCGGTTGTGAAGGTCCTGTGTACGATCCACGGCCACGGCACTCCGCCCGGTGCCGTCGTCCCCTTCACGCCTCTGGAGCCGCGCGTGCACCCGCAGACGAACCCCTACCAGCCCGCCCCGGCGTGGCAGCCCCCGCGCCGGTGGTGGCAGCACCCCGCTCTGATCATCGTGCTGCTCGTCGTGTTCCCGCCGGTGGGCATAGCCCTGGCGTGGCTCGGCCGGTGGACGACCCGCACGAAGATCGTGGCGACGGTGCTGTCCGCGCTCTGGTTCGTGCTGTTCCTGGTCAGCGAACCGGAGAAGAAGAAGGGGACGGGCGAGGACCCGAAGCCTGCCGTGACGTCGTCGGCGCCGGTGACGCCCGAGCCGACGACGGAGCCCCCCGCCACCCGGACCCCGGAGCCGACGACCGAGGCGCCCACGACGGAGGCCCCGACGCCCACGCCGGAGCAGACCACCGGGGCCCCGGCCACGGAGGCCCCCGAGCCGACCACCCAGGCGCCCACCACCCGGGCCCCGGAGCCGGCCCCCACCACCCCGAAGCCGGTGAAGCCGAAGCCGGCCCAGACGACGCGGCCGGCGGAGACCGCCGAGCCCGAGCCGGAGGTCTACTACGCCAACTGCACCGCCGTCCGCGCGGCCGGTGCCGACCCCATCCGCGCCGGCGACCCCGGCTACGGCAGCCACCTGGACCGGGACGGCGACGGCATCGCCTGCGAGTGACCGCCCGCTCGCGGCCGACCCGCCGGCGCGCACGCGCCGGCGGCGCCGAGGGCGGCCCTCGGCCCGGTAAACCATGCAGGCACGCTTGCTTGTTTTACAGGTGGCTGACAGGGTCTCCCCAAGCGGTACCCGCACGAGCGATCCTGGCGACCACCTTCCACCTCTCCAGGGGGCCACGCATGGTGTTCCACAGCGAGTACGAGCCGGTTTCCACCCTGTCCCTCCCCATCCACGACGCCGTCCTCGGCGGCGCCGCGGCCCACGGGGACGCGCCCGCGCTGGTCGACGGGGCCGGGGAGCTGTCCCTCTCGTACGCGCAGGTGGACGCCTTCCACCGGCGGATCGCCGCCGGGCTCGCGGAGGCCGGGGTGCGCAAGGGGGACGTGCTCGCCCTGCACAGCCCCAACACCGTGCTGTTCCCCGTCGCGTTCTACGCCGCCACCCGCGCCGGCGCCTCCGTCACCACCGTCCACCCGCTCGCCACGCCCGAGGAGTTCGCCAAGCAGCTGCGGGACTCGGCGGCACGCTGGATCGTCACCGTCTCGCCGCTGCTGCCGGCCGCCCGGGCCGCCGCCGAACTCGCGGGCGGCGTCGAGGAGATCTTCGTCTGCGACGCGGCGCCCGAGGACGGGGGCGTCCGCTCGCTCCAGGCGTTCCTCGGCTCCACGGCGCCCGAACCGGAGATCGCCGTCGACCCCGCCGAGGACGTCGCCGCCCTCCCGTACTCCTCCGGCACCACCGGCGTCCCCAAGGGCGTGATGCTCACCCACGCCTCCATCGCCACCAACCTGGCGCAGCTGGAGCCGTTCATCCCGATGGGGCCGGGCGACCGGATCCTGGCCGTCCTGCCCTTCTTCCACATCTACGGGCTCACCGCCCTCATGAACGCGCCGCTCCGCCAGGGCGCCACCGTCGTCGTCCTCCCGCGCTTCGAGCTGGACACCTTCCTCGGCGCGATCCAGAAGCACCGCATCAACGGCCTGTACGTGGCCCCGCCGATCGTGCTCGCGCTCGCCAAGCACCCGGCCGTCGCCGACTACGACCTGTCCTCGCTGGAGTACATCGTCTCCGCCGCCGCCCCGCTCGACGCGGCGCTCGCGGAGGCGTGCTCGGCCCGGCTCGGACTGCCGCCGGTGCGGCAGGCGTACGGGATGACCGAACTCTCGCCCGGCACCCACGTCACCCCGCTCTCGGCCGAGAACCCGCCGCCCGGCACCGTCGGCAAGCTGCTGCCCGCCACCGAGCTGCGGATCCTCTCCCTGGACGACCCGGCGAAGGACGCGGCGCCGGGGGAGACGGGCGAGATCGCCATCCGGGGCCCGCAGGTGATGAAGGGGTACCTGGGGCGGCCGGACGCCACCGCCGAGATGATCGACGCGGACGGCTGGGTGCACACCGGCGACATCGGCCGGGTCGACGACGACGGCTGGCTGTACGTCGTGGACCGGGTGAAGGAGCTCATCAAGTACAAGGGCTTCCAGGTCGCCCCGGCCGAACTGGAAGCCCTCCTCCTCACCCACGACGGCGTCGCCGACGCCGCCGTCATCGGGGTGACGGACGCCGACGGGACGGAGATCCCGAAGGCGTTCGTGGTGCGGCAGCCCGCCGCGCCCGGGCTGACCGCCGAGGAGGTCATGGCCCATGTGGCCGCCCGCGTCTCCCCGTACAAGAAGGTCCGGGCCGTCGAGTTCATCGACGCGGTGCCCCGGGCCGCCTCCGGAAAGATCCTGCGCCGCGAGCTGCGAGAGAGCTGAGGAACCGCACATGACCCTGGTCGCCGTCACCGAGGAGCGGGGGATCACCACCCTGGCCCTCGACTCACCGGACACCCGCAACGCCCTGTCGGCGGCGCTCGTCGCCGAACTCGGCGAGGCGCTGGCGGCGGCCGGGAAGGACCCGGGCGTGCGGGCCGTCGTGCTCACGCACACCGGCTCCACGTTCAGCGCGGGCGCGGACCTGAAGGCGCCGCCGAGCCCGTACGCCTTCGTCGACCTGCTCCGGCAGGTCGTGGAGCTGCCGAAGCCGGTCGTCGGGCACGTCACGGCCGGCGGCCGGGCCCGCGCGGGCGGCCTCGGGCTGCTGGGCGCCTGCGACGTGGTGGTGGCGGGGGAGGGGGCGGACTTCGCGCTCACCGAGGTACGGATCGGGGTGGCGCCGGCGGTGATCTCGCTGACCCTGCTGCCGCGGCTGGAGCCGAGGGCGGCGGCCCGCCACTACCTGACGGGCGAGCGGTTCGGCGTCCCCGAGGCCCGGGCGATGGGCCTCGTCACGGCCGGCGACGACCAGCTCGGCGCGATCCTCGACGGTCTGCGGGCGGGCTCGCCGCAGGGGCTGCGCGAGTCGAAGCGGCTGCTCACCGCTAGAGTCCTGGAGACCTTCGAGCGCGACGCGGAGGAGCTCGTGCAGAGATCGGCCACGCTCTTCGCCTCCGCCGAGGCGCGCGAGGGCATGACGGCCTTCCTCGAACGACGGGACCCCGAATGGCGGCTGTGACCGCGCACCGGCAGGACGGACCTGCGCCGTCCGACCGGCCCTCCGCCTCCGACCGGAGCCCTTCCGACCGGCCCTCCGCCTCCGACCGGAGCCCGAAGCAGGACCGGAGCCGGGCCACCCGGCAGCGGCTCCTGGAGGCCGCCGTGGCCTGTCTCGCCGCCTATGGGTGGGCGGGGTCCACGGTGGCCGTGGTCGCCGAGCGCGCGGGGGTGTCGCGGGGCGCCGCCCAGCACCACTTCCCGACGCGTGAGGACCTGTTCACGGCGGCGGTCGAGTACGTCGCCGAGGAGCGCTCGCAGGCGCTGCGGGCGCTGCCCACCGACGACCGGGCGCAGACCGTCGCCGCGCTCGTCGGCCTCTTCACCGGTCCGCTGTTCCGGGCCGCCCTCCAGCTGTGGGTGGCGGCCTCGAACGAGGAGCAGCTCCGCGACCGGGTGACCGAGCTGGAGGCCCGGGTCGGCCGGGAGTCGCACCGCATCGCGGTCGAGCTGCTGGGTGCCGACGAGTCCCGTCCCGGTGTCCGGGAGACCGTCCAGGGCCTCCTGGACATGGCCCGCGGCCTGGGCCTGGCCACCCTCCTCACCGACGACACGGCCCGCCGCGACCGCGTGGTCGCCCAGTGGGCCCGCCTGATCGACGAGGCGCTGGCCTAGGCCGGAGGGCGGACGACGCTGCCTTCCGGACGGCCTAGGACGACAGCACCCCGAAGCGCTCCGCCCAGGCGGTGACGTCGGCCGTGGTGGCGTTGCCGCCGCAGACGACCAGGCCGAGGCGGGCGCCGGGGCCGACGCGGCCGAGGACCTTCCGGGCGGCCGGGAGGAGGCAGCCGGCGGCGGGCTCGGCCCAGACCTTGGCGTGCTCGGCGAGGTCGAGGGTGCCGCGGACGGCCTCCGCGTCGGTGACCGTGACGACGTCCTCGACCAGCGCGGTGACGTGCGCGTAGGTGAGCGGGGAGACGGCGGGGGCGCTCAGCGTGCTGACGACCGAGGAGAGCTCGACCGGCACGGGGCCGCCCGCGGCGAGCGCGGCCGACATGGCGTGCGCGCCGTCGGTCTCCACGCCCCAGATCCGGACGCCGGGGCGGCGGGCGCGCAGGGCGGTGGCGACGCCGGAGACGAGGGCGCCGCCGCCGATGCTGACCAGGACGTCGGTGAGCTCCCCGGCGTCCTCGGCGAGCTCCAGGCCGACGGTGCCCTGGGCGGCGACGACGAGCGGGTCGTCGAAGGGGTGGACGAGGGTGAGGCCCCCGTCGCACAGCTCCTCCATGAGGGCGAAGGCGCCCTTCATGGTGTCGGCGAGGAGGACCTCGGCGCCGGCGGCCTCGGCGCGGGCGACCGCGCGGGCGGGCGCGGACCGGGGCATGACGACGGTGGCGCGGACGCCGAGCGCGCCGGCCATGACGGCGAGCCCGATGCCGTGGTTGCCGCCGCTGACGGCGACGACGCCCGCGGCCCGTTCGGCGGGGCCGAGGGCGAGCAGCTTGGCGGCGGCCCCGCGCGCCTTGAACGAGCCGGTGCGCTGGAGGAGCTCCAGCTTGAGGGTGACGTCGGCGCCGAGCAGCGCGGTCAGTCCCGGGCTGGGGAGCGTCGGGGTCCTGAGGACGTGTCCGGTGAGGCGTTCGGCTGCGGCTTCGACGTCCGCGACGGTGATCAGCACGCCGTCCACTGTGCCGTACGCCTCCCCCCGGCGGACAGATCAGACGCCGGGGATCTCCCGGGCCCGGAAGGCGTCCCGCACGGCCGCGGCCGCGGTGGGCCCGTACATGCGCCCGGCCGTCTCGACGGTCGTGCGGGCGGCGGCCTCGAAGCTCGTGCCGGGCGCGAAGCCGAACTGGGCGTTGACGATGATCCGGTCGGCGGTGCGGGCGCCGAGGGCCTGGCGGATGTCGAAGAGGGCGCGGGACCAGATCTCGCCGTCGGCGTGGACCTCGCCCTCGCGGTCGGCGTAGGTCTTGGTGCCGTCGAGGCGGCGCAGGCAGTGCGGGGCGGCGCTGTAGCCGGTGGCGTCCCAGTCGGCGACGCACGCCTCCTCGGCCTTCATCGGCCAGCCGTACTTCCGGATCGCGTGGTTGCCGACGGCGACGGCGAGGTAGTCGCCGAACGCCTCGCCGATCGAGCCGGCCTCGGTGGAGGTGCCGAAGCCGGGGACCTGGGCGTGGTGCACGGCGTGGCCGTACTCGTGGAGGATCACCTCGGCGTCCTCGGCGTCGTCCACACCGCCCTTGCCGAAGCGGATCTCGGCCTTCTTGTCGGTGAAGTAGGAGTTGTCGGCGCCCCACTGGTTGAGCCGGACCGGCTGGACGCGGTCGTTGGCGCCGGGGAGTTCGGTGCCGAAGCCGAGGCTCTGGAGGTACTCCTGGCCCTCGTTGATCCAGAAGTACGCCATGACCTGCTCGAACTCGTCGTCGGAGCGGTCGTACGAGGCGGCCTGGGCGAGCTTCGCGGGGTTGCCGGTCTCGGAGCGGACGGTGACCCACCTGCCGGAGAGGGCGCCGCTGCCGTCGAGGTTGCGGAGGGTGGCGAGGGCGTAGGCGGAGGCGGGGACGTCGCTCGCGGCGTCCTTGTGGTCGGCGAGGTTCTGGTCGCCGGTGGCCTGGACGGGGTTGACCATGAAGACCCGGCCCTGGGGCGCGGGGGCCGGGGCGGCGGCGCCGGCCGTGGCCGCGGGGGTGAGGGAGGCGGCGGCGAGGGTGACGACGGTGGCGGCCAGGAGGCGGCGGGGGGTGCGGCGGGCGGTCATGGACATCCTCCTGCGCGAGGGTGCGGCGACGAGATGATTGGCATGCGCGTGACATGCGAGGCGGCGATCTTCGCGTACCGGCCGCCCCGGCGGCCAGACCCCGGCCCCCGCGATCCGCTGTGACGCGGGCCACAGGCGATCCGCGCCGTCCGCAGTACGCTGGTCGCATGCCTCTGCTCGTACGCCGCCGCCACGTGGACTTCGTCCGCGTCACGAGCATGAGCTGTCGCCGCGCCGCCTGACCCCAGGGGCCACCACCCGTACGCCCCGCAGGGTCCCTTCACCGACCCCCGTCGACCGGCACCCGCGGCCCCCGCCCCACCCCGGCGGCCGCCCCGGGACCCGTACACCCCGCGGACGCACCCATGAGCCTCAGCGCCACCACCGCCCCCTCCGTCTCGTACGCCTCGCAGCTCCCGATCGTCGACCTCTCGGCCGCCGGCCGCGGACCCGAGGCGCGCCGGCTGCTCCACGCCCAGCTGCACTCCGCCGCCCACGACGTCGGCTTCTTCCAGCTCGTCGGGCACGGCGTGACCGAGGCCGAGACCCGGGCCCTCACCGACGCCATGCGCGCCTTCTTCGCCCTCCCCGAGGCCGACCGGCGCGCCGTCGACAACCTCAACTCACCGCACTTCCGCGGCTACACCCGGGTCGGCGACGAGCGCACCCGGGGCGCCCGCGACTGGCGCGACCAGCTCGACATCGGCGCCGAGCTGCCCGCCCGCGCCCCCGCCCCCTGGGAGCCCCCGTACTGGTGGCTGGAGGGCCCCAACCAGTGGCCCGAGGCGCTCCCGGAGCTGCGCACCGCCGCCCTGCACTGGATCGACCGGCTGAGCGGCGTCGCCGAGCGGCTGCTCCACGAGCTGCTCGCCTCCATCGGCGCGGCCCCGGACTTCTACGACGACATCTTCGGTCCCCGCGCCCACCCGCAGCTCAAGCTGGTCCGCTACCCCGGCAGCAGCGGCGAGGGTGACGACCAGGGCGTGGGCGCCCACAAGGACTACGGCTTCCTCACCCTGCTCCTCCAGGACCAGGTGGGCGGGCTCCAGGTGCAGCGCGAGGACGGGAACTTCCACGACGTGCCGCCGCTGCCCGGCGCCTTCGTCGTCAACCTCGGCGAGCTTCTGGAGGTCGCCACGAACGGCTATCTGCTCGCCACCAACCACCGGGTGGTCTCCCCGCCCGGCGCGACGGAGCGGTACTCCGTCCCGTTCTTCTACAACCCGCGGCTCGACGCCCGGATCGCCCCGCTGGACTTCCCGTACGCCTCCACGGCCCCCGGTGTCACGGCCGACCCGGCGAACCCGCTGTTCGCCGAGTACGGCCGCAACGCCCTGAAGGGGAAGCTCCGCGCGCACCCGCTGGTCGCGGCCCGCCACCACGCGGACCTCCTGCTGCACCCGGAGAGCGGCCCGCTGGTCAGCCGCTGATGTCCGCGATGTCGGCGTAGCCCTCGATCGCGCGCGGGTCCCGCTGCCCCGGGCCCGTGTACCGCGCCGACGGGCGCACGAGGCGGCCGGTGCGCTTCTGCTCCAGGATGTGCGCCGACCAGCCGGCCGTGCGGGCACAGGTGAACATCGACGTGAACATGTGCGCCGGGACCTCGGCGAAGTCCAGCACGATCGCCGCCCAGAACTCGACGTTCGTCGCGAGGACGCGGTCGGGGCGGCGGCTGTGCAGCTCCTCCAGGGCGGCCTTCTCCAGTGCGGCGGCCACCTCGTACCGCGGGGCGTCCAGCTCCTTCGCCGTCCGGCGGAGCACACGGGCGCGCGGGTCCTCGGCGCGGTAGACGCGGTGGCCGAAGCCCATCAGACGCTCGCCCTTGTCGAGGGCCTGCTTCACGTAGGCGACGGCGTCGCCGGTCCGCTCGATCTCCTCGATCATGCCCAGGACACGGGAGGGCGCGCCGCCGTGCAGCGGGCCGGACATGGCGCCCACGGCACCGGAGAGCGAGGCGGCCACGTCGGCGCCGGTGGAGGCGATGACGCGGGCGGTGAAGGTGGAGGCGTTCATGCCGTGCTCGGCGGCCGAGGTCCAGTAGGCGTCGACGGCCTTGACGTGCTTCGGGTCCGGCTCGCCGCGCCAGCGGATCATGAACCGCTCGACGACCGACTCGGCCTTGTCGATCTCGCTCTGCGGCACCATCGGCAGCCCCTGGCCGCGCGCCGACTGGGCGACGTAGGAGAGGGCCATGACGGCGGCGCGGGCGAGGTCGTCGCGGGCCTGCTCGGCGGAGATGTCGAGGAGCGGCTTGAGGCCCCAGACCGGCGCGAGCATGGCGAGCGCGGACTGCACGTCGACCCGGATGTCGCCGGAGTGGACCGGGATCGGGAAGGGCTCGGCGGCCGGGAGGCCGGGGTTGAAGGCGCCGTCGACGAGCAGACCCCACACGTTCCCGAAGGAGACGTGGCCCACGAGGTCCTCGATGTCGACCCCGCGGTAGCGGAGCGCGCCGCCTTCCTTGTCGGGTTC
Source organism: Streptomyces sp. NPDC058052 (assembly GCF_042885515.1). Classification (NCBI taxonomy): domain Bacteria; kingdom Bacillati; phylum Actinomycetota; class Actinomycetes; order Kitasatosporales; family Streptomycetaceae; genus Streptomyces; species Streptomyces sp. NPDC058052. Next base: position 133,129 of record NZ_JBHVRX010000019.1, on the reverse strand, counting down.
GGCGATCTCGGTCTCGAACGCGACGACTCCTTCGAGGCCCGGTACGAAGTCGGACATCAGGCGGCTCCTTCTATCGATGATCGATCAACCTAACGGCGGTCGCTGGTGGGACTGAACAGTCATCCAGCCGTTGAGTCTGTACGGTTCCGATGATGCGGGGAAGCGTGACATCCGGCACACTGCGCCGAACCGGCGACGAAGGATTGGCGCCCCGCCATGGCGGGCAGACTGGGGTGCTGCGGCAGGATGGCCCCGTGACCGACGCCCTGGACCCCGCCGCCATGCGCGAGCAGTACCGCACCAAGGAACTGACCGCGGCCGACCTCGCACCCGATCCGATGCAGCAGTTCGGGTCCTGGTTCAAGGAGACCGCCGCCAGCCCGGCGATCCACGAGCCCAACGCGATGATCGTCTCCACCGCGACCCCCGACGGACGCCCGTCGTCCCGCACGGTCCTGCTCAAGCACTACGACGACGCCGGCTTCGTCTTCTTCACCAACTACGGCTCCCGCAAGGGCACCGAACTGGCCGCCAACCCGCACGTCGCGCTGCTCTTCCCCTGGCACCCGCTGGCCCGCCAGGTCATCGTCACCGGCCGCGCCGCCCGCACCGGACGCGACGAGACCGCCGCCTACTTCCGCACCCGCCCGCACGGCTCCCAGCTGGGCGCCTGGGCCAGCGAGCAGTCCTCCGTCATCGCCTCGCGGGAGGAGCTGCTGGCCCGCTACGAGGAACTGGCCGCCCGCCACCCGGACTCCGGGCAGGTGCCGGTGCCCCCGCAGTGGGGCGGCTTCCGGGTGGTCCCGGAGACGGTCGAGTTCTGGCAGGGCCACGAGAACCGCCTCCACGACCGGCTGCGGTACGTCCGCGAGGGCGAGGGCTGGCGGGTGGAGCGCCTGGCGCCGTAGGCGTGCCCGGCGGACCGGAGGGCCCCGGGAACGCAGACGACCCGTGGGCCTTTGGTCCCGTCCGCCTAGGTTCGGACGGGAGCCGGCCGGACTTACCGGCGGCCCACGGGTCGGGTGACTGCTTGGGTTTCGGCAGCTGGCCTGCCGAGGTGCACATCGTGCGACGGCAGGCCTTAGCCCGCAGTCACCTCACGAGTCCGAAAAGAAACCATGTTTTCGGATCACCTCCTTTCGCGTGTGGCCCCACCCTACGAACCCCTCGGGAGGGCCACAAGCGATTTATCCGCGTCCCTTCCGCCCGGCCTCAGGCGTCCCGGCGCCGCATCGCCCACCAGCCCGCGAGCAGCGCCGCCGCCGACCACAGGGCGGCCACGCCGAGCCCGGTCCAGGGCCCCAGGCCGCCCACCGGCGTCTGGTACAGGACCGCGCCGCCGGCCCGGTCCGGCAGGTAGTCGGCGAGACCGGCCGACATGTCCCCGATGACGAACGGCAGCATCAGCAGGGCCGGGACCAGGATGCTCAGCGAGCCGACCGCGCTGCGCAGCAGGAACGTGAGGCCGAAGGCGAGCAGCGCCATCAGGGCGAGGTAGATCCCGGCCCCGAAGCAGCCGCGCAGGGCCCCCGGCTCCCCGATGCCGATCGCGTGCTTCCCGGCGAACGCCTGGCCCGCGAAGAACGCCGCGAACGACGCCACCAGGCCCACCGCCAGCGCGGCGCCGCCCACGACCGCCGCCTTCGCCGCGTAGAGCAGACCCCGGTGCGGCACGGCGGCGAGCGAGTTCCGCAGGGCGCCGTTCAGATACTCGGAGGAGACGGCGGTCGCGCCGAAGGCGATGGCCGCGACCTGGGCGAAGTTCGTGTGGAACAGGGCCCGGAAGACCGGGTCCCCCTTGCCGTCCGGCTCGGGCCCGCCCACGCTCACGTACAGCAGCAGGTTCATGCCGAGGGCGACCACGAGGACGGCGACCAGCGAGCCGAAGCTCGACCGGACCGAACGGACCTTGATCCACTCGGACCGGAGGACCGTCCGGACGGTGACCGCGCGGACGGCGGCGGGCGCGGTGGCGGCGGGTGCGGCGGTGACGGACACGATCAGACCTCCTGAGGGGTGCGGGCGGTGAACTCGGCGGCGTCCGAGGTGAGGGCCAGATACGCCTGCTCCAGCGAGGCGCGCTCGTCGGCGAGCTCGAAGACCGGGATGCCCTCGCGGGCGGTGACCGCCCCGATCTCCTCGGCGGAGGCGCCCTCCACCACCCACCGGCCGTCCGCGTCCGCGGCGGCCCCGACCGTCCACCCCTTCGCGAGGAGCGTGGCCCGCAGCCGCACCGGATCGCCGGTGCGCACCCGCACCCGCGCGTGGCTGTGGGCGTCGATGAACTCCCGCATCGGCACGTCCGCGAGGAGCCGGCCCCGGCCCAGCACCACCAGGTGGTCGGCGAAGGTCGCCGTCTCGTTCATCAGATGGCTGGAGACCAGGACCGTCCGGCCCTCGGCGGCCAGCCGGCGCAGCAGTTCGCGGATCCAGACGATGCCCTCCGGGTCCAGGCCGTTGGCCGGCTCGTCCAGCATCAGCACCCGCGGGTCGCCCAGGAGCGCGCCGGCGATGCCGAGCCGCTGCCGCATGCCCAGCGAGTAGCCGCGGATCCGGCGGCGGGCGGCCGCCTCCAGACCCGTCTCCGCCAGCACCTCGTCGACCCGGCGGGCCGGCAGGCCGTTGCTCGCGGCGAGGAATCGGAGGTGGTCGCGGCCCGTCCGGGACGGGTGCGCGGCCTGCGCGTCGAGGAGCGCGCCGACCGTGCGCAGCGGCTCGTCGAGCGTCGCGTACGGGCGGCCGCCGATGGTGGCCGAGCCCGAGGTCGGCCGGTCGAGACCGAGGACGAGCCGCATGGTGGTGGACTTCCCGGCCCCGTTCGGGCCCAGGAACCCGGTGACGCGCCCCGGCTCGACACGGAACGTCAGCCCGTCCACGGCCCGGGCCGCGGACCTGCCGCCGTACTCCTTGGTGAGGTTCTTGACGTCGATGCTGGTCATGGCTCAAGCCTCGCGGCCGGACGGCCCCCGGCCATCCCCTGCCGGAGGGGACCGTCTCCCCCGCGCGGGGGAGCCCCGCCGGCCCGCCCCTTGAGAAGATCACCGAATGCCCGCACCGCTGCTGTCCCTCCAGACCCTCGTACGGCCCCTGGTCCGCGCGGTCACGTACACCCGCTGGCTGCACCTGCTGATCGGCGCGATCGTGCCGCTCGCGGGCGGGCTCATCTACCCGGGCCTGTCCGACCCGACCGTCCTCGACTGGCTGGTCGCGGCGGCCCTCCCCGTCCCGCTGGTCGCCGCGGTCGCCCTGCTCCCCTCGGCCCGCCGCGCCGAGGGCCTCCAGGCCCGGCTGATGCTCTTCCCCGGCAAGCACGCGCGCGTGCGGGGCGGACAGGACGCCGACGGGGCCGCCACCGGCATCTCGGCGACCCCGTCGGCGTCCTGGACCGACCGCGGCAGGACGGCCCTGTGGCTGGTCTTCCGCATGGAGGCCGGGCTCGCGGCCTGGCTGCTGTCGATCTGGCTGCTCCAGGTCGCGCTGGTGCTTGCGGGGGTGTCGGTGGAGGAACCCGTGGTGGGCTCGCTGACCCCGCCCGGGACGTCCACGGCGCTGGCCCCGCTGCCCCTCCTGGTCCTGCTGGCGCTGGTCGTCGCCGGCGGGCGGCTGGAGACCCGGGTCGCCCGCCGGCTCCTCGGCCCGTCGGTGAAGGAGCGCATGACGGCCCTGGAGGACCGCACGGAACGGCTCCTGGAACGCAACCGGATCGCCCGCGAACTCCACGACTCCCTCGGCCACGCGCTCACCCTCGCCGTGGTGCAGGCGGGAGCCGCGCGGGCGGCCGGCGACCCCGCGTTCACCGACCGGGCGCTCGCCACCATCGAGGAGACCGGCCGGGCCGCCCTGGAGGACCTCGAACGCGTCCTGCTGCTCCTCCGCGAGACCGGCACCCGCCGCCCGTCCGGCGCGGGCCCCGGTCTCGACGAGGCGGGCAGGCTCCTCGACTCGGCCCGCTCCTCGGGCGCGCGCGTGGACGCCGAGATCACCGGCCCCGTGGAGGAACTCCCCGGCCCCGTCTCCCGGGAGGCGTACCGCATGCTCCAGGAGGCCCTGACCAACGCCCTGCGCCACGCGGGCCCGGTCCCGGTCGACGTCCGGGTGACGGCGGACGCGTCCCGCCTCCGCCTCCTGGTCACCAACCCGCTGCCCGACGGCCGTCCCCCCGCCGTCCCCGGCTCGGGCAGCGGTTTGCGCGGCATCCGCGAACGCGCCGCGCTCCTCGGCGGCGAGGCGAAGGCGGGTGTGACGGACGGCGCGTGGCGCGTGGCCGTGGTCCTCCCCCTGCGCTGACCGGTCCGGAGCGGGGGCCGCCCGGGAGCTCCCGGACCGGGCCCGGCACGGTCCGGAGGAAACGGCCTAGGCTGTCCGGATGGTGATCAAGGTCCTCCTCGTCGACGACGAACCCCTCGTCCGGGCCGGCCTGCGCGCCGTCCTGGAGGCCCAGCCCGACATCGAGGTGGTGGGCGAGGCCGCGGACGGCGCCGCCGTCATCCCGCTCGTGCGCAGCCTCCGCCCCGACGTCGTGGCGATGGACGTCCGGATGCCCCTCATGGACGGCATCGAGGCCACCCGGGCCGTCCTCCGCACGGTCGACGCCCCGCCGAAGATCCTCGTGGTGACCACCTTCGAGAACGACGAGTACGTCTACGGGGCCCTGCGCGCCGGCGCCGACGGGTTCCTCCTCAAGCGCGCCCGCCCCGCCGAGATCGTCCACGCGGTCCGCCTGGTGGCCGAGGGCGACTCCCTCCTCTTCCCGGCGGCCGTACGCGACATGGCCGCCTCCTACGCCCAGGACCGCCCCGCCAACGAGGCCCACGAGGCCCTGGCCCGGGCGAACCTGACGGACCGTGAGGAGGACGTCCTGCGCCTCATGGCCCGCGGACTCTCCAACGCCGAGATCGCCGCCCGCCTCGTGGTCGGCACGGAGACGGTCAAGTCCCACGTGAGCGCCGTCCTCGCCAAACTCGGCGCCCGGGACCGCACCCAGGCGGTCATCGCCGCCTACGAATCGGGCTTCGTCTCGCCGACGTAGCCCCGGCACCGTCACGACGTCGCCCCGGGGGGAATCCGTTTCGCCGAACCCGGTGTGTTCTGGGTCACGTTCCAGTTGAATGGCCTGCATCAGGGGGTTACCGGGGGGAGTACCAGGTGAGTGCCTTCACGGGGTCCGCGCGGGACACCGCTTCCGTGCCGGGGGCGGGCGGCGATCTGCTGGCCGCGCTGCTCGACGGGATGGACGCGGCGCTCTGCGCGCTGGACGCGGGCGGGACGGTGACGCACTGGAACCGCGAGGCCGAGCGGATCCTCGGCTGGCCGGCGGCGGAGGCCGTCGGGCGGCGCGGGTTCGACGGCTGGGCGGCGCGCAGTGCCGACGCGGAGGGGACGCTCGCCCGGCTGATGGGGGCGATGCGGACGCCGGGACGGCAGGTGCACGAGCTGGCGCTGCTCCGCAAGGACGGCGGCCGGGTGCTGGTGCGCAGCCAGTCGGCGGGGGTGCGGGGCGCCGACGGCCGGCCGGCCGGGGTGTACTGCGCCTTCAGCGAGGTGCACGCGCAGATCGACCTGGAGCGGTCGATCGCGCTGAGCGAGGCGCTCTTCGACGACGCGCCCTGGGGGGTCGTGCTGATCGACGCCGACCTGCGGCCGGCGGTCGTCAACGGCTACGCGGCGCGGGCGTTCGGCACCGGCCGTACGACCCTGCTGGGCAGCCCCCTCGGCGATGTGGTGGCCCAGGGCGTGGAGGAGCTGGAGGGCGCGCTCCAGCACGTGCTGGCGGAGGGCGCCCCGCCGGCGCCCGCGGACCTGTGGGTGACGCCGGCGGCGGCCTCGGGGGCGGGGGAGCGGCGGCGGCGGTGCTGGCGCAGCGGGTTCGTGCGGCTGGCGTCGCCGATGACGGAGGAGCCGGTGCTGCTGGGGGTGGCGTGGCTGTTCCAGGACGTGACGGAGGAGCGGCTCGCGGCGCGGGAGGCGGACCGGACCCGGTTCCGCTGGAGCCAGTTGCACCGGGCGGGCGCGGCGGCGGCCGAGTACGCGGATCCGGCGGAGGCGGTGGCGGTGCTGCTGGACTTCGCGCTGGCCGGCTTCGCCGACCACGGCCTGGTGGACCGGGTCGCGGGCGACCGCCGGCTGACCCGCGCGGTGGCGTCCCCGGCGGGCGCCCCGGACGAGCGCGGCCTCGGCGGCGGCTTCCCGCAGCGGTACGGCCCCGAGCACCCCGCCCTCCAGGCGTGGGACCGGGCGGGGTCGGTGCGGGTGAGCGCGGGCCGGGACGCGGCGGCGTGGGCGGCGGACCGCCACTGGCCGGCGGACACGGCGCACGCGCTGTGCACGGCCCTGCGGTCCCGGGGCCGTACGGTCGGCGTCCTCACCTTCCTGCGGACGGCCGCCCGGGGCGGGTTCGACCGGCAGGACGCGCTCTACGCGGAGACGGTCGCGGCCCGGGTGGCGGCGGCACTGGACGTACCGCCGCTGCCCTGACGGCCGGACGGTCCCGCACGGGTCCGGTGGCTCACGGGTGAGGAGCGTGAGGGGCGGGGGCCGTCAGTGGCGGTAGAAGATCCGGTCCGCGTACTCGGTCATCACGCGGCCGTTCCACTCGTGGCCGCCGTCGACGTTCCCGGAGCGCAGCAGCGGCGGCTCGATCCCGCGCCGGACCAGCTCCTCGGCGGCGGCGGCCATGGTGGCCTGCATCAGGGCGCTGGTGACGACGGTGGAGGCGGGGGCGAACGGCGCCTCGATGCCCTCGTGGGTGAGCTCCGCGTCGCCGACCGCGATCTTCGAGTCGAGGACGATGTCGCAGTGGTCCTTGAGGTACGTCCCCGAGACGTGCCGCGACTTCGTCTCCGTGCCGTACGCCACCGAGGTGACGCCGATGACGGTGAGGCCGAGCGCGCGCGCGTTCATGGCCATCTCGACGGGCAGGGCGTTGCGGCCGGAGAGGGAGATGATGAAGAGGACGTCGCCCGCGGCGGCGGGGGAGGAGTCCAGGACGGCTCCGGCGAGCCCGTCGACGCGCTCCAGCGCGGAGCCGAGCGTCGCCGGCATGACGTCGACGCCGACGACCCCGGGGACGACGAGCAGGTTCATCAGCGCGAGGCCGCCGGCCCGGTAGACGACGTCCTGGGCCGGGAGCGAGGAGTGCCCGGCGCCGAAGGCGAAGAGGCGGTTGCCGCGGGCCACGGCCTCGGCGACGGCGGCTCCCGCGGCGGCGATCTCGGCCGCGTCCTCGTCGCGGACCTGCTGGAGGAGGCCGATCGCCGCGTCGAAGAACCGTCCCGCCAGCTTGCTCTCCGCCGCGCCCGCGGCTGCGTCCCCGGTGTTTCCGCCCGCGTACTCGCCCATGTGAGGAAGCTCCTTGTCGTCGAGGTCGCCGATCACGGTGCGGTCTGGACCATTGCTCTGTCAATACTGCCTCCGCCGCCTCCGTGTCCCCACTTCTCCCGCTCCGGGGCGGGGGCCGCCCGCTTGTCGGCCGGATGCGCAAGAATTGGTGCAGGGCCAGCGCACGACTCATCGAGGGGCACGAATGTCCGGACTGATCGACACCACGGAGATGTATCTCCGCACCATCCTGGAGCTGGAAGAGGAAGGTGTGGTCCCGATGCGCGCCCGGATCGCCGAGCGGCTCGACCAGAGCGGCCCGACGGTGAGCCAGACGGTCGCCCGCATGGAGCGGGACGGCCTGGTCGCCGTGGCGAGCGACCGCCACCTGGAGCTGACCGAGGAGGGCCGCCGCCTGGCGACCCGCGTGATGCGCAAGCACCGGCTCGCCGAGTGCCTGCTCGTCGACGTGATCGGCCTGGAGTGGGAGCAGGTCCACGCGGAGGCGTGCCGCTGGGAGCACGTGATGAGCGAGGCCGTGGAGCGCCGCGTGCTGGAGCTGCTGCGTCACCCGACCGAGTCGCCGTACGGCAACCCGATCCCGGGCCTGGAGGAGCTGGGCGAGAAGGCCGAGGCCGAGTCCTTCCTCGACGACTCGATGGTGTCGCTGGCGGACCTGGACGCCGCCGGGGGCAAGACGGTGGTCGTGCGCCGCATCGGCGAGCCGATCCAGACGGACGCCCAGCTCATGTACACGCTCCGGCGGGCGGGCGTGCAGCCCGGCTCGGTCGTGTCGGTGTCGGAGTCGGCGGGCGGCGTGCTCGTCGGCAGCAGCGGCGAGGCGGCGGAGCTGGACGCGGAGGTCGCGGCGCACGTGTTCGTCGCGAAGCGCTGACGGCGCGGGCACCGCGGGGCACGTCCGAGGGGCGTGGCGCCGCGGTGCGGAGTGCCGTGGGACGTCGGCGGGGCCGGGGGCGCGAGGGCGCCCCCGGCCCCGTTCCGCGTGTCCGGGCCCGTCACAGGTGTGACCGTCCCTCAGGATCGCGGAGTGGTCGCCCTGGGAGAGCACGTGGGGACTGCGCACGAGGGTGTCGACCGCCGGCGCGCCGGAACGGCTGTGGGGCCGCCGGTGACGGATGGGCCACGGACGGGCGACGGATCCGCCGTGCGCCCCGTTTACGCCGGAATGGCCCCGCGCGTGCCCTCGGCGTGCCACGCTGGAACGAGCTGCGTGCGCTGCGTGATGCGCGGAAGGGTGGGGCCATGCGACCGACAGGGGCCGTACGCCGACTGCCGCACGTCCCGGCGGCGTTGTCCGGCTGGTCCCGGACGGTCGCGGGCGAGGTGTCCCGGACGGTCGCCGGCGCGGGGTCCCGGACGGTCGCGGGTGCGGGGTCCCGGACGGCAGAGGGCCCCGGCGCCTCGCGGCGCCGGGGCCTGTCCTCCCCTGTTCCGACCTGGAGCCCCGAGCTCTCAAGGTCGGTCCCCTCGGACCGTTTTCCCCGAGCGGTCCGCCTCCCGTTGAAGATCTCCCCTCGGCCACGCGCGCCAATCCTTGAGCCCCGTCACTCGAACGAGGGGTGTTGCGTGGCAGAGGAGCATTTTCGAATGTGGGTTCGATAGTCTGGCGGGGTTCGACGGGAGAGAGGGGGTGCCAGATCATGGCGCGACGACTCGACGTCACCGGAGCCGACGGCATCCGGCTGGCGGCCTGGGAGTTCACGGCCGAGGGCGAGGCCCGCACGAGGGCCGGGACCGAGGCCCGCACGCCCGCGCGCCCGGCACCGGCGCACCCCGCCGTGAGCATCGCCCGCCAGCCCACCGCCACGGGGGAGCGCGCCCGGCCGGCCGGCCCGCCGGCACCGCCCGCGCCGGACGGTGCCGCGGAGGCCGCCCCGGTCTTACTGCTCCACGGCCTGATGGGCCACGCGGCCCACTGGGCCCCCGCCGCCGGCCTCCTCGCCGGCGGGCACCGCACCATCGCGCTCGACCAGCGCGGCCACGGCGCGAGCGAGAAGCCGCCCGGGGGCCCCTTCACCCGCGAGGCGTACGTGGCGGACGCGGCGGCCGTCGTCGAGCGGCTCGGCCTCGGCCCCGTGACCCTCGTCGGCCACTCCATGGGCGCGCTGACGGCCTGGCAGCTGGCCGCGGAGCGCCCGGACCTGGTCCGCGCCCTGGTCATCTGCGACATGCGGGCCTCCGCGCTCGGCGCGGCCTCGCAGCGCGCCTGGCAGGACTGGTTCCGGGGCTGGCCGGCGCCCTTCCCGTCGCTGGACGCGGTGCACCGCTGGTTCGGCGCGGACGACCCGTGGGTGGAGACGCCGAACCCGGCGCGCGGCGCGTTCTTCGCCGAGGTGATGGCCGAGCGGCCGGACGGCTGGCACCCCGTCTTCGACCCCGCCCAGATGCTGACCTCCCGCGAGACCTGGGTCCACGACGCCCACTGGGACTCCCTCGCCCAGGTCCGCTGCCCCACCCTCGTCGTCCGCGGCCTCGACGGCGAACTGGGCCGCGCCGAGGCCCAGGAGATGGTCCGCGTCCTCCCGCACGGCGCCTACGCCGAGATCCCCGACGCCGGCCACCTCCTCCACTACACCCACCCGGAAGCCTGGGCGGAGGCCGTGGACCCCTTCCTGACGGGCGTCCTGACCCCCCGAACGTGACGGCCGCCCTCTCCGGAGGCTCCCGGCCGGCCCCTCCCGGGGGCCGGCCGTCGCGCGCCCCGCTTCGACCGACCCCCCGTCCGTCCCGCGACCCGCGCGCGGTACCTTCCCTCACGCGACGCGTCGAGAAGGGGAACCCCCGGAGGGTTCGGCTCCGCGTCGGTACCGGAGGGGAACCACATGTCACTGCTGTCCAGGCTGCGCCGCCGCCCGGTGGTCCGGCCCGATGGCCGGGCCGCGAACAAGGCCGGCGCCACGGCGCGTACCACCAGGCCCGCCGCGCTCGGTCTCGCCGTGCTCGCCGCGCTCACCGGCGCCGTCACCACCGCCGCACCCGCCCAGGCGGCCCCCGAGGACTGCCCCAGGGGCTACTTCTGCGGCTGGAAGACGGGGTACGCCGGCGGCGAGATGTTCAAGACGAACAAGAGCATGGCGTCGCTCGGCGCCTGGGACGGCAAGATCGAGGCCGTCTCCAACCGCACGACCCAGTGGGTGTGCGGCTACGACGAGCCCGGCTACATGGCGTCGTACTGGAGCGTCGGCGACAAGGCCCCCGACCCCTCGGGCGCCGGCTGGGGCGGCATGGGCGTGGGCTCGATCAGCTCGCTCAGGTTCGTCCTCACCCAGCGCGAGTGCCACGGCCCCGCGTACACCTCCTGGAACGCGGAGCCGAAGCCCGGCGCGCGCTCCGCCTTCGCCAACCTGAACGGCGACCAGGAGGCGGACCTCCTCGCCCGCGACCGGGCCGGCCGCCTCTGGTTCCTCCCCGGCGACGGCACCGGCAAGCTCGTCGGCGGCGGCTGGAACGCGATGAACGCCCTCACCCGGCACGGCGACTTCACCGGCGACGCCAAGGAGGACGCGATCGCCCGCGAGGCGTCCACCGGCAAGCTGTGGCTGTACCCGGGCACGGGCACCGGCGCGTTCGGCACCCGCAAGCTCATCGGCACGGGCGGCTGGAACGCCATGACCCGCATCACCGCCTTCGGCGACCTGACCGGCGACAACCGCTCCGACCTCCTCGCCGCCGAGAAGTCCACGGGCAAGCTGTGGCTGTACCCGGGCACGGGCACCGGCGCCCTCGGCGCGCGCAAGCTCATCGGCACGGGCGGCTGGACCTCCATGGACGCCCTGACCGCCACCGGCGACGTCACCGGCGACGGCCGGGCCGACCTCGTCGCCCGGCAGCCCGCCACCGGACAGCTGTGGCTGTACCCGGGCAAGGCCGGCGCCCTCGGCTCCCGCGCCCTCCTCGGCGGCGGCTGGAACACGATGTCCGCGCTGGTCGCGGTCGGCGACCACGGCCTCGACGGCCTCAACGACTTCGCCGCGCTCACCAACAACCGCTTCAGGGGCGACGCGTGCTCCTACGAGGGCTGCCTGATGCTCTACATGGGCAAGGGCACCGGCACCTTCCACAGCGGTTACTGGGACGGACAGGACCACGGCTGGCAGGACATGAGCGCCGTCTTCTGACCCCGCCCGCCTCCGAGGGGCGCCCCGGCGACGTACCCCGCCACCCGGCGGGGTACATTTCCCAGCCTCGGCGCGTCGAGCGGAGGAACCCGGCTCCGCGCCGCACATCGGAGGAATCGCATGCGCACACCCCTGCGCCGACGCCTGGCCACCGCGGCCGCGGCACTCGGCCTCACCACGTTCGGCATCCTCGGCGCGGGCGCGGCCCCCGCCCAGGCGGCACCGGCCGACTGCCCGTCGGGCTACTTCTGTGCCTGGAAGACGAACGACGCCACCGGCACCATGTACAAGACCAACGCGAGCGCCGCCACCCTCGGCACCTGGGACAACCAGTTCCGCGCGGTCTCCAACCGCACCAACAAGTTCGCCTGCCTCCACGACGACCCCAACCACGGCTACGGCGGCGACGTCTGGCAGATCGACCCGAACCCGTCCGGCACCGAGTGGGGCGGCGCGGGCAGCACCTCCGTCAGCTCGCTCCGGCTCGTCGCCACCGAGCGCGAGTGCACCGGCCTCGACGCCTACCCGGAGTGGCCCGCGAACGCGCAGGCCAAGGCCCCCGCCTTCGGCGACCTGAACGCCGACAAGGTCGCGGACGTCCTCGTCCGCGACAAGGCCGGCCGCCTCTGGTTCCTTCCCGGCGACGGCAGCGGCAAGCTGGTCGGCACCGGCGGCTGGAACGCGATGAACGCCCTCACCCGGCACGGCGACTTCACCGGCGACGCCAAGGAGGACGTGATCGCCCGCGAGGCGTCCACCGGCAGGCTGTACCTGTACCCGGGCACCGGCAGCGGCTCGCTCGGCAGCCGGGTCCTCGTCGGCACGGGCGGCTGGAACGCCATGGACCGGCTCACCGCCTTCGGCGACCTGACCGGCGACAACCGCTCCGACCTCCTCGCCGTGGAGAAGTCCACGGGCAAGCTGTGGCTGTACCCGGGGACGACCACCGGCAAGCTCGGCGCCCGTCAGCTGCTCGGCACGGGCGGCTGGAACGGCATGAACGCCCTCATCGGCTTCGGCGACATGAACAAGGACGGCAAGGCCGACCTCCTCGCCCGCGAGGCGTCCACCGGCAAGCTGTGGCTGTACCCGGGCAAGCCCGGCGCCCTCGGTTCCCGCGCCCTCATCGGCAGCGGCTGGAACGCGATGGCCTCGTTCCTCGCGGTCGGCGACTACACCGGCGACGGCCACAACGACCTGGTCGCGATCAGCGGCGGCGGCTACTCGTCCAACGTCTTCCAGGGTGCCGGCGTCAAGATCGAGTACCTCGGCCGTGCCACGAACGGCTTCGAGCCCGGCTTCCCGGAGACCGACACCTGGTTCGGCCTGAACGGCGCGTTCTAGGCACGACCCGTGTACGGGCCTCCACCCCGGCCGGGGGTGGAGGCCCGTACGTCTGCTCAGGCCCGCGGCGGACGGACGCCGCCGGGCTCCCGGAACCGCTCGTCGGTCCAGATCCGGCTGCGGAGGTCCGCGCCGCGGACCACCTGCACCCGCCAGGGGTCGATCCGCAGGAGGTGGTACCCGGGGTCGTCCGGGCCAGGTGGGCGGGAGCGGCGGTGGTCCGGGAGGACGGGCGTCTTCCGGGGATCGGGGGTCGGGGGTCGGGGATCGGTGCGCCACCGGACCTCGGGGTGCTACCGGACCGCCCCGGCCGGTGCCGGAGTGTCGGCGGAGCCCGCGGCGGCGGGTTCCGGGCCGGCCGCGCCGGATCTGCCGCGCAGGCCGAAGGCGCTGACGGCGGCGGCGATCAGGGCGGCCGCCAGCGGGACGACGAGGGCGGCCCGGTGGCCGTCGAGCAGCTCCGCGGGGGAGGTGCCGTCGGTGGCCGCGACGCCCACCGCGGTCACGGCGGACAGGCCGAGCGCCGCCCCGAACTGGAAGGACGTGTAGAGCAGGCCGCCGGCCACGCCCTGCTCCTCCTCCGCGATCCCCTCGGTCGCGACGATGGTCAGCGGGCCGTACGCGAGGGAGAAGGCCAGGCCGAGCAGGAACAGGCTGGGGAGCATCGCCAGGTAGGTCCAGTCCGCGCCGATCGGCAGGAAGAGCGCGTACGCGAGGGAGGCCAGGACCAGCCCGCCGAAGATGACCCGGGCGTTGCCGAAGCGGGCCACCAGCCGGGGGGTCAGGGTCGGCGAGAGGACCGCGTCCACGCCGATGACGATCAGGGCGAAGCTCGTCTGGAGGGTCGACCAGCCGCGCAGCTCCTGGAGGTAGAGCACGGCGATGAACTGGAAGCCGAAGAAGCCCGCGGCGAAGAGCATGCCCGCCAGGTTGGCCCGGACGAGGCCGCCGCTGCGGAAGATGCCCAGGCGGACCAGGGGCGAGGCGGAGCGGCGCTCGACGGCGGCGAAGACGGCGAAGAGGGCGAGGGAGGCACCGATCGTGCCGGCGGTCCAGGCGGCGGAGACGTGTGCGGCGCGCTCGACGCCGAAGACGAGCAGCAGGATGGCGGCGGTGACGCTGAGCGCGCCCGCCAGGTCGACGCCCTGGCCCTTCCGGTCGGGCCGCGGCGACGGCGGGATCAGGGAGACCGCGGCGACGAGGATGAGCAGGGAGAGGACGACGGGCGCGAAGAACACCCAGCGCCAGTCGATCGCGGCCAGCAGACCGCCGACGACCAGGCCGACGGAGAAGCCGCCCGCCGCGGTGCCGGAGTAGACGAGCAGGGCCTTGTTGCGCTGCGGGCCCTCCTCGAAGCTCGTGGTGATGATCGACAGGCCCGCCGGGGTCATGAAGGCCGCCGCCACACCGGTCACGAACCGGGCGACGATCAGCGTCCAGCCCTCGGTGGCGAAGCCGCCGAGACCGGAGAAGAGCAGGAAGACCACGAGCCAGAGGACGAACATCCGCCGGCGTCCGAAGAGGTCGGCGGCCCGGCCGCCGAGCAGCATGAAGCCGCCGTAGCCGAGCACATAGGCGCTCATCACCCACTGGAGCGTGCCGGTGGACAGGTCCAGGTCCTCACGGATCGACGGCAGCGCCACGTTGAGCATGGCGACGTCGATGCCTTCGAGGAAGATCGCGCCGCACAGCACGAGGAGCACGCCCCACGCGCGCCCGCTCATGCGGTCGGTGCTGCCCGGACGGGATGGTGATGCGGACATGGCGAAGCCCCTTGTCGGCGAAGGAATGGAGATGCGGGGACGGCCCGCGATCCCGGTCCGCACGCGTGGAGTTCCCTTGAAGTCCACGCCGGGACACAGAGACTGACGGCAAGTCACGGAAAGGGAGGCCGGTTCTCGCTTGTCGTCACCGAAATCATCCGGCAGCCTGGGGAGGCATGGAAGAACGCACTTTCAAGTCACCTGGTCACTGCGCGGGAACCGAGCAGGAGTACGAGGTGCTTCAGTGGGACACCCGCGAGGGGTGCGAGGTGCGCCAGATCCTCGACCGCGTCGCCGACAAGTGGTCGCTGCTGACCATCGCCCACCTGGAGCGCCAGTCGCTCCGCTTCTCCGAGCTCCGCCGCCGCATCGAGGGCATCAGTCAGCGCATGCTGACCGTGACCCTCCGCCAGCTCGAACGGGACGGCCTCGTCCGCCGGACCGTCCACCCTGTCGTCCCGCCCCGCGTCGAGTACGCGCTCACCCCGCTCGGCGCGACCCTCCACACCACCATCCAGGCCCTCGTCGACTGGACCGAGAGCCATCAGCAGGAGATCGCCCAGGCGCGCGCGACCTACGACCGCCGCCAGGAGGAGGTGCTGACCCCGTAGGCCGCCCGGCGGGCGTGCGGACGCACCCAGGTCGCCCTCAGCACCTGTCTGTTCGCGGCTCACCCTCCGCTCGCCGCCACGCGCGCACCCGCCCGCCGGTCCCGGCGGTCATGCCGGTCCCGGGGCGTCCGGGGCCTCCGCGAGCATCGCGCGCAGCCGTCCCGCGGCCGCCGCCACGTCCGTCACGAACGAGTCCCGTCCCGCCGAGACCGCCGCCCGGGAGGCCACCTCCAGGGCGTCCCCCCACGGCCCGGCGAGCTCCGGCAGCAGGTCCGGCGCCGCGTCGCCCGCCCGGCGGACGATCGAGTCGCAGACGAGATGGGTCTCCAGCGCGATCCGCCACGCCTCCGCGACCCGGCCCTCCCGCAGCAGCAGATCCGCCGCCCGCACCAGCAGGGCCGCCTTCGGCGCGAACGCGGAGCCCATCCGCACCCGCACGGACGACGAGTACGACTCGTGCCCCGTCAGCTCCTCCCGCAGCGCCGCCAGTTCGCCCCGGGACGGCGCCGCGTCCCGCCGCTCCCGCAGCAGCTCCTCGCCCGCCGCGAGCGCGTCCGCCAGCGACGGCGGCAGCGGCAGCGCGGCCGCCTCCTCCTCCCGGTCCACCGCCCCCGGCTCCAGTTCGTCGGCGCGCGCCAGCAGCGGCGCGGCCTGCCGCACCCGGCCGGAGAGCCGCAGGTGCAGCCCCTCCCGGGCCAGCGCCCGCCCGAGCCCGCCGACGCCCGCCTCCGCCGTCTCCCGCACCACCAGGTCCACCCCGAGCGCCGCGTCCCAGTCGCCCCGCGCGGCCTCCAGGCGCGAGGCGGTGTCCCCGGCCGCGTCCGCCATGTACCCGGCCTCCTCCCGGCCGAGCCCGCCCCGCTGCCGCGTCAGGTCCTTGTACCGGGCCAGCGACTGCCGGGCGCAGGCCAGCGCCTGGTCCACGTCCCCGACCTTCAGCTGCACCACCGACGCCAGCGCCAGCACCCGCGCGAAGTCCGGGAGCAGCGGATGCGGCGACTCGTACGCCCCCGCCGCCACGTAGGCGCCGATCGCCCGGTCCACGTCCGTGAGCGCCGCCAGCGGGCGCCCCGCCTCCCCGTACGCCCGCGCCCGTCGTATCAGCGCGTCCGCCGCCAGCAGCGGAGCGTTCGGCAGCGCGCTTCTGCCGTACGCGTCCACGCACGCGCCCAGGTCCGCCACCGCCTCCTCGGTCTGCCCGAGCGCGAGCCGCGTCGAGGCCCGCGCGTACAGCAGCGCACCCCGCATGTGCCACAGCCGCGGTTCGTCCGGCGTCGCCCGGCACAGCTCGTCCAGATGGCGCGCCGACCGGTCGAACGCGTCGAGCGCCGCCCCGGCCCTGCTCGGCAGCACCTGGTGACCGACGCCCTGCTCGTACGCCTCCTGCGTCAGCCGGGTCAGCCGCTCGGCCTCCTCGGCCGTCATCCGCACGACCGCTTCCGGGGCCTCCACGGCCCGCCCGCCCGGCGCCCCGCCCGCCGGCGCCGCCCCGGCGCCCTTCCGCCCCCGTCGCCCGAAGAACCCCACGCGAACCTCCCCGTCGTCGTCCGTACCCCTCGCCAGCATCATGTCCCCCACCCCCCGCCCCCGACACCCCTGTGGACGACGGCCTGTGGAAAACCCGTGGTCGCCGGGGATTCCGGCCGGATACGGTCCCCGCCATGACCAGCACCCGCCCCCCGTCCCCGCCGCGCCCGACGACGACCCTCTGGCGCCCCACCGGCCCCGAGGAGCTCGCCCTCGTCCGCGAGCGGGACTGGCGTGCCTGGCCGCCCCGCCTGCCCGACCAGCCGATCTTCTACCCGGTGCTGAACGAGGACTACGCGATCCGCATCGCCCGCGACTGGAACGTGAAGCACAGCGGCGTCGGATACGTCACCCGCTTCGAGGTCGACTCCGCCTTCCTCGCCCGCTACCCGGTCCAGCAGGCCGGCGGCCGCACGATCCTGGAGCTGTGGGTCCCCGCCGAGGAGCTGGACGAGTTCAACGCCCACATCGTCGGACCGATCACCGTCACCCGCGAGTTCCGCTGAACGCGGCGGACGCGGAAGGGCCGGCGGAAGGGCCGGCGGAGGGGCCGGCGGAAAGGCCCAGGGAGGGGCCCGCGGAGGGGTTCGCTGAGGAGTCCACGGAGGGTCCGGCGGAAGGAGCAGCGGAAAGACCAACGGGGTCGCACAACCTTTCGGTTGCTCGTGGGTCTCATGGGGTGGCAGGCGCGTGACGTGCCTGCCGTGAAGGCCGAGTCCTGCCGCCCCAGGAGGAACCGCACGTGCTTCCGTCCCGCCCGCACCGCCGCCGCCTCGCCGCAGCCGTCAGCATCGCCCTCGCCGCGACCACCGGAGTGGGCCTGCTGACCGCTCCCGCCCACGCCGCGCCCCCCGCGGCCGTCGCCGTGAACACCGCCGAGGCCGCCGTCGCGTACCCCCAGGGGAACGAGCACGACCTGGTCGCCGCCGGACTGACCGGCTACCTCACGCGCAACCAGAACAACGGCGACTACGCGTGGCGGCGGTTCGACGGCGCGCCCGGCGAGACGTTCGGCGACTTCACCCAGCTGCGGTCCACCCGGACCGACGACTACCTCGTCGTCGCCGGCCACTCCTCGGTGACCCAGCGGAACCTGACCACCGGCGCCTCGCTCCAGATCCCCGTGTCGATGCGGATCGGCGACGCCGTCTACGCCGGATCCGCCGCCGACGCCGTCTTCACGGCGCTCCGCAGCGACGAGGGCAGCGTGCTGCGCAGCCACACCGCCGCCGGCACCGCCACCGTCTCCGGCTTCCCCGACGGCGCGACGGAGATGTCCGTCACCGGCGCCGACCCCGACCACGCCCTCGTCACCTTCCAGGTCGGCACCACCGACAAGTGGGGTCTCATCGACCTCGCCACCGGCACCGTGGGCGAGATCCACGACCGTACGCGCGCGTCGTCGGGAGGCGATGTCGCGGCCTCCGCGACGCACGTCGCCTGGACCGAGGGCGGCACCACCGCGAACCCGAAGGTGTTCGTCCTGGACCGCGCCACGGACGAGGTGCGGGAGATCCCGGTCCCCGACGCGCCGTCGGACGCGCTCAAGGTCGGACTGCTCGCCGGCTGGGTGGTGTTCGGCGAGGCCGACGGCATCGCGTACGGGGAGCCGAACCCGCTCTACCCGCTCGTCGCGTACAGCCTGACCGACCCCGCCGCGGCCCCGGTGACGCTGCTCGACCACCTCACCTCCGCCGCCGCCGGTCCCGAGGGCAGCCTGTACGTGCGCGGCGGCCTCGTCGGCAAGGGCGAGGGCCTGTACCGGATCGAGGACAAGGGCGGCGCGGAGCCGGAGACCGCCCTCGTGGCCGCGACCGGCGAGCCGACCGAGATCGTGATCGGCCCCGGCGGGCCGCCCGCGGTGGTCGACCTCGACAAGAACGGCGGGAAGGTCTCCTTCGCCTGGGACTTCTCCCGGACCACCGTCGACATCAAGGTCACCCTGCGGCACGTCCGCACCGGCCGGACCAGCCAGATGTTCGAGACCCACCCGTACGTCACCACCGTGCCGTTCACCTGGGACGGCACCGCCGGTTCCCACTACGAGGGCGCCCCCAACGGCGCCTACACCTGGACGGTCGAGGCCAAGCCGCTCAACGGCATCGGCCCCACCGCCACCGCCACGGGCGGCTTCACGGTCACCCGCGCCACCCGGCCGCACGACTTCAACGACAACGCCGGCCTCGACCTGCTGAGCCGCGACACGTCCGGCCGCCTCTGGCGCCAGGACTCCCACTACAGCCCGTACGCCAACGACGGGCAGATCATCGACGTGGACGCGCCCGTGTCCGTCGGCAACGGCTGGCAGATCTACGACCGGATCGAGGCGACCGGCAACCTCGCGGGCTCGGCGGTCGGCGACCTCGTCGCCCGCGACCGGGACGGCGTGCTCTGGCTCTACCAGGGCAACGGCACCGGCGGCTTCGCCACCCGCGTCCGGGTCGGCGGCGGCTGGCAGATCTACGACAAGATCTCCGGCGGGTCCGACCTCACCGGCGACGGGCGCGCCGACGTCCTCGCCACCGACCGCACCGGCGTCCTGTGGCTGTACCCGTCCACCGGGAAGGCCACCTCCCCCTTCGCCACCCGCAAGCGGATCGGCGCCGGCTGGGGCGGCTACACCAAGCTCGTCGCCACCGGGAACATCGGCGGCGCCGCCGCCGGCGACGTCGTCGCCCGCGACAAGGACGGCGTCCTGTGGCAGTACCTCGGCAAGGGCGACGGCACCCTGGCGCAGCGCACGCGCGTGGGCGGCGGATGGAACACGTACACCCACATCGTCGCCGTCGGCGACTCCACCGGTGACGGGCGCGCCGACCTGGTCGGCCTCAGCCCCGACGGCAACTGGCTGTACAAGGGCACCGGGAGCTGGAGCGCCCCCTTCAAGGGCCGTGAACTCATGGGCCAGACCCGCCCGGTGAACGCCGCGCAGCTCGTCTTCTGACGGGACCGGGTGG
The DNA here is from genome assembly GCF_042885515.1 of Streptomyces sp. NPDC058052. Taxonomy (NCBI): domain Bacteria; kingdom Bacillati; phylum Actinomycetota; class Actinomycetes; order Kitasatosporales; family Streptomycetaceae; genus Streptomyces; species Streptomyces sp. NPDC058052. The sequence continues at coordinate 113,471 of NZ_JBHVRX010000019.1, read as the reverse complement.
TCCTTCCGGCGCGCCTCCGCGCCGGAAGGACCACCCGGGGCTCAGCCCTTGCTGACCGCCGCCAGGATCTCCGGCAGGCGCTTCACCATCCGGCCCGACATCAGCTTCAGGGCGCCCCAGGTCAGCAGGGCGCCGTAGGTGACGCCCAGCGGCAGCAGCAGCCACAGCAGGCCGTCCTGGTCGCTCACGCGCAGCCAGACCAGCAGGGCGATCAGCGGCGCGCACAGCAGCGGGCCGCCGAACATGCCGCCGAAGATCGCGGCGACCGCCATCCCGCCCTGGCCCGGCGCCACGTTGCGGCGCGAGTCCTGGGGGACCGCGTACGGGTATCTGACGGACGCGACCACGCCCAGCGCCAGCATCGCGCCCAGCAGGGCGGCCGCCAGGCCGAAGACCTCCGGGAGCTGCGTCCAGCCGCCCGTGACCAGCGCCGTCCCCACGGCGACGACCACCGTGAACGGCACCGTGATCACGAGCATCACGTACACCCGGTCACGCAGCTCCGCGTACGCGTCCGCCGGCGACGAGATCGTCTGCGCCACCATCCAGAACGCCGACGAGTCCTGCCCGAACTGGTTGAACATCTGCACGCCGAGCATCCCGGACGCGAAGCACGCCCAGTAGACCGAACCGGCCTCCTGGAAGGCGTTGAACATCGGCACCAGCGCGCCGACCGCCAGCGCCGACACCCACGCGGCCTTCGTCTTCGGGTCGCGCCAGATGTAGCGGAGGCAACGTTCCATCACCGCACCCGTACGGCCCCCGGGCAGCAGCCGGGCCAGCAGCCCGCGCCCCTCGGCCGGGTCCCGCACCGCCTCCGGCGCCGCCCCGATGGTCGAACCGTCCGGCTCGTCCATCAGCCGCACCAGGCTCCGGCGCCACCACCACAGCAGCGCCACCAGCACGACCACCGCGGGCACCAGCCGCGCCACGGCCACCACGAGGTCCCCGTCCGCGGCCGACCGCACCGCCGCCACCGCGGAGGCCGGCGGCAGCCAGCCCACCACCGACGCGACCGTGTCGAGCACCGAGAGGTCCTTCGCGCGGCCCAGCGCCTGGGCGCCGAAGTTGACGGCCTGGATGCCCAGGGCGATCACCAGACCGCTCAGCAGCGCCATGTCCCGCCCCTTGCGGGAGGACAGCAGCCGCACGTTCGCCGTCGCGATGGCCCGCGACAGCGCCACGCACACCAGCAGCACCAGCGGCACCGCCACCACCGCGGACACCCACGCCGCGGTGCCGTGCGCCACGGCGACGACGGCCCCGACCGCCAGACAGAGCGTGAAGAGCGGGCCGATGCCCACGAGGGAGGCCACGAGCAGCGCCCGCACCAGCGGCTGCGGCCGCAGCGGCAGCATCACCAGGCGCGAGGGGTCCAGCGTCTCGTCCCCGCTCGGCAGGAACAGCGGCATCACCGCCCAGCCGAGCGCGAAGATCCCGACCGTGATCACCGAGACCGCCCCGGCCGCCGCGTTCCCCCGCAGCAGCAGGAATCCCAGCACCATGAAGGCGGCGATCGCCAGCACCACCACCAGGGACGCCACGAACGCGGCCGTGCGCCCGCCCGACTGCCGCAGCCCGTTCCGCATCAGCGACAGCTTCAGCCGTACGAAGATCGGGGTGAGCGGCACCGGAGCCGCGGCGGCCCCCGCCGTCCGCGCCGTCATCGCGTCTCGCCCTTGCCGCCCAGCCAGTCCAGCGAATCGCCCGCGGCGGCCCGGCCGTTCGCGCCGACCAGCTCCAGGAACGCCTCCTGGAGGGTGGCCGCGGAGCCCTTCACCTCCGCCAGCGGCCCCTGCGCCCGGATCCGGCCCCCGGCCATCACCGCGACCCAGTCGCACAGCGACTCCACCAGTTCCATCACGTGGCTGGAGAAGACGACGGTGGCGCCGGAGGCCGTGTACCGCTCCAGGACGCCCCGGATGGTCTGCGCCGACACCGGGTCGACGCCCTCGAAGGGCTCGTCGAGGAAGAGCACGTCGGGGTTGTGCAGCAGCGCCGCCGCCAGACCGATCTTCTTCCGCATGCCGGTCGAGTAGTCGACGACCAGCTTGTGCTGCGAACCGGCCAGGTCGAGCACGTCGAGGAGCTGGGTGGCGCGCTTGTCGACCTCCGCACCGGGCAGCCCCCGCAGCCGCCCGCTGTAGGCCAGGAGTTCACGGCCCGAGAGCCGCTCGAAGAGACGCAGCCCCTCCGGCAGGATCCCGATCCGCTCCTTCACGCGGGCCACCGACTCGGGGTCCTGCCACACGTCGTGGCCGGCCACCCGGATCCGGCCGGAGTCCGGCCGCAGCAGGCCGGTGATCATGGAGAGGGTGGTGGTCTTGCCCGCCCCGTTGGGCCCGACCAGTCCGATGAACTTCCCCGCCGGCAGCACCAGATCGATCCCGCTCACCGCGATCTGCTGCCCGAACCGCTTCCACACCCCCTCCACCTGCACCGCGGGCGCCGCCCCGGAAGAATCCGGTGCGGCGCCCGTCGGTTCGAACGCTCCGTCAAATGCCTGGTCAGGCATGGTCCGTCAACCCTTCGGTCGTCCCCGTACGGCGCTGCGCGCGCCGTCCGGCCACCCTACGGGGCGGCCCGCGGGAACGACCGGGTCAGGGACGGCGGGCCCGTGATTCGGCCGCCTCGCGCCCGCACGCGTACGCGAGCGCGCTGATCAGCTCCTCCGCGTCCGGGAGCCAGCGGTTGGCCGGCGTGGGCCGCCGGGCCCACTGCACCGCGCCCCGGCCGCCGATCCGGGTGGGCGGGGCCGCCACGTAATGGCCCTCCCCGCGTGTGGTGAGGTCGAGCGAGGCCGGGGCCCAGCCGAGCTTGCGGATCAGGTCGGGGACCTTGGCGGAGGCGCCGGGCAGCACGAAGAAGAACATCCGGCGGTCCGGGGTGCAGGTCACCGGCCCCAGCGTCAGCTCCATGCGCTCCATGCGGGCGAGCGCGAGGAAACCGGCCGCCTCGGGGACCTCGATCGCGTCGAAGGTGCGGCCGGTGGGGAGGAGGATCGACGACTTCGGCTGCTTCGACCACATGCGCCGGGCGCCGACCGCGCTCCCGGTCGCCAGCGTCGCCCAGTCGGGCTTCACGGCGTGGCCGCCCGGCAGCGGGCAGTCGGCGGTGCCGCAGGAGCAGCGCTCCCGGCCGTCGACGGCTTCCAGCCAGGTCCCCGGGAACACGTCCCAGTGCCGCTCTTCCGCATACCGCACGGCGCTGTCGAGCAGCTGCTCGCCTCGCTGCTGGGGGATCTGTGCGGCTTCCGTCGTGACTCCGATGGTCTCATCCACGGTGAAGACAACTGCGCCCGTCACCTGGGGTTACGGGCGGGGCGGCGCCGGGAGTGAGGCATCGATCCTGCATGCGGGGCGCATGGGTGCACGCGCGGGGGCGCGCGGGGGACCGGGGAGCGGGGGAGGGGTACGGAAAGGGCGGGACGGACGCGGGCCGGGGGGTGGGGCAGGGTGCCGCACACCGTCGGCCGACGTGTCCGGTTTCGCGTGTTCACATCGGCATTGACCGGATATTCGCAGGGCAGTGATCATTCCGTGTCCGTACCTGTCCCGTCTGGGGGTTCCACTCATGGCAGCCAGGCCACTCGTGCCGCGACAGCCCAACGAACGGCTCCAGGCGCTCATCCAGGAGGCCGCGTGTTCCAACGCCGGTCTCGCCCGCAGGGTCAACATGGTCGGCGCGGAGCGCGGCCTCGACCTGCGGTACGACAAGACCTCGGTGGCGCGCTGGCTGCGAGGGCAGCAGCCGCGCGGCCGGGCGCCCGGCGTCATCGCCGAGGCCATCGGCCGCAAGCTGGGGCGCACGGTGACGATCGACGAGGTGGGGATGGCCAACGGCCGGAACCTCGCGGCGGGCGTCGGCCTCCAGTTCGCGCCGACGGTGCTCGGCGCGATCGAGCAGGTCTGCGAGCTGTACCGGAGCGACGTGGGCCGCCGGGACTTCCTGACCGGTTCCGCGGTCGCCGCCTCGGCGCTCGTGGAACCGAGCCGGGACTGGCTGATCACCGGCGCGGACGCGCAGGTGGCGCGCGCGGCCGGCGCCCGGGTCGGCCGCTCGGACGTGGCGGCGGTACGGGAGATGACGGCGGCGCTCGTCGACCTGGACCGGCGCTTCGGCAGCGGGCACGTCCGCCCGGTGGTGGTCCACTACCTCGACAGCGTGGTCGCCGGGATGCTGTCGGGCTCGTACCGGGAGGCGGTCGGCCGGGAGCTGTTCGGCGCGGTGGCCCGACTGACCGAGCTGGCCGGGTACATGGCCGTGGACACGGGCGAACCGGGCCTGGCCCAGCGGTACTACATCCAGGCGCTGCGGCTCGCGCAGGCGGCCGGGGACCGGGCGTACGGCGGCTACGTGCTGGCCGCGTCGATGAGCCACCTGGCGGCGGAGCTCGGGAACCCCCGGGAGATCGCCCAGTTGGCGCGGGCCGCCCAGGAGGGGACCCGGGGCGGGGTGCCGCCGCGGGCCGAGGCGATGTTCCTGGCGGCGGAGGCACGCGGGCACGCGCTGATGGGCGACGTCCGGGCCTTCGAGTCGACGGCGGGGCGCGCCGTGCGCGCGCTGGAGCTGGCCGATCCGGAGTCCGGTGACGACCCGGTGTGGATCGCCCACTTCGACCGGTCGTACCTCGCGGACGAACTGGCGCACTGCCACCGGGACCTGGGGCGCGCCGAGGCGGCGGTCCGGTCGGCGGAGGAGGCGCTGGCCGGGCACCCGGAGGGGCGGGCGCGGCGGCGGGCGATCGGGCTCGCGCTGCTGGCGTCCGCGCGGGTGCAGCAGCGGGAGATCGAGGAGGCGTGCCGCGCGGGCACGCGCGCGCTCGAACTGCTCGGCACCCTGCGGTCGTCGCGCGGCGCCGAGTACCTGGAGGATCTGAGGGACCGCCTGGAGCCGTTCGCGGGCGAGGCGGTGGTCCGGGAGTTCGAGGCCCGTCTGGAGGTGCACGCGGCGTAGCTCCTCCCCGGGCGGACGGTCCGCGGGCCGGACCCGTTCCGTACGAAGGGTGTTACCGGGCTCACACGTGTGTGCGGAGCCATGGGCGCACCCGGTAGCGTGACCCGACGATTCCGTAGGTCCATCAGTAGGAGTCCCGGTGACGCAGAACGGACAGGGTCCGGAGCAGGGGGGCGCGCAGGCGTGGGGCGGTGCCTGGGGGCCCGCGGGCGCCCAGCCCCAGCCGGGCGGGCAGCCGCTGCCTCCGGCGCAGCCACTGCCCCCCGAGGCGCCGGCCGCCGGTGATCTCCAGGCCACCCAGTACATAGCCCCGGTGCCGCCGCAGCCGCAGGGCGCCCCCGGGGGGATGCCGCCGGCCGGTCCGCCGGCCGGGTACGGCTACCCGCCGCCGGTCGCCGCGCACGGCGACCTGCAGGCGACCCAGCACATCGCGCCCGTGCCGGGCGGTGTGCCGCCGGTGGGTCCGCCCGCCGGGTACGGCTACCCGCCGCCGGCCGCGGCTCCGGCCGCCGACCTGCAGGCCACCCAGCACATCGCGCCCGTGCCGCCGCAGGCCGGTCCCGGGGGCGGGGCGCAGACGCAGTTCCTGGGGACCGGCAGGCTGCCGCAGCCGCCCGCCCCGGCCGGTGCCTCCGACGCGACCCAGTACATGGCGCCCGTGCCGGGTGGTCCCGTGCCGGGTGGTCCCGTGCCGGGTGGTCCCGTGCCGGGTGGTCCCGTGCCCGGGGGCCCCGGTCCGTCGCAGCCGCCCGCGGAGTTCGACAGCCTCTTCCGGGACGCGGCGCCGGCGCAGCCCGCGCCTCCGGCGTACCAGCAGCCCGCCCCGGCCCCGTACCAGCAGCATCCGCCGCAGCACCAGGCGCCGCCGCAGCAGCAGTACGGCTACCAGGGCGGTGGCGGCTACCAGGCGCCCGGCGGCCACCAGGAGGCGTACTACTACGACGACGAGCCGGAGCCCTCGCGGCGGAAGTCGCCGGTCGCGCTGATCGCGGCCGTGGTGGTGGGCTGCGCGGTCGTCGGCCTCGGTGTGGGCGCGCTGCTCAGCGGCGGCGACGAGAAGGAGCCCACGACGGGGCAGAGCGCCGCCCCGAGCTCGCAGGCCCCGGCGACGGGCGACGGTGCCTCCGAGGCGCCGGAGAAGAAGGACGACCCGGCCGAGCCGCAGGCGAAGGAGCTGGACAAGCTCCTCGCGACGAGCAACGACAGCCGGGACACGGTGATCAGCTCGGTCGAGGCGATCAAGCAGTGCAAGAACCTCGACAAGGCCGCCGCCGACCTGCGCGGCGCGGCCGAGCAGCGCCGGAGCCTGGTGACCAAGCTCCAGACGATCGGCGTGGACAAGCTGCCCGACAACCAGGCGCTGACGGCGGCGCTCACGCGCGCGTGGCAGGCGTCGGCCGCGGCCGACGACCACTACGCGGGCTGGGCGGACCAGATGAAGGCCAAGAACGCCTGCAAGGGCGGCAAGGCCAAGAACACCAACCGGCTCAAGGCGGCCAGCGACAAGAGCGCCGAGGCGACCAAGGCCAAGAAGGAGGCGGCCGGGCTGTGGAACCCGACCGCCGAGAAGTACGGACTGTCGAAGCGGTCCGCCACCCAGCTGTAGGCGGCGGACCGGGGCGGGTCAGCCGCGGTTGGTGACGGTCGGGCCGACGTCGACGAAGCCGGGCTTCTGGGCGACGAGCCGGCCCTTCCGCACCACCTGGAACGTGACCTCGTGGTTGACGATCCGGGGGAAGTCCGGGGCGCCGAGCAGGTCCTCGTACATCCAGCGCAGCTTCGGGGTGAGGCCGCCGGTGTCCACCTGGGCGCCGCGGTCGAGGGCCTCGGTGATGCGGGAGGCGGTGATCGTGTCCCTGTCGAGGGACTCGACGACCTCCTTGAGGACGGTGTAGGCGATCCAGGTCGTCTGGACGCCGGTGTCGGTCGGGTCGACGCGGTTGTCGGCGAAGGCGTGCTCCTTGATGACCTTCCGCATCGGCTCCCAGCTCCTGTCCTCCGCCTCCGGGTACCAGCCGGTGACGTAGGCGCCCTCGAAGGGGCTGCGGGCGCCGCCGGTGCGGTCGATGACGGGCTGGCCGACGCTGCCGAGGACGGAGGAGATCCGGACGGATCCCCTGTCGTCGTCGGAGGTCTCCTGGGCGCCCCCCGCCCCCCGCGGCAGGCGGCGGAAGGAGTCGAAGAAGGTCTGGGTCCGCTCGCCGAGCACGGCGGCGACACAGCCGTCCTCCGTGCCCGCCTTGTCCCGGGCGCGGGTGGCCTGGGCGGTGTACTCGGTGGCGTCCTCGACGGCCGGGATGTCGACGGCGCCGCGCTTGCTCGCCTTCTTCAGCCCGGCGTCGAGGAGCCGGGGCAGCCGGTCGCCGGCGAGGGTGTCGGGGCGGACCAGGGAGACCTGGTCGCAGGACTCGGCCAGCTGCATGCCGTGCCCGGCGACGAGCGCGGCGAGACCGCCGTTGACGGGGTACGACAGGTGGCTGGTGAACTCGTCCTCGGTGAGGCCGTAGCCGCCGATGTACGGGATGCCGGCCGCTTCGAGGGGGGCCATGAAGGCGCGCCCGTTCTGGCTGTACGAGCCCACGACGGCGACCGCGTTCTCACGGACCGCGCGGCGGGCGCACGCGGCGGCGCCGGCCGGGGTGTTCTGTTCGTTGCAGGTGAGGACGCGCAGTTCGTGCCCGTCGATGCCGCCCTGGGAGTTCACCCAGCGCGCGTACGTCTGGGCCATGGCGGGCATGCCGGGCATGTTGGTCGCACGGGTCTGGTCGGGTGCCCAGGTCATCACCGTGACGGGCTCCCTGGAGCCCCCCGTGGCACCAGGGAGCACGCCACACCCGGTGAGGAGCGACGCGCCGGCCGCCGCGGCGGTGACGGACGCGAGAAGTGAGGACAGTCGCCTACCGGTCATGGGCATGCACCATTCCGGCTCACGGGTAACGCGGGAGTGTGCACCGTTCAACGGTGGGTGACATGGAGGTGAATTACGGGGGTCGGGGCCCCTAAGAGGAGGGTGTGAGTCCGGTTGTCGGTGGCGAACCGTACGATCGAGCGATGTCCAGTTCCGTCCCCGGTCCGGTTAACTCTTCCCGTCGCGGCCGTCGCTCCTCCACCATGGGCGGCATGCCGCTCAACGACATGCCGTGGTGGCGCTGGCGCACCAATGTGCGCTCGGCGCTGCACATGCTCTCCGACCCCGGGTTCCACCGGTCCGTCTGGCTCGCGGGCCAGGACGGGTACGGGGACGTCACCGACGCCGTCTACCGGCTCGTCGAGGACACCTGGCTCGACAGCTGGTCCGCCGAGCGCTACGTCGGCGCGATCTTCCGGGACTCCGCCGAGGCCCAGCTCGTCGACGTCGCCGTCCTGCGGGTCCTGCGGATCCTCCACCAGGTCGGCCCCGACGCGCCCTTCTCCGCCTACCAGGAGCACCCCGGCTGGCCCGAGGCCGTCCAGGCGGCCCGCGAGGCCCACGTACGGCTCGCGACCGCCGACGGGGACGACCCGGACGCGCCGCCGCGCTCCCTGGACGTCCTGCGGATCCTCACCCGCGCCTGAGACCGGGCGGGGGGCGGGTCCGGTGGACGGACGGAGGTACGGACCGGGCGGCGCGTTGTGGCACGCTGTCCGGATGACCGACCAGTACGTCCTCACCATCTCGTGCCCGGACAAGCAGGGCATCGTGCACGCCGTGTCGAGCTACCTCTTCATCACCGGATGCAACATCGAGGACAGTCAGCAGTTCGGAGACCGCGACACGGGTCTCTTCTTCATGCGGGTCCACTTCTCGGCCGAGCAGCCGGTGACCGTGGAGAAACTGCGGGCGAGCTTCGCGGCGGTGGGCGACTCCTTCCAGATGGACTGGCAGATCCACCTCGCCGACGAGCGCATGCGGGTCGTGCTCATGGTCTCGAAGTTCGGCCACTGCCTGAACGACCTGCTCTTCCGGTCCTCGATCGGGGCGCTGCCCGTCGAGATCGTCGCCGTCGTCTCCAACCACACCGACTTCGCCGAACTGGTCGCCTCCTACGACCTGCCGTTCCGGCACATCCCCGTCACGAAGGACACCAAGCCGGCCGCCGAGGCCGAGCTGCTGGCCCTCGTCGAGGAGGAGAACGTCGAGCTCGTCGTCCTCGCCCGCTACATGCAGGTGCTCTCCGACGACCTCTGCAAGCGGCTCTCCGGGCGGATCATCAACATCCACCACTCCTTCCTGCCGAGCTTCAAGGGCGCCAAGCCGTACCACCAGGCGCACGCGCGCGGCGTGAAGCTCATCGGGGCGACGGCGCACTACGTCACGGCGGACCTCGACGAGGGGCCGATCATCGAGCAGGAGGTCGAGCGCGTCGGGCACGAGGTCACGCCCGACCAGCTCGTCGCGGTGGGGCGGGACGTGGAGTGCCAGGCGCTGGCGCGGGCCGTCAAGTGGCACGCCGAGCGCCGCATCCTCCTCAACGGCCGCCGCACCGTCATCTTCGCCTGACCCCCGCCCCGCGGCCCGCGCCGCGCGGCTCCGCCGCATCGTTGTGGAGGCGCGGCGGAGGGCGCCGCCCCGCACCCCCGCGGCCCGCGCCGCCGCGGCCCGTGGGGTGGGGCCTACAGGCGGCTCAGGGAGGCGGCGGCGGAGAGGACGTCCTGGATGGCCTCCCGGTCGCCGTCCTGGCCGGCGGCCGCCTCCTGGGGCGAGATGTGGCCCGCCACGAGCTGGCAGAACTCGACGCCGTCCATGGCGACCTGCGCGACCGTGTGGTCGGGGGAGCCGAGCGCGGCGGGCGAGTCCAGCGCGATGTACCAGTGGCCGCCGCCCGCGCCCTCGACCTCCAGGTGGAGCGAGCGGCCGGGCGCGCCGGCGGCGACGAGGTGGCGGGGCGGCGCCGCGAGGCCGGTGCGGCGGCGGTGGGCCACCGCGGCCGGCAGGAGCCGCGCGGCCAGGTCGATCATGCCGTGCAGGTGCGCGCCGCTCGGCGGGTCGTAGGGGTAGGCCACCGCGTTGGCGATGTCGTCGGCGTGGACCCAGCACTCGAAGGCCCGCTCCAGGAGCGCGTCCTTCAGGGGGAGCGCGAAGTCGCCGTAGGTGACCGTCAGGTCGGACACCCCGCGGCCCGCGAAGGACACGGTCCGGACGAGCGCGTGGCTCTGGTCCCGCCAGGGCGCCCGCAGCGCCCGGTTCGGCGGCCGGTCCAGCGCCTCCCAGAAGGCTTCCGTCCGCTCGGTCGGCGACAGTTCGGGCACGTCGGGGCCGAGCGGGTCGTCCAGGCCGAGCGCGCCGGACACCAGGCCGTCCACGGCGAGGAGGTGGCCGATGACCCCGGCGACGGTCGACTTCCGCCGCACCAGCCGGTCGTCCTCGTACCACTTGAGCCGGACCGGCGCGTGCCACTCCGACTCGCCGATGTCCCGCAGCAGGGCGTCCAGCCGGGCGGTCTCGGCGTCGTAGGGGGTGGCCCAGGAGGGCACAGGGATGCGGGCCGGGCGGCGGCCCAGGCAGTTCTCCAGGACGCGGGACCGCAGCAGCGGGTCGAGGTCCAGGTCCCGGTCCTCGTGCAGCAGCGTCACCGCGTCCCGCAGCCGCAGGGCCTCGTCCGCGCACGGCGCGCACGCGGTGAGGTGGTCCTCCACGGCGCGGGTCTCCGCGGCCGAACACGCCGACAGCGCCCAGGCCCCGAGCAGGGACTTGAGCACCGTGTGGGAGAGCTCCAGGGGCGCCGCCGGGTCGGGCGGCTCCGTCAGGTCCGCGTGGTCGTCGGCGGACTGCCGCGGGCCCGGTATCCAGGGGGCGCGTGCGAGGCCGTCGTCCTCGCCGTTCGCCCCGGTCACAGCGCCCGTCCGTAGCCGCCCGGCGGTCCGTCGAGCGGGCGGGTGTTGGCCGTGGAGAGGAGCTGGAGGCCGAGCCGGAGCCGGCGCCGGGCCTCCTCGTGGCTGATGGAGAGGTCGGCGGCGGTCTGGCGGTAGTCCCGCCGCTGGAAGTACGCCAGTTCGAGCGCCTTGCGGAGCGGGGCCGGCATGGAGGTGACGATGTAGTCGGCGCGGGCCGCGACCGAGGCCCTGCGGACCTTGGCCTCCAGCTCCTCGGCGGAGCCGACGCCGGTCTCCGCGTACGCCGTCGCCTCGGTCTGCCGGAGCCGGTGCACGGCCTGGCGCTGGGTGAGCCGGGCGACCCAGGAGCGCAGGTTGCCCTGCCGGGGGTCGTACGCGTCGGGGTTCTCCCAGATGTAGCCGAAGACCTCGCGGGTGACCTGGTCGGCCGCCTGGTCGTCGTCGAGGACCCGGTGGGCGAGGCTGTGGACGAGGGAGGCGAAGCGGTCGTACAGCTCGCCGAGGGCGGCGGCCTCGCCGCGTGCGAGCCGCTGCTGCATCCTGCGGTCCCAGCGCGGTGGTGTGTCGTTCGCCATCCGAGCCCTCCACCTTCCGCTTCGTGTCCGTGCCTCGCCCGCCGTCGGTCCCTGTCCTGTCCGTCACCCCAAACTAGTGCGACCGGCCGACGACGCACGCCTGTTTGCCGCAAGTGCGGCCTTCACGCAGGAGCGGATGGTAAGGAAAGCGTCATACCCGGCTCCGAGGGTTTCGGCCAGGCCCCCCGGGGCAGGCGCCCGTCCGTGACGACGATCGAGGCCGACCAGGACGACCGCGGTGGATGGACGGTGCTGCGCCTGCGCGGCGAGCTGGACCTGATGACCTCTCCCCGGATACGGCGGAGGGTGCACGACGCCGTCGCCGCGGGGCGGCACGACCTCGTCGTCGACCTGTCCGGAGTGGTGTTCTGCGACTCCAGCGGCATCGGCGTGCTGGTGGCGGCCCGCCGGCTGCTGCGCTCCTGCGGCGGGCGGCTGCGGCTGGTCCTCCCCGAGGCGGAGGCCGGGCAGGGCCATGTGACCCGGGTCTTCTCCGCGCTGGGCGTGACGCGCCTCTTCGAGGTGTACGAGGACCTGCCGGCGGCGCTGGCGGGCGAGGCGCCCGCCAGCGTGCGGATCCCGGAGCCGCGGTTCAGGCCGGCGCCGCTGCCTCCGCTTCCCCCGCCGGCCCCGCTGCCCCGAACCGCTCCCTGAGCTTGTACTTGAGGACCTTCCGCAGCGTCTCGTTGCGCGGCAGGGCGTCGACCACCTCCAGCTGTTCCGGCAGCTTGTGGACGGAGAGCCCGGCCGCGCGCAGGAAGGCGGTGAGGTCCGGCAGGGTCAGCGGAGGGGCGCCCTCGGGCTGCTCGACGACGGCGCAGACGCGTTCGCCGCGTTCGGCGTCGGGGAGACCGATGACGGCGACGTCGCCGACGGCCGGGTGCTCGTGGAGGAGGTCCTCGATCTCCTTGGCCGAGATGTTCTCGCCCTTGCGGATGATGATGTCCTTCACCCGGCCGGTGAGGACGAGGTGGCCGCCGGGGGTGAGGTGGCCGACGTCGCCGGTGATGAGGAAGCCGTCCTCGTCGAAGGCGGCGGCGGTCTGCGCGGGGTCGAGGTAGCCGCGGCAGACGGCCTCGCCGCGGAGCCGTATCTCGCCGGCGGGGGTGATCCGGATCTCCATGGCGGCGGGCGGCCGGCCCTCGGTGGTGGCGAGGTTCTCGGTGGTGTCCTCGGGGTCGCCCATGGTGATCATGGGGACCTCGGTCATGCCGTAGCCGTGGGTGAGCTGGCAGCCCAGTTCCTTGCGGACCGCGTGGTAGACCTCGGGCGGCTTGGGGGCGCCGCCGCCGGCGAGCAGCCGCAGGGTGGGGATGACGGGTTCGCCGGGGTTCTTGCGCTGTTCGGCGAGGAACATCGAGTAGAAGGCGGTGGAGCCGCCGGCGACGGTGACCCCGTGCCTGCGGTACTCGTCCAGGGACGCGGGCAGCGCGAACTGTTCGAGCATCACGGCGGGGAAGCCGTAGAGGAGCAGCATCACCGTGTAGTCGGGGCCGGCGATGTGCGCGTAGGGGAAGGCCATGGAGCCGACGTCGCCGGCGGTGAGGCGCAGCGCGTGGGCGAGGCAGGCGCCGCCGGCGAGCAGGGAGCGGTCGGTGTGGAGGACGCCCTTGGGGTCGGAGGTGGTGCCGGAGGTCCAGTAGATCCAGCGGACGTCGGTGCCGGAGGAGGGCGGCGGGGGGAGGTCGGCCGGGTCGCCGTCGGGGAGATCCTCGGGGGCGTACGCCGGGAAGATCCCGCGCGCGCCGAGCCGGCGGGCCATCGCGGTGTGGTCGTGGCCGCGCCAGACGCCGGGCACGGCGAAGTACTCGGCCCGGGACTCGCGGAGCGCGAAGCCGACCTCCTTGTCCCGGTAGAAGGGGATGACGGGGGTCTGGACGGCGCCGAGGCGGGCGAGGGCGAAGGAGAGCACGGCGGTCTCGATGCGGGTGGGCAGCTGCCAGGCGACGACGGTGCCGGCCCGGACGCCCATGCCGTACAGCCCGGCGGCGCAGCGTTCGGCGCGGGCGCGCAGGTCGCCGAAGGTGAGGACGCGGTCGTCCTGGAGGAGGACGGGCCGGTCGGGGGTGAGCCCGGCGCGGCGCTCGACGAGCTCCCAGAGGGTGCGGGACTCGCCCAGCGCCAGGGCCTGTGCGGTTTCGGTCGCGGTCACCGGAGTCTCCATTCCTGACGGCTCGTCAGTTCGTGCGGAGAGCGTAAGGGGACGGTCCTTGTCGGTCCAGACCCTCGGGGTTAGCCTTGCCTCATCGAGATCTGACGATCCATCAGATACCTGGAGGGCTCATGACCGAACTGCCCCGCATCATCAGCGTCGACGACCACGTGATCGAGCCCGCCCACCTGTTCGACACCTGGCTGCCCGCGAAGTACCGCGACCGGGGGCCCAGGGCGCTCACCGCCGGCATCGGGGAGCTCGCCTACGTCGGGGGGAAGTACCAGATCACGATGGACCCGGACGGCCCGCCCACCGACTGGTGGATCTACGAGGACCTGAGGTTCCCGTACAAGCGGAACATCGCCGCCGTCGGATTCGACCGGGACGAGATGACCCTGGAGGGGATCACCCGCGAGGAGATGCGGCGCGGCTGCTGGGACCCGAAGGCACGCCTCGCCGACATGGACCTCAACCACGTCGAGGCGAGCCTCTGCTTCCCCACCTTCCCGCGCTTCTGCGGGCAGACCTTCGCCGAGGCGCACGACAAGGAGGTCGCCCTCGCGTGCGTGCGCGCCTACAACGACTGGATGGTCGAGGAGTGGTGCGGCGACAGCGGCGGCCGGCTGATCCCGCTCTGCATCATCCCGCTCTGGGACATCGACCTCGCCGTCGCCGAGATCCGGCGCAACGCGGCCCGCGGCGTCAAGGCCGTCACCTTCTCCGAGATCCCCACCCACCTCGGCCTGCCGTCCATCCACTCCGGCCACTGGGACCCCTTCTTCGCCGTCTGCCAGGAGACCGGGACGGTGGTGAACATGCACATCGGCTCCAGCAGCCAGATGCCGGCCGCCTCGCCCGACGCGCCGCCCGCCGTCCAGGCCAGCCTCAGCTTCAACAACGCGATGGCCTCGATGATGGACTTCCTCTTCTCCGGGGTCCTCGTGAAGTTCCCCCGGCTCAAGCTCGCCTACAGCGAGGGCCAGATGGGGTGGATCCCGTACGCCCTGGAGCGCGCCGACGACGTGTGGGAGGAGCACCGCGCGTGGGGCGGGGTCCGCGACCTGATCCCCGAGCCGCCGTCCACCTACTACTACCGGCAGATCTTCTGCTGCTTCTTCCGCGACAAGCACGGCATCGCCTCCCTCGACGTGGTGGGCCGGGACAACGCCACCTTCGAGACCGACTACCCGCACGTCGACTCGACCTTCCCGCACACCAAGGAGGTCGCCCTCGACCACGTCCGGGGCCTCGACGACGAGACGGTCTACAAGCTGATGCGCGGCAACGCCATCCGCATGCTCGACCTGGGCATCGTCTGATGGACCTCTCCTACACGGACGAGGAGGAGGGGTTCCGGGCCGGACTGCGGGCGTGGCTCGCCGCCGAGCTGCCCCGGCTGCCGGACCGGCCCGACCCGCTCGACTGGCCGGGCCGCAGGGCGTACGACTGCGGCTGGCAGCGACGGCTCCACGACGCCGGTTACGGCCACGTCCACTGGGACGCCTCGCCGACCCAGCGGCTGATCTTCCTGGAGGAGACCGAGCGGGCCGGCGCCCCCTACGTCGGCGCCAACTTCGTCGGCCTCCTCCACGCCGGTCCCACCATCGCCGCCGAGGGCACGGCGGAGCAGCGGGACCGCTGGCTGGAGCCCGTCCTGCGCGGCGACGAGGTCTGGTGCCAGGGCTTCAGCGAGCCCGGCGCCGGCTCCGACCTGGCGTCGCTGCGGACCCGGGCGGTCCGGGACGGGGACGCGTACGTCGTCACCGGGCAGAAGATCTGGACCTCGCACGCCGAGGTCGCCGACTGGTGCGAACTCCTCGTGCGGACCGACCCGGAGGCGCCCCGGCACCGGGGGATCAGCTGGCTCGCGCTGCCCATGGACGCGCCCGGGGTGACGGTACGGCCGCTGCGGACCCTCGCCGGGTCCACCGAGTTCGCCGAGCTCTTCCTCGACGAGGTGCGGGTGCCGGTCTCCCACCGCGTCGGCGAGGAGAACGACGGCTGGCGGGTCACCATGGTCACCCTCTCCTTCGAACGCGGTACCGCCTTCGTCGGCGAGGTCGTCGCCTGCCGCCGCCTCCTCGGCGAACTCGCCCGTACGGCACGGGAGAACGGCCGCTGGGACGACCCGGCGCTCCGCCGCAGGCTCGGCACGCTCGCCGCCGGGTTCCAGGCCCTGTGGCGGCTCACCCAGCGGAACGTCAGCGAGGCCCAGGCCACCGGTGGCGTCCCCGGCACCGGCGGCTCCGTCTTCAAGCTGCACTACTCGCACGCCCGCCAGGAGCTCTACGACGCCGCCGCCGAGGTCCTCGGCCCCGACGCCCTCGACCTCGACCGGGAGTGGAACCTCGACCGGCTCTCCTCCCTCTCGTACACGATCGCCGCCGGCACCAGCCAGATCCAGCGCAACATCGTCGCCGAGCGGATCCTCGGCCTGCCGAAGGGACGGTGAGCCCGACCGTGGACTTCCGACTGAGCCAGGACCAGAGGGACCTCGCCCGCGGTGTGCGGGAGCTGCTCGCGGGCCGCTTCGGACGGGACGCGCTGCGGGCCGCGGTGGACGGCGGCGGGGCGCTCGACCGGGGCCTGTGGAAGGAGCTGGGCGACGCCGGGTTCTTCGCGCTGCGGCTGCCGGAGGCCGAGGGCGGGGTGGGGCTCGGCCTGCCGGAGGCGGTGCTCGTCTTCGAGGAGGCGGGACGGGCGCTGCTGCCGGGCCCCCTGGTGGCGACGCACCTCGCCGCGGGGGTCGTGGAGGGGGCCGCCGAGGGCCGTACGGTGGTGACCGGGGTCTCGCCCGAGGGGCTGGTTCCCTGGCTGGACGCCTCCGACGTGGTGACCGGCCCGGCCGGGGGCGCCGTGCCCGTGCGGTCGGTCGATCCGCTGACCCCGCTCCACCGGGTGCCGGGCGCGCGGGGTCCGCTCACGGCCGAGGCGGTGCTGCTCACCGCCGCCGAGCAGGTCGGCTCCGCCGGCTGGTGCACCGGGGCCGCCGTGGCGTACGCGAAGGAGCGGGAGCAGTTCGGGCAGGTCATCGGCGGCTTCCAGGCGGTGAAGCACCTGTGCGCGGGGATGCTGGTGCGGACCGAGCTGGCGCGGGCCGCCGTGCACGCGGCCGCCGTCACCGCCGATCCGGTGGAGATCGCCGGGGCCAAGCTGCTCGCCGACGACGCGGCCGTCGCGAACGCCCGGGACTGCCTCCAGGTGCACGGCGGGATGGGCTTCACCTGGGAGGCGGACGTCCATCTGCACCTGAAGCGGGCGTGGGTGCGGGCCGCGCTCGTGCTGCCGGCGGACCGGGCGGCGGAGGAGGTGGCGGCGGCGCTCTGAGGCGGCCGCCGCGCCCGGGGGGCCGGGTGCCGGGGAGGACACGCTCCGACACCATCCGCGCTCCGAACTGGTGACGGAGCGTGTTCGAATCCGGGGGGAATGTCGATATCGGGTTGTGTCCTTCGGGGGGTCGTCACGGGCCGGAGTCGGCCGTCCGCTCCGGTACTCTCCGTGGGATGCGAGTGCTTGTGAGGCCGGGTCGCGCCCCGCGTTCGACTCCCCGCCGCGTGCGTCGCACAGTATGGACCACGCGTACTCCTTCGCGCTGGAATATGCCCGAAGCGCTTGTTGCGGTGACTGTACGTCAACCATGCTGTCCCACAAGGGAATCACGTTCCGTAAAGGTGTGTCCGCCGGTTCGGATGGTGTGAACGGTGCAGGTGCTTCAGGTTCAGTTGGAGGTCGGGCCGGACCCGGCGGAGGTGGGGCGTGCGCGCAGGTGGGCCCGGAGACGTCTGGCCGGTTCCGGGATAGGGGACGACGAGCCGCTGGCGGAGACGCTGGTGCTGCTCATCTCCGAGCTGGTGACCAACGCGGTGGTGCACACCGGCTGTCCGGCCGTGCTGCGCATGCTCTTCGCCGCGGAGGGCGGGGTGCGGGTCGAGGTCGCCGACAGCAGCGAGCTGCCGCCCCGGCCGCGGCACGCCGCCGGGGAGGACACCAACGGGCGCGGCCTGGAGCTGGTCGACGGCCTCGCCGACCGGTGGGGCTGGCAGCCCGAGGGGGCCGGCAAGAGCATCTGGTGCGAGGTGGACCGCACCCCCGGGGGGCCCGCGCCGCTGCCCGCTCCAGGAGGGGGCGTCAGTTCACCCGGTCGGGTGCCCTGTTGACGGTTCGTTCCGTTTTGCCCACTCTGGAGTGAGCGATTCGTGGCGAGGGGAGCCGAGGGCCGTGTGCCCTCGGCATGTGCGGGTCGTGGCCGGGTGGCGGCGGTCCGTGCCGTGCTCGGGGCGCGTGCGAGCGCGCCGCCACCCATGAGCCCCCATGAGCCCCCCGCGGGCCGGCATGAGCCCCCGCGGGCCGGGCGGTCCGGTCAGAAGAGCGCGACCGGCGCGACCGGGGTCCCCGTGCCGCCGACGAACGGCTCCGGCATCGCGGAGAGCAGGAAGGCGTACCGGCCCTCTTGTGCACAGGCTGTGGACAACTCTTCGAGGTTCCAGTTCTGGCCCTGGAGCATCCCCATCTCGACCAGGTCGAGCGCGTGCACGCCCAGCCACAGGTCCTCGATCTCCGGCGGGAAGATCTCGAAGGTGAGGGTGTCGTTGGCGACGGCCGCGACGTCCCGCGCGTGGAACCACTCGGGCGTACGGATCGAGAGCCCGGGCGACGGGAACGCGTACCCGTGCCTGTCCCCGGCCAGGTACAGCTGGATCTGCCCGGTGCGGACGAGGACGACGTCGCCGGCCCGGACCGTGACCCGCCCGAACTCCGCCGCCTCGTCCAGGTCCTCCGGGGTCACCGCGTGGTCGCCCGGCAGCCGGTCCACGCCCTTCGCCGCCGCCACGTCGAGCAGGACCCCGCGTCCGACGACGTGCCGGGCCGTGTGGATGCCGCTGAAGGCGGCCCGGCCGTGCGGGGTGATGGTGCCGGCGGGGCGCCCGTTGTAGATCCGGCCCGAGTGCGAGGCGTGCGTGAGGGCGTCCCAGTGGGTGGCCGCCTGGAGGCCCAGGGTCACGGCGTCGTCGCTGGTGGCGACCGTGCCCGGGCCGAAGAGCTCCTGGTTGACCTGGACCATGACGTGGAGCGGGTTGACCCGGCCGGGGATCATGCCGGTCTGGACGCCGTCCTGCCGAAGTTCCAGGGCGAGGGGGACGCGGCGGCCGGTGCGGACCGTGGCGGCCGCCTCCCGCACCGCCTCGTCGGAGATCAGGTTGAGCGTCCCGATCTCGTCGTCCTGGCCCCAGCGGCCCCAGTTGTTCACGCGCTTGGCGATCTCGTGGAAAGCGGCGGGGAGGGACATCGGGGCCTCCGGGGTCTTGTTTTCCGGCATCTGACGACCCATAGAATCTAACGGACCGTCAGAAACTGCGGGAAGGGGCCGGAGATGGGGAACTTCTTGGCGGGCAAGGTCGTCGCCGTGACCGGAGCGGGGCGCGGCATCGGCCGCGCGGTCGCCCTCGCGTGCGCCGCCGAGGGGGCGAAGGTCGTCGTCAACGACTACGGCGTCTCCATCGAGGGCGGCGAGCCGGCCGGCGAGGTCGCCGTCGGCGTGGTCAAGGAGATCGAGGCCGCGGGCGGCACCGCCGTCGCCGTCGCCGACGACATCTCCACCATGGCGGGCGGGCAGCGGCTCGTCGACGTGGCCGTGGCGGAGTACGGGCGGATCGACGGGGTGGTGTGCGTGGCGGGCATCCTGCGCGAGCGGATGCTCTTCAACATGACCGAGGAGGAGTGGGACCCGGTCGTCGCCACCCACCTCAAGGGCACCTTCACCGTCTTCCGGGCGGCGGCCGCGGCCATGCGGAAGCAGGGCTCCGGGTCGCTGATCGGCTTCACCAGCGGAAACCACCAGGGCTCCGTCGCCCAGGCCAACTACTCCGCCGCGAAGGGCGGGATCATCTCGCTCGTCCGCAGCGCGGCCCTCGGGCTGCACAAGTACGGCGTCACCGCCAACGCGGTCGCACCGGTCGCCCGGACCCGGATGTCCGCCAACGTGCCGATGGAGCTCAAGGAGATCGGCGAGCCCGAGGACGTCGCCGCGCTCGTCGTCTACCTGCTCTCCGACCGGGCCCGCGAGGAGCGGATCACCGGGCAGGTGTACACCGTCGCCGGCCCCAAGATCGCGGTCTGGGCGCAGCCCCGGGAGCTGCGGGCCGGCTACGCGGAGGGCGGCGGATGGACGCCGGAGCGCATCGCGGACTTCCTGCCGGGGACGGTGGGGGTCGACCCGATGCCGATGCTGGCCCGCCTGGAGGAGATGGCCCGGGCCGCCGCGGCGGGAGACCGTCCGAACCAGTAGGTCCACGGCACTCAGGAGAGGGAGGGATCGTCGTGCGGGGTGTGGTGTTCGACGGGAAGAGCGTCGAGGTCGTCACGGACCTGGAGGTGCGGGACCCCGGTCCCGGTGAGGTGCTGGTGGGGATCCGGGCGGCCGGGCTCTGCCACAGCGATCTGTCGGTCGTCGACGGGACCATCCCGTTCCCGCCGCCGGTCGTGCTCGGCCACGAGGGCGCCGGGGTCGTCGAGGCGGTCGGGGAAGGGGTGACGCACGTGGCCGCCGGCGACCACGTGGCGCTGTCCACGCTCGCCAACTGCGGCGCCTGCCCCGACTGCGACACCGGCCGGCCGACCATGTGCCGCAAGGCGATCGGGATGCCGGGGCGGCCGTTCTCCCGGCAGGGCAGGCCGCTCTTCCAGTTCGCGTCGAACTCCTCCTTCGCCGAGCGGACGGTCGTGAAGGCCGTGCAGGCCGTGAAGATCCCGGAGGACGTGCCCTTCACCTCCGCCGCCCTGCTCGGCTGCGGCGTCCTCACCGGCGTCGGGGCCGTGCTCAACCGGGCGAAGGTGGCGCGGGGCGAGACCGTCGTCGTCATCGGCGCCGGCGGGATCGGGCTCAACGTCGTCCAGGGCGCCCGGATCGCGGGCGCGTCCACCGTCGTCGCCGTCGACACCAACCCGGCGAAGGAGGAGCTCGCCCGCCGCTTCGGCGCCACGCACTTCCTCGGCTCCGCCGACGGCGTCCGCGCGGTGCTGCCGACCGGCGCCGACCACGTCTTCGAGTGCGTCGGGCACACCGGCCTCGTCCGCACCGCGATCGACCTCCTCGACCGGCACGGGCAGGCGGTGCTGCTCGGCATGACCGCGCCGAAGGCGGAGGCGAGCTTCCCGCCGGCCGCGATGTTCCTCGACAAGGCGATCCTCGGCTGCCGGTACGGCTCCTCCCGCCCCCAGAAGGACATCCCGCTCTACGCCGAGCTGTACCGCGCCGGCGCCCTCCTCCTCGACGAACTCGTCACCGCCGCCTACCCGGTGGAGGAGTTCGGCCGCGCCCGCGAGGAGGCGGAGGCGGGGAAGGTCGCCCGGGGGGTCCTCGTCTTCTGAGCCGGATCCCCGATTTCCTGGTGCGGCCGCCCGGCGCGGAAAAGTACGGTCACCCGCATGTCGTACCGCGAGCTCCTCACCCGCCCCGTCCTCACCTGGTGCGCCGTCACCGCCGCCGCCCGGACACCCGTGGCGATGGCGCCGCTGGCGCTGGTGTTCCTGGTGCGGGAGAGGCCCGGCGGCTACACCCTGGGGGCGGTGCTGGCCGCCGTGTACGTGGTGGGCGAGATCGTCGCCGCGCCCGTCCTCGGCCTGCGGATGCGGGCCGAGCGGGCCCGGCCGCAGATGGCGGGCGGACTGGCCGTGGGGGCGGCCGGGTTCGTGGGGCTCGGGCTCGCGTCCGGCGCGCACCCGGTGGTCCTCGGCGGACTCGCCCTGCTGGCCGGAGCCGGGCCCGTGGCCGTCTCCGCAGGGCTGCGGGCGCTGCTCACCGGCATAGTGCCGGAACGGTCCGTCACCCAGGCGCTGAGCCTGGAGTCCATGCTGACCTTCGGGATCTGGGCCGCCGCGCCCGCGCTGACCACGGGGCTCGCGCTGGGCGTGGGCCCCGCGGTGCCGCTGCTGCTCCAGGGCGGGCTGATGGCGCTCGGGCTCGCCGGGCTGTGGCTGCTGCCCGCCGGATGGGCGGCGGAGGCGCAGCCGAAGGACCGGGCGGTCCGGCGGGCGCTGCTCGCCGCGTGGCCGGTGTACGTGCTGGGGGCCGCCTCGCTGACGCTGCTCGCGCTCGCCGAGCTGATCCTGCCCGCCCTCCTCGAACAGCGCGGGATCGCCGTCGGCTGGGCCGGCCCGCTGCTCGCCGGCTTCTCGATCGCCTCGGTCGCCGGATCCTTCCTGTACGGGCTCCGCTCCGACTGGCCCGGGCCGCTCGCGGCGCAATCGCTCCTGCTCGTCCTCGGGGTGACCGCCGGGGTGGCGGTGGTGGCGGTGGTGCCGGGCGCCCTCGCCATCGGCGCCGCGCTGGTCGTGGCGGGACTGCTCCAGGCGCCGGCCATGCTGACCCGGAACCTGGCGCTGCGGCGGGCGCTGCCGCCGTCCGCGCTGGCCGCCGGCTACTCGATGATGTACGCGGCCGTCGGCGCCGGCTACGCGGCGAGCGGCACCCTCGCGGGCGGGCTGCTGAGGGTGGTGGCCCCGTCGACGGCGATCCTGTGGGGGGTGGGGCTGACGCTGCTGCTGGTGGTGGTCGCGGGCCTCGGCGAGCGGAGCCTCGTACGGGAGGGGCCCGGGGATCAGGAGGCGGCGGAGCCCGCGCGGAAGGTGCGCCGGTAGGCGGTCGGGGTGACGCCGATCGCGGCCGTCAGATGGACCCGCAGCGACTGGGCCGTGCCGAAGCCGCAGTCCTGGGCCACCCGGTCCACGGGGAGGTCGCTGGTCTCCAGGAGGTGCCGGGCCCGCTCGACGCGCTGCTGGGTGAGCCACTGGCCGGGGCTGATGCCGACCTCGTCGCGGAAGCGGCGGGTGAAGGTGCGGACGCTCATCGCCTCCCGCTCGGCCAGGTCCCGCAGCTGGATCGGCTCGTGGAGGTGGGCCAGCGCCCACGCGCGGGCGGCGGTCGTGGTGTGGGCGCCGGTGTCGGGGACGGGACGGGCGATGTACTGGGCCTGGCCGCCGTCCCGGTGCGGCGGGACCACCGTGCGGCGGGCCACGTCGTTGGCGACCGCGGTGCCGTGGTCGCGGCGCACGATGTGCAGGCACAGGTCGAGGCCGGCGGCGACGCCCGCCGAGGTGAGCACGTCGCCGTCGTCGACGAAGAGGACGTCCGCGTCGACCCGCACGGTCGGGAAGAGCCGCTGGAAGTGGTCGGCCGACGCCCAGTGGGTGGTGGCCGGCCGTCCGTCGAGCCAGCCGGCGGCGGCCAGCACGTACCCGCCCGTGCAGATCGCGACGAGCCGCGTGCCGGGCCGGACGTGCGCGAGGGCGGCGGCCAGCTCCTCGGTGAGCCGGCCCTCCTCGTGGACCGGGCCCAGCTCGTACGAGGCGGGGACGACGACCGTGTCGGCCGTGGCCAGCGCCTCCGGGCCGTGCTCCACGTGGACGGCGAAGTCCGCGTCGGTCGGCACCGGCCCCGCGGTCACCGCGCACGTCACGATCTCGTAGAGCGGCCGCCCCGCGGGGTCCTTGGCGCGGCCGAAGATCCGGTGCGGAATGCCCAGCTCGAAGGGGAGCAGCCCCGGCAGGGCAAGGACGACGACGCGGTGCGGCGGTCGCGGCACGGGCACTCCCACGCTCTCTCCCTCGGAAAAATCAGTGGTGGTCCAGACCACTCGGTGGTACGACTGGCTGTCCGTGACGGACAACACGTACAAGTCTGAGGCCGACGCGCTGATTCCCCTGCCGGTCGAGCCGCCCGCACTCTGGAACCGTAACTTCCGGCTCTTCTTCACGGCCAGGTCGGCCGCCGTCCTCGGCGAGGGGATGGTCCCCGTCGCCTTCGCCGCCGGACTCCTCGGCGCCGGCCGGCCCGGCTCCTCCGTCGGCTACGCGCTCGGTCTGTGGACCGCCGCCTTCGCGGTCTTCGTCCTCTTCGGCGGCGTCCTCGCCGACCGCTTCACCGCCCGCCGCATGATGATCACCGCCGATCTGCTGCGGCTGCCCGGGGCCGCGCTCCTCGCCGTCGCCTTCGCGGTCGGCAGCCCGCCGCTGTGGGCCGTGTACACGCTCTCCGTCGTCGCCGGCATCGGCGCCGCGCTCTTCCAGCCGGGCGTCGCCTCCACCATCCCGCGCATCGCCCCCGACGTGCAGCGCGCCAACGCCGTCCTGCGGGTGGCGGAGGCGCTGATGACGATGGCGGGGCCGGCGCTCGCGGGCCTCCTCGTCGCCGTCTGGAACGCCGGCGCGGCCTTCGCCGCCAACGCCGCCACCTTCGCCGTCAGCGCCGTCTGCTTCCTGCTGATGCGGATCCCGCCGGCCCCGGCCGGGGGACGCGAGCGCGGCTCCTTCGGCGCCGAACTGGCCCTCGGGTGGCGCGAGTTCCGCTCGCGGAGCTGGCTGTGGGGGGTCATCTCCATCTGGACGGTGTACGGGCTGACCGTCGCCGGACCGATGGTGCCGCTCACCGCGAGCCTGGTCACCGGCGATCACGGCTCGGCCGTGTACGGCGTGCTCATGGCCGTCAACGGCGCCGGCAGCGCCCTCGGCGGACTGCTCGCCCTCCGCATCCGCCCCCGCCGCCCCCTCGCCTCCGGCGCCGTCGCCCTCCTCGGCCTCCCGGTGAACCTGGCGCTCCTCGGCCTCGGCGCGCCGGTCCCCGTGCTGGCCGCCGGGCAGTTCGTGGCGGGCACGGCCTTCGCGTTCTGGCTCGTCATGTGGTCCACGGCGGTCCAGACGCACGTCCCGCAGGAGGCCCTGAACCGGATGCACGCCTACGACGTGGCCGGATCCCTGCTGATGATGGGCGTCGGGCGGGCCCTGTCCGGGCCGGTCGCCGGGGTGGTGGGCACGGAGGCTGTGCTGCTCGCGGGGGCGGGGATCGCGGTCCTGGTGGTGGCGGCGCTGCTGGCGGTGCGGCCGATCAGGGAGCTGCCGCGGGTGTCGTAGGCGACGGGGGCGGGGCGGTTCGCGTCCTGCGCCCGGACCGGTGGGCCGATCCGCCGGCCCGGACCATGGGTGGCCCGATCCATTGGAAACGTGGCAGTCGGGCCAATGGTGGGTGCGGGATCCGGCCAGCATGCTCGGTGGCATGGCCCAGACAACGGAGCACCGCTCCACCGCCCCCGTCCCCACCCGCACCCCCCGCTTCCACCGTGCCTGGTCCGTCGCCGCGGTCACCTTCGTCACGATCATCGGCGCCGCGGCCTTCGCCTCCCTGCCGGGCCTGCTCATCGAACCGCTCCACACCGAGTTCGACTGGTCGCGCGGCACCATCGGCTTCGCCGTCTCCGTCAACCTCGCCCTCTACGGCCTCACCGCCCCCTTCGCCGCCGCCCTCATGGACCGCTTCGGCATCCGCAGGGTCGTCGCCGTCGCCCTCTCGGTCATCGCGGCCGGCTCGCTGCTCACCGTCTGGATGACGGCCTCCTGGCAGCTCGTCCTCTCCTGGGGGATCCTCGTCGGCCTCGGCAGCGGCTCGATGGCGCTCGCCTTCGCCGCGACCGTCACCAACCGCTGGTTCACCGCCCGCCGCGGCCTCGTCACCGGCATCCTCACCGCGGCCGGCGCCTCCGGCCAGCTCGTCTTCCTGCCGCTGCTCGCCTGGCTGGTCGACCACCACGGCTGGCGCCCGGCCGCCGTCACCGTCTCCCTCTCCGCGCTCGCCGTCGTCCCGTTCGTGTGGCTGCTGCTGCGCGACCACCCGGCGGACGTCGGACTCGCCCCGTACGGCGGGGAGTACGCCGAGAAGCCCGCCCCGGTGACGGGCGCGGCCCGCCGCGCGGTCACCGTCCTCCTCAAGGCCGCCCGCACCGGCCCCTTCTGGCTCCTCGCCGGCACCTTCGCGATCTGCGGCGCCTCCACGAACGGCCTGGTGAAGACCCACTTCGTGCCCGCCGCCCACGACCACGGCATGCCGGTCACGGCCGCCGCCGGACTCCTCGCCGTCATCGGTGTCTTCGACGTCGTCGGCACCATCGCCTCCGGCTGGTTCACCGACCGCTTCTCCCCGCGCCGGCTGCTCGCCGTCTACTACGCGCTGCGCGGCGTCTCGCTCCTCTTCCTCCCCCTGCTCCTGGCCCCCTCCGTCCACCCGCCGATGATCTTCTTCATCGTCTTCTACGGCCTCGACTGGGTGGCGACCGTCCCGCCCACGATCGCCCTCTGCCGCGAGCACTACGGGGAGGACTCCGCGATCGTCTTCGGCTGGGTCCTCGCCTCCCACCAGGTCGGCGCCGCCGTCGTCGCCTTCGCGGGCGGGGTCGCCCGTGACGTCTTCGGCTCCTACGACGTCGTCTGGTACGCCTCCGGCGCCCTCTGCGCCGCCGCCGCCCTCATGGCCCTCGTCATCCGGCGCCCCCGGCATGATGGGGTCCATGCGTAGCTGGAGGAGCAAGCCGTGGCTGCTGTGGGCGGCGCTGGCGATACCCGCGGCGGCCACGATCGCCGGGATCGGCACGTACACCCGTGTCCTGGGCCCCGACGACCCGCCGAGGCCGTCCCGTTCGGACATGGTGGGGCGGTACGAGGACGGGCGCGGGGGTGCGGTGACGCTGCACGCGGACGGGAGGGCGGAGGTGTCGGGGATCGAGTACCTCACGTACGACCGCCCCGCCGGTGAGGCGGCCGTGAAGCGGTGCGAGGGCGCCGGGACCTGGTCCTTCGAGGAGACCCTGCCGCGCTGGCACCACAAGGTGCGGGTCTTCCACGACTGCGGGTACCTCGAACCCTGGGACGTGGACGGCCCGCCGTCCGCCCCGGAGATGACGTACTGGACGGAGCCCGGCTACCCCCAGGGCCGCCGCGTCCTCACCCGCCGCTGAACCCCCCGAACCGCCCCCGGTGGAACAGCAGCGGCTCGCCGCCCTCCTCCACCGCCCCCAGCGCCTCCACGCGCCCGACCACGATGAGGTGGTCGCCGCCGGTGTGGACGGCGGTGATCGCGCAGTCGATCCAGGCGGGGACGCCGGCCAGCCGGGGCGCGCCGGTGACGGGGGCGGGGGACCACTCGACGCCGGCGAACTTGTCGGCGCCGCTGACGGCGAACGCCCGGCAGAGCGGGCCCTGGTCGGCCCCCAGCACGTTCACGCAGAAGGTGCCGGCGGCGGCGATGCGCGGCCAGGTGGTCGAGGTGCGGGCGACCATGAAGGCCACCAGCGGGGGGTCGAGCGACAGCGAGGCGAAGGACTGGCAGGCGAAGCCGGCCGGGCCGGCCTCGCCGGTGGTGGTGACCAGGGTGACGCCGCTCGCGAAGTGGCCGAGCACGCGCCGGAACTCCCCCGGATCGACGGGCGCCCGCTCGTCCTCGCGCACGGCCCGCAGGGCGGGCCGGGGGAGGGGTTCGACGGCCGTGGGCGCTCCGGCCGCTCTCAGGTGTCGGACGGCGGTGGCCGCCATCCCCGCGTGTCCCATCATGTCCAGCATTGAAACTGACGAAGCGTCAGATGGGAACACCCGGGGAGACGGCGTCACGCGCGATCCGGCCTTCCGGCCGGCCGGCGACGGCTCCCGTCCTTCCGGCCGGCCGGCTGTCCGGCTATCCGGCGACGGCTCCCGTCGCGCGGGTCCAGGCGTACCCGGACAGGTGACCGGTCCGGTGGGCCGTCACCTTCACGGTGATCTTCTGCCCGCGCTGCGCCTTGGTGAGCACGAAGGTGGACCTCGTCGCCCCGCCGATCGCCCGCCCGTTCGCGTACCACTGATACGCGTACGAGGTCGGCGCCGGTGTCCACGTGCCCCGGTTCAGGGTGAGCGTCCGCCCGACCCGGACGGTGCCGGAGAGCGCCGGCGCCTTGGTGGCCTTCGGGGCGACGCCCTTCACGGTCACGGCCGCACCCGTCGACGTCAGCGTCGGATGCCCGGCCTTCCGCGCGACCACCGACACCGACAGCGACTTCCCCTGGAGGGAGGACGGGATCGTGTACGTGGAGGCCGTGGCCCCCGCGACGGCGACCCCGTTCGCCTTCCACTGGTACGCCAGCGAGTCCACCGGCAGCGACCAGGACCCCGGCTTCGCCGTCACCTTCCCGCCCACGACGACCGTCCCGGAGACGGAGGCGGCGGCGGTGTTGCGCAGGGCGGCGACGACGGTGACGGAGGGCTCCTGGTACTCCATGCCGAACGCGAACACGCTGACGCCCAGCGGACCGAGCGGCGCCCTCGTCAGATCCAGGGCCACCGTCATGCTGCGCCGGTCCGGAGCCACGGAGAGCGTGGTGGACTCGGCCCGGAAGGAGCCGCCCGTCACGACGACCTTCGCCGAGGCGGGCAGCGCGGAGCCGGTGACGGTCATCGAGATCTTCCCGCGACCGACGGTGGCGGGACCGACGGACGCGATCGCGCGCGTGTCGGTGCCGCAGACGAGATCGGAGCAGGTGAACTGGGCCTTGACCGGCGTCGACGCCTGCGCGGGCCGCTCCGGCAGGACCATCAGGAGCGTGCTGCGCCGGGCCGTCTTCGTGCTGCCCTCCCGGGTGACCGCGCACCGGTACCGCTCGCCGTCCTCCGTGTACGAGCCGCCGCACAGGTCCACCCGGCCGTCCCACGGGTACAGCACCGGGCGCGGCATGGTCTCGAAGGTGCCGGCCGGGGTCATCGCCACGTCGAACCGGTCGCCCGTGGCGGTCGGCAGGCTCCAGCACAGCGAGGCGCGCTGCTCGGTCAGGGTGCCGGTGAGCGGGCCGAATCCGTAACTGACGTTCACGACCTTCGCGCACTCCGGGGCGGGCCCGGTGGGCGTGCCGACGCGCACGGCGTCGATCCGGTAGGGCACCGGCGTGCCGGCGGTCACCGGCATGTCGAGCAGCATCTGGTAGGTGGTGGAGCCGGTGGCGACGCACCCGTCGGCCCAGTAGCCGCAGACGACCTCGCCCCGGGAGTCCAGGACGACGAACGAGACCGAACCGGTGGCGTCCCGCACGTCCAGGTGCAGGGTGTCCCCCGCGGACGCCGTCCTCACCTGGTGGCACACGGTCGCGCCGGAGGCCGCCGAGCCCGCGGCGGACGGGCCGCCGGCGGCGACCGCCGGGGTGGCGGCGCAGCCGCGCGCGGTGCCCGTGACGTCGCGGCGGGTCAGTCCCGTCTCGGCGGGCACGTCGCGGCCCTGGACCAGGACCGTGTGCGCGAGACCCGGGGTGAGGTCGCAGAGCACGCTGGAGCGGTAGGCGTCGTACGTCTCCAGGGTGCACGCGGTCCGGCCGCGGGTGTCCACGACGACCGCCTCGGCGTGCGCGTTCCGCGTGATCTCGACGAGCTCCAGGGCCGAGTGGGCGGCGGCGGGGATCGTCAGACAGCCGCCGAAGACGCCGTCACCCGTGCGCACGACCGACCGGGGCGGGGCGGTGGCGAAGGTGCCGGCGGCGAACTCGGGGCAGGGGACGGCCGCGTCCGTGCGGTGGACGACGAGACCGTACGCGTCGCCGGCCGCGGTGCCGTCCTCGCCGGCGACGACCAGCCGGAACGGCGCGGTGCCGGTGAGTGCGCAGCCGTTCTCCGGCAGACCGCCGGAGAAGTCGCAGCGCGTGGCGCCGGTCGCGTCGTGGACCGTGATGTCGGCGGTGAGGTCCGAGAGGACGGCGAGGTGCGCGCCCTGGGGCAGGGGCAGGGCGAGGCAGTCGATCTCGCCGGGCGCGGAGAAGGTGCCCCGGACGGTGGTTCCCGGGACGACGCCGCCGGTGCAGCCCTCGGTGGAGGTGCGGCTGAACGCCTGGACGGCCCCGTCGGTGAGGACGGTGTACGCCGTGCCCGCCGTCAGCGTGCAGGGCGCGTCGTAGCTCCGGCAGGCGTAGGTGCCGTCCTGCGCGTACACGTGGACGCCGCTGCGGTTGCCGTCCTCGTCCACGGCCCGCACGTCGTGGAGGCCGGACACGGTGGGAGTGAAGGTCTTGCAGCCGGTCGCCGGGCCCGTCCGGTCCGGCGCGGTGCCGTAGACGGCCGGGGCGACGGTGGTGCAGCCCGCCGGGTCCGACAGACGGCGGACCTTCAGGGTGTACGGGGCGGCGGGGGTGCCGTCCTCCTGGTGGCCGACGACCGCGTGGACGCGGTAGCCGCCGGTGCCCTCGGGCAGGACGCAGCCCTCGGAGCCGTCCTCCTCGGACCGGGTGCAGAGGTGCTTGCCGGTCGTGTCGGAGATCCACGCGAAGGCGTCGCCGTAGGTCTCGCGCTCGATCTTCCGCGTGATCCGCTCGCCCGGCGCGGCGGTGAAGGAGTGGCAGACGACCCCCAGGGGGCCGACGCCCGTGCCGGTCACCGGGGCCGTGTCGTACCCGGTGCCGGGGACGGCGGGGCAGGGGCCCGCGGCACCGCTCATCAGCGGGACGAGGGTGACCCGGGTCAGGGACGGCTGCCAGTCGCCGTTGGTGAGCCGGAGCGTGTACCGGCCGGTGGACAGGTCGCACCAGGCGTCCTTGTACTGCCAGTCCTCGCAGGAGACCCGCTCCTCACCCGCGAACAGGCCCGGGTGGACGTCGTGCCGGCCGTCGACGAGGAGCCGGTGCGTGCCGGGCGTCTCGACGGTGACCGTGAAGCAGGCGGTGGCGCCGGGCTCGATGGTGACCTGCCGGACCGCGTCGCCCGGGTCGCCCAGCGGGGCGAGCGGCAGCGCGGGACACGGCTCGGCGGTGGGCGTCGGGTCGACGGGCGGCGTGGGCTCCGGCGTCGGGTCGACGGGCGGCGTGGGCTCCGGCGTCGGGTCGACGGTCGGCGTCGGTTCCGGCTCCTCGGCCGGCTTCTCGGCCGGTTCCGCGGCCGGGGCATCGGGCGCCGGGGCCGAGGCGGCCGGCAGCGGCCGGTCGGCCGCGTACGCCGCCGGAAGGGCCGGGGCGAGGAGGGCCGTGAGCAGGGCAGGGACCAGGAAGAGGGCTCTTCGGGATCTGCCGGATCGTGCGCCGGGGCGCGCGGGGTGAGACATCGTTATTTCCCCCCCGGGAAATGTGAACGGCATATGCGCTCCATATGCGCGGACACACTTTACGGGCGCCCCCCGACATCCACCGACCCGTCAGCGCCCCTCGTACGACGCCTCCCGCCGCTCCACGAAACTCGCCACCCCCTCCCGCGCGTCGCGGGTGGTCATGTTGAGTTCCTGGGCCGTCGCCTCCGCCGCGAAGGCGGTCGTCCGGTCCACGTCCAGGGAGGCGTTGACCAGCTGCTTGGTGAGGGCGAGCGCGCGGGTCGGACCCTGGGCGAGGCGTTCGGCCCAGGCCCGGGCCGTCTTGGGCAGTTCGTCGGCCGGGACGACCCGGTTGACCAGGCCCATCGCGTACGCCTCCGCCGCCGGCAGCGCGTCGCCGAAGAACATCAGCTCCTTCGCGCGCTGAGGGCCGATCAGCCGCGGAAGCAGATAGGCGCCGCCGCCGTCGGGGACGAGGCCGCGGCGGGCGAAGACCTCCACGAAGCGGGCGGACTCGGCGGCGAGGACCAGGTCGCAGGCGAAGGCGAGGTGCGCGCCGATGCCCGCGGCCGTGCCGTTGACCGCCGCGATCACCGGCTTCTCGCAGTCCAGGACGGCGGAGACGAACCGCTGCGCGCCCCGCCGGATCATGCGGGAGACGTCCCCGGCGACCTTCTCGCCCGTCGCGGGGGCGCCGCGCAGGTCCGCGCCCGCGCAGAAGCCGCGCCCGGTGGCGGTCACCACCACGGCCCGTACGGACGGGTCGGCGGAGGCGTCCGCGAGCAGGGCGATGATCCGTTCCCGCTGGTCCCAGGTGACCGCGTTCATCGCCTCGGGGCGGTTGAGCGTGATCCACGAGACGCCGTTCTCGACGGAGTGGAGTACGTCGGGCACGAAGGGCTCCTATCGGCAGACCGCGAGCGCGTCCAGGGCCACCGCGCCCTGTCCGCGCGGCAGCACCATCAGCGGGTTGATGTCGAGTTCGGCGAGTTCGCCGTCGAGTTCGAGGGCCATCCGCTGGACCCGGAGGACGACCTCGACGAGCGCGTCGACGTCGGCGGGCGGGGCGCCGCGGACGCCGTCGAGGAGGGCCCGGCCGCGCAGCTCGTCGAGCATCGAGCGGGCCTCGCGCTCGCCGAAGGGCGGGACGCGGACGGCGGTGTCGTTCAGGACCTCGACCAGGACCCCGCCGAGGCCGACCGTGACCGTCGGGCCGAACAGGTCGTCGTGGGTGACGCCGACGACCATCTCGACGCCCTTGCCGACCATCTGGCAGACGAGGATGCCGTCGAGGTCGATCTGCTCGTAGCGGGCGATGTCGGTGAGGTCGCGGTACGCGTCCCTGACCTGGCTCGCGGAGGTCAGCCCGACCTTCACCAGGCCGAGTTCCGTCTTGTGGGCGAGCTGGGCGCCGGACGCCTTCATCACGACCGGGTAGCCGACGAGCCCGGCGGCCCGGACGGCGGCCGCCGCGCTCGTCACGAGCTGTTCGCGCGGGACGCGGATGCCGTACGCGCGCAGCAGCTGCTTGGCCGCGTGCTCGCTGAGCCGGCGGCCGGGCCGCATCAGCGCCTGGGCCTTGCGGAAGGACGGCGAGGGGGTGCGGGGGGCCTCGTCGAAGGGGGAGCGGTAGCCGGCGGTGAAGCGGTGGTGGTCGAGGTACGCCTTCACGGCGCCGATGCAGTTGGCGAAGGTGCGGAAGGTGGCGACGCGGGAGGAGCCGAGGAGGGTGGTCCGGTAGGCGTCCTCGGTGCCGACGGGGGAGCCCCACACGACGCACACCAGCTTGTCGGTGGCCTCCGCGGCCTCCACCAGGTCCCGCGCGAGCTTGTCGCTCATGGGAGGGAAGGGACCGGTGATGGGACAGACGAGGACCCCGACCGAGGGGTCCGCGAGGATCGCGTCGATGATCTTCCGGCCGCGCCAGTCGCCGACCGGGTGCCCGCCGTTGTCGACCGGGTTGGCGACGCGGAGGTACTCGGGGATCCACTGGTGCAGCTCGTCCTGCTTGGCCTGCGGGAGCGTGGGCAGGCTCAGTCCGGCGGCCGTCGCCAGGTCGGCGAAGTGGGCTCCCGTGCCGCCGGAGATCGAGTAGACGACGACGCCGTCGGCGAGCGGCTTGCGGGCGCGGGCGAGGAGGGCGGCGGTGTCCTGGAGCTGGTCGAGGCCGTCGACGCGGATCACCCCGAACTGCCGCATCGCCGCGTCCACCACCCGGTCCGCGCCGGTGAGCTTCCCGGTGTGGGAGGCGGCGGTACGGGCGCCGGTCTCGGTCCGGCCGACCTTCACGGCCACCACCGGCACGCCCTCGCGGGCGGCGCGGTCGGCGGCGAGGAGGAAGGACCGGCCGTCCTTGAGGCCCTCCACATAGGCGGCGATGGCGCCGACCTCGGGCAGGGAGGCGAAGTACGAGAGGAAGTCGGCGGTCTCCAGGTCGGCCTCGTTGCCGGTCGGCGCCCAGTGGGAGAGGCGGACGCCCAGTTCCTGGAGGGTGAAGACGGGCCGGCCCTGGTGCCCGGACTGGGTGATGAGGGCGACGGCGGGGCCGTCGAGGTCGTCGCGGAAGCGCTCGAAGGCGTTGAGGTTGGTGTTGGGGCCGAGGAGCCGGACGCCGGTCCGGCGGACGGCCTCGGCCAGCCGCTGCTGCGCCGCGGCGCCGGCGGCGCCGGTCTCGGCGAAGCCGGAGGCGAAGGCGACCGCGAAGCGCACCTTGGCCTCGCCCAGCTCCTCGATGACGGGCAGCGGGTCGGCGACGAGCAGGACGGCGAGGTCGACGGGGTCGGCGAGGTCCTTGACGGACGCCACGCAGTCGATGCCGAAGACGGTGGTGCGGGTCGGGTGGACGGGGACGAGCTCCGCGCCGACCCGTTCGGCCCAGGCGAGCAGCTGCCGCGTGATGCCGGTGTTGGGCCGGCCCTCGGTGTCGGAGGCGCCGACGACGGCGACGGACCGGGGCCGGAAGAAGCGGTCGAGGTCGGGGACCTCGGCGTGCAGCGCCCG
This sequence comes from Streptomyces sp. NPDC058052, assembly GCF_042885515.1. NCBI lineage: Bacteria > Bacillati > Actinomycetota > Actinomycetes > Kitasatosporales > Streptomycetaceae > Streptomyces > Streptomyces sp. NPDC058052. The sequence continues at coordinate 80,125 of NZ_JBHVRX010000019.1, read as the reverse complement.
GCCGCTGACGTCCCGGTCGCCGGGCGCGGCGGCGTGCCCGTGGACGGCGGTGCGGGGGGATTCCCCGCAGGCTTCCACGCGGGCGCGCAGACCGGTGGTGAAGGTTCCGTGGGTCGATCCAAGCATCGTTGCGCTCCGCCCTTCCGTGCAGGACGCGTCCCGGACAAGTGACCTGACGCCTAGTCAGATTACAGAACTGACGCTCAGTCAGGAATGGGGCGGTGCGGAGGAAGCGCGAAGACCCCGCCGGAAGGGCGGGGTCTGGGGTCGTTCGGGGCGCGCGGCCGGGGCTCCGGCCGCGGCCTGCGGCCACGGCCTACGGCTTCGGTTCGGGCCGCGCCTCCGGCTTCGGTCCCGGCTTCGGTCCCGGCTTCGTCCGCGCGATCCGCCGGGCGATCCGTTCCGCGTCCCTGGAGAGCTCTCTCAGCATCCCGCTGATCGGGTTGGTGAAGCCGGTGAAATAGAGGCCCGGGGCCTGGCGCGGGCTGCGCGGCCCGCGCGTCAGTGGCCGGCCGCGTTCGTCGAGGACGTCGAGGTGGCCGACGAGGGGTTCGAGGGCGCGCCGGTAGCCGGTGGCGGCGATCACCGCGTCGGGGGTGATCCGGGTGCCGTCGGCGAGGACCACCTCGCCCCCCTCCAGGGCCTCGACGGCCGCGACGACCTCGACCTTCCCGGCCCGGACGGCGTCGACCAGGCCCACGTCCTGGACGGCGATGGCGCCCTCGCGGACGCGGCTGGCGAGGCCGGCGGTCGGCCGGGGCAGCCCGTACGCGGTGAGGTCCGGGGCGGCGAACCGGGCGAGGCCCCGGCCGAGCAGGTCCACGAGCCCGACCGGAAGCCGCCGGACGAGGATGCCGCTGCGCTGCGCGGGCCACCCGGCCGTGGTGCGGCGGAGGATGTGGGGGGCGGTCCGGACGGCGATCCGGACGCGGCCGGCGCCGCCCTCGGCGAGGTCGGCGGCGATCTCGGCGCCGGTGTTGCCGATGCCGACGACGAGCACGTCCTTTCCCGCGTACGGCTCCGGGTTCCGGTACTCGCGGGCGTGGACGAGGTCGCCCTCGTAGGTGTCGAGCCCCGGCCAGGCCGGCACGGTCGGGGTGTGGTTGAAGCCGGTGGCGACGACGACGGCGCGGCCGGTCAGCCGCCGTCCGCCGGTCGCGTGCAGCACCCAGGTCCCGGTCCCGTCCCCGGCCGGTTCGATCCGGTGCACCTCGACGCCGGTGACGACGTCCAGCTCGTGCTTCTCGGTGTACGCCTCCAGGTAGCGCACCAGGTCGGCGCGGGCGACCCAGCGGCCGTACGACCGGGGGATCCGCAGCCCCGGGAGGGCGGAGAGGCGACGGGTGGTGTGCAGCCGCAGCCGGTCGTAGTGGCCGCGCCAGGAGGTGCCGACGTCCCCGGACTTCTCCAGGACGACGGCGCGGACGCCGCGGGCGCGCAGGGTGGCGGCGACCGCGAGCCCGCCGGGGCCGGCGCCGATGACGTACACCGGTTCTTGGGGGGTGGTGACCATGAATGCTGAGCGTAATGACGTGTACACGCAGTGGGTCTCGGTCAAGAGGGATTTCGGTTGCGAAACGGTCACGCGCTCCGACCCCTTGCGGAGGGCGGGGGCGCTGCGCTGAACTGACGTACCGTCAGATCAAGGGTGCCGTCGAGGAGGACCCCGCATGCAGACCGTCTGGCTCACCGGCGCCGAATGGCTCGCCGTCCTCCGCATCGGCCTCGGCCTGTGGTGGCTGGAGAGCTGGCGCCACAAGGACAGGAAGGGCTGGTTCGAGCGCGGCACCGGCATCGCCTGGGCCGCCGACGTCGCCGGCAAGCACAGGTGGCCGCAGGTCAAGAAGGGCTTCGACGCCGTCGTCGCCCCCCGCCCCACGCTCATGGCGTACGTCGTCGTCTACGCCGAACTCGCCCTCGGCCTCGGCCTGATCACCGGCTTCCTCACCCCGGTCGCCCTGATCGGCGGCCTCCTCCTCAACCTCCTCTACCTCGTCCTGATGATCCACGACTGGGCCGAGCAGGGGCAGAACGCGATGATGGCGCTGATCTCCCTGGTCGCCCTCTTCGCGATGTCCTGGCAGACCTGGTCCCTCGACTCCGCGATCGGACTCTTCTGATGACGGCCACCCCGGACATCGACGCCTTCACCCGCCCCTACTGGGACGCCGCCGCCGACGGCCGCCTGCTGCTCCGCCGCTGCCGGGCCTGCGCCCGCCCCCACCACTACCCCCGTGAGTTCTGCCCCCACTGCTGGAGCGAGGACGTCGGCTGGGAGCGCGCGAGCGGCCGGGCCACGCTCCACACCTGGTCCGTGGTCCACCGGAACGACCTCCCGCCCTTCGGCGACCGCGTCCCCTACGTGGCGGCCGTCGTCGACCTGGCCGAGGGGCCGCGCATGATGACGGAGGTCGTGGGCGTGGAGGAGGGCGACCTCCGCGTCGACATGCCGCTGGAGGTCGCCTTCCGCGAGGGCCCGGACGGCGTCACGGTCCCGGTCTTCACCGCCCGGTCCGCGACACCGTCCCCCGGCGCTTCGGCCTAGGACCTGGCCGCCGGCCGCGGTGACGGTGGAGCGTCACCGCGGCCGCCCCGCGCCCGGCGCCTACAGGGCGCCGATGTTGCGCCAGTACTGGGGGGACGTGTAACCGCTGTTGCAGGCGTAGACGACCACGGCGCCCGGGTTGGACGTCAGGCACTGGCCGTTGCTCACGCTCCTGATCTCCCGGCCGGCCGACGTGGAGGAGCCGAACTTCCAGGACTGGGTGCTCGCGCCGGTGCAGGCGGCGACGGTGGCGGCGAATCCGCTGCCCCCTTCGAGGCAGAGGCCGGACTTCCGGCTGACCAGCCGGAAGGAGCCGTCCGCGTTGGCCCGGTAGGTCCAGGAGTAGCCGGAGAGCTCCGGCTGGGCGCCGCACGGCCGCGAGTTGATCGTGGTCACCCCGTACGGCTGCTTGTACTCCGCCAGGCAGTTGCCGGTGGTCCCGTTCTCCAGCGCGTACGTCCCCGAGGGCCCCGTGCCCCCGCCGCCGGAGGTGGGCGTCGGCGTCGGCTTCGGCGCGGCCGTGGTGGGACGGGGGGCCGCGGTCGTCGGACGGGTGGTGGTCGTGCCGCCGGAGGACGACCCCCCGGACGAGCCGGTGGACCCGCCCGAGGATCCGCCCGAGGTCGTGGTCGAGCCGCCGGAGGAGCCCCCTGAGGTCGAGCTGCCGCCCCCGCCGGTGGTCGTCGAGCCGCCGCCGGTGCCGCCCCCTCCGCCGGAGACGGCCCCGCCCCCGCCCCCGCCGGCGGGCGGCGGCGGCGCGCCGGGCGCCGGCGGGGTCCCGGGCGGCACGGAGGTCGCCGTCGCGGAGCCGGAGGCGGACGCGGAGGGTTTCGCGGACGGTCGCGCGCCGGGCGGCACGGCCGAGGACGGCGGCTGCGCCGACGGGGAGAGGACGGCGGTCGGGGAGGTGGAGGGCTTGTCCGCCGCGCCCGCCCGCCCGATGTCGTAGGGGACGAGGGACAGCGTCAGCGTCGTGCCGGTGGCGAGGACGACGGGCACGGCCATCACCACGATCCGGTTCCGCCGCTTCTTCTCCTTCTCGCCCGCCGCCTTCCCCGTGAGGGCGTACGCCGGGCCCGAACCGGCCCCCGACTGCGGGGTCAGCGGGGCCGTGGCCACGTCCTGCGAGGGATCGGCCGCCTCCAGCTCCGCCAGCGCCTCGGCGGTCGGCGCCCCGGCCGCGAACGCGGCCCGCTCGGCGATCCGCGCCGCCACCGGCTCCGGCCAGGCGACCCCGTCGGCACGGGCGTCCGCGTGGCCGACGAGCTCGGTCGCGGTCGGCCGGTCCTCGGGGTCCTTGGCCAGGCAGGTCCGCACCAGATCCGCGAGGTCCGGGTCCGACTCCGTGAGCCGCCCGAAGTCGGGCTCGCCGTGCACCACCCGGTAGAGCAGGTCGTGCCCCGAGCCGTCCCCGAACGGCGGCCGCCCGTTCGCCGCGTACAGCACGAGGCTGCCGAGCGCGAACACGTCCGCCGCTCCGGTCAGCACCTTGTCCGCGACGGCCTGCTCGGGCGCCATGTACGCCGGCGTGCCGATGATCATGCCGGTCTTCGTCAGCCGGCTCTGGTCGGCCGCCCGCGCCACCCCGAAGTCGATGAGCGAGAGCCCGTCCGCGGTCAGCATCACGTTGGACGGCTTGAGGTCCCGGTGCACCATCTCGGCCGCGTGCACCGCCCGCAGCCCCGCCGCCGCCTCCCGCAGCAGCCGCCACAGCGCGTCGGCGGGCAGCGGCCCGTTGTTGAGCCGCAGCGCGTCGTTGAGCGTCACGCCCGGTATGAACTCCGTCGCGAACCACGGCGGCTTGGCGAGCCGGTCGCTCGCCAGCAGCTTCGTGCTGGCCCCCGCGGGCAGCCGCGCGAGGTTGTCCAGCTCGTGCCCGAAGTGGCTGAGGAAGTCCTTGTCCTCGGCGAGCGTCGGCAGCACCCGCTTGACGGCCGCGTACGTCCCCGGCACGGCCCCCAGGTAGACGCGCCCCATCCCGCCGGACCCGAGCACGCCGAGCAGGCGGAAGGCACCGATGCGGCGCGGGTCGTCCGCGTCGAGCGGCATCGCGCCACTGCCGGCCAAATTAGAGTCGTTTTCCAATTCCCCCTGCATGGGCCACAGGGTAGCTCAGCGCGATCAACATCTGAATCGGCGTCAAGGCGTTGTTACGGGGCTGTGGTTGAAGTGGCCGGAAGGGGGCGGGGGGTACGGCTGGAGTTCTTCCCTCCGACACCCCGGGGCCGGACCCTGGCCCCATGCGACCTGTCCCCGGCGACATCGTCTACGCGTACCGCAGGCCGAAGCCGCCCTCCCGGCGCCGCTTCAGCCTCCGCCTCGGCCTCCAGCACCCCGTGCTGCGCCTCCGCCCCCTGTCCCTCACCGACGAGCACGGCCACGACTGGATCGAGGTCCTCCCCGTCCCCCACGGCGTCCTGGACACCCGCCTCGACCCGGACGCGGTCGTCCTGATCCCCGTCCTCGACGTGGCGAGCCACAAGGAGACCCTGCCGCCGGAGGCCCTGGCCGTCGTCCTCGACGTCCTGGAAGACGGAAGGCCCCCCTGGCCGACGCTCAGGGAGGCCCTCCGCAACCGGTCCGCGCCCTAGTCCTGCGCGGCGCCCTCCACGAACACGGCCCAGGCCGCCGGGGCGACGGCGAGCTGGGGGCCGTGGGGGACCTTGGAGTCACGGACGTGGACGGCGATGGGGTGAGCGGCGACCTCGATGCAGTTGCCACCCTCGGCGCCGCTGTGGCTGCTCTTGAACCAGACCAGATCGGTGGTGCTCATAGCTCTCCCAGCATCTTCTCGATCAACTCCAGGGACTCGCGGGGCGAGAGTGCCTGCGCCCGGATGATCCCATAGCGCTCGTTGTACTGACGCACGAGTTCGGGGTCGGTGATGAGTCGGGCGTCCCCGTAGCTTTCCGTGTACGTGACCTCTCGGCGCCCCTTGGGTGTGAGGAGAGCGAAGGCGCCGTCGATGGCTGGATGCTCCGTTCGCTCGGTAGGCATCAACTGAAGGTGCACGGTGCGGAGTCGTGCGATGTCCAGGATGCGGCGCAACTGCTCCCTGAACGCGGTTCTTCCCCCCAGCGGGCGACGGAGGATCGCCTCCTCCAGGACGAAGCTGATCGTGACAGGGGGCCACTTCTCAAGGACCACCTGCCGTGCGAGGCGGTCCGCAACTCGCTTCTCGACCGTCTCCTCGTCGTACAGGGGGCGCCGGTTTCTAAACAGAGCGCGTGCGTACGCCTCCGTCTGCAACAAGCCAGGTACGGCCTGCACCTCGTAGTAGTGGAGTGCCACCGCCTCGGCCTCCGCCTTGGCGAAACTGCGGAACCAGTCCGGATGGCGGGTCCGCACCCGCGCCAACGCCTCCCGTACGTCGTCCGCGGCGGCTGCCAACGCCCCGCCCGCCCCCACCGCCTCGTCCGCCCGCAGCAGGAACTCCGGCTGCGGGGTCCGTACGCCCCGCTCCATCGCGGAGACGAGGTCCTCGCTGCAGTGCGTGATCGCGGCGAGCTGCGCCTGGCTCAGGCCCGCGTTCTGCCGCAGCACCTTGATGATCTTCCCCAGCGCCTTGAACAAGTGCGCCGTACCGTCCACTTCGGAGGGCTTCTCCGGCCGCTCCTCGTGCTTCCCCGACATCCGTACCGCCCTCTTGGCGTACCCGTACAGTTACCCAGCGTCGTGGCGTCGCTGCTGGTCAGCGTAGGGCCGGGGGGACAGGCTCGATGCCATGAAGCCGGAAATGACCACCCCAAGAAGTGAGGACGCGCCGGAGTTCGCGCTGCGTCTGAGCCCCACGCCCCGGGGCGCGCGCCTGGCCCGTCTGCTCGCGGCGCACCAGCTGCGCACCTGGGGCGTCGCGGGCCCGGCGGCGGAGGCGGCGGAGCTGGTGGTGGCGGAGCTGGCGAGCAACGCGGTCCGGCACGGGCGCGTCCCGGGGCGGGACTTCGAGCTCCGCATGGCGTACGGCGCGGACCACGTGACGGTCGAGCTCTCCGACGCGCGGGCCGAGCGCCGGCCCGCGCCGGCCGCGGACGCCGGCGAGGGCGGCTACGGACTCCTCCTCGTAGCCACCCTCGCCACCACCTGGGGCGTCAAGCCCCGCCAGGTCGGCAAGACGGTCTGGGCGACCGTCCCGCTGACCGGCGGGCTCCCGCGTCAGTAGAGGTCGTGCGGCCACTCCAGGTAGCGCGTGGACGCCGTCCCGGCCGGGGCGAACGGGGCCGACCACCGGCCCGTGCCGCGGTGGACGAACAGCTGCTCGTCGCTCCGGAGGGCCGCGCCCTTCGCGACCAGGTCGTTGCGGCCGTCGGCGTCGGTGTCACCGACGCCGACGATCTCGTCGTACGCGTTCCAGCCGCCGCCGACCTTGGTGCGGGGCGCGAAGGTGCCGTCGCCCTTGCCGAGGTACAGCCACAGGACGCCGTTCCGGTCACGGGCGACGAGGTCGCCGGCGCCGGCTCCGCCGAGGTCGCCGGTGGCGGAGACCAGGTCGTAGACGCCCCAGCCGCCGCCGACGCGCGTGCGGGCGGCGAAGGGGGCGGCGGCGTTGCCGGTGCCGGGGTAGAGCCACAGGACGCCGGCGGTGTCGGTGGCGAGGAGGTCGGTCCGGCCGTCGCCGGTCACGTCCGAGCCGGCGGTGAGCTTGTCGTAGACGTTCCAGCCGCCGCCGACCCTGGTGCGGGGCGCGAAGGTGCCGTCGCCCTTGCCCGCGTACCACCAGAGCACGCCGGCGCCGTCCCGGGCGACGAGGTCCGGGGCGGCGGTGGAGCCGGTGTTCCCGGTGGCCGTGATCCTGTTGTACGTGTTCCAGCCGCCGCCGATCCGCGTCGGGCTCTCCGGCTCGTCGTACCGCAGGCGCCGCAGCTGCCCCAGGTCGTACGAGGACAGGACGCCGTCCGCCGCACGGTTGAGGACGTCCGGCGAGCCGTTGCCGTCGAAGTCGTGCGGGGCGGTCGGGCGGGTCAGGCCGAAGGAGCCGGTGCGCTCGGCGGCCGGGCCGATGCCGTTGGCGGGCTCGGCCCGCATGGTCCAGGTGTACGCGCCCGCGTGGGCCGGGTACCCGGGGGCGAGGAGGCCGTCCCACTCCGCGCGGAAACCGGTGGAACCGGAGTCCGTCGCCCGGGCCCTGACGAGGGCGGAGCGGCCCGTGGCCGTGTGGGTCACCTCCAGGCTGACGCGCGCGTTGGGCCGGCTGAGCGTCCAGGAGGCGGACAGCTTCCCGCCCGCCCCGTCGAGGTCGACCGTGCCGGTCGCCGGCGGGGTCTCCTCCAGGACCGTGAGGACGGTCGGGACGGCGGTGGCGGCCACCTGCGACACGGCCGGCGCGGCCCCGTCCGCGCCCGGGGCGATCCGGTACACGCCCTCGCCCCCGTCCAGCGTGCCGCCGGTGACGAGCAGCGACCCGTCGGCGGCCGGCACGACGGAGGCGGCGTGCGCGAGGGGGAGGACGGTCCGGTCGCCGAGGTCCGTCAGCGGGACGGAGACCGGACGGTCGAGCTCGCCGGCGGTCCAGCGCGTGGCGGCGCCCGGCTCGGCGTACACGAGCCGGTCGGCCATGAGGTCCACGGTCACCCGCCGCGTGCTGTCGAGGCCGGGGAGGTCGGCGCGCGTGACCGCGGAGGTGCCCCGCACGGCCACGGCCAGGCGGGTCCCGCGGCTGCCCGCCGGCTCCACCCAGGCGACGTGCGTGCGCGACACGCTCATGGAGAGGCCGCCGGACGAGCCCAGCGTGTCGTACGTCTCCACCACCGACGCCGAGGCGACGTCGACGACGGCCAGGGCGTACGCCGTCACGCCGTCCCGGGTCACGGAGTACCGGAGGAGGAAGCTGTCCGGGGCGGCCGCGTACGTGTCGACCATCCGGGCGTCCTGGGGGAGACCGGTCACCACGCGGTCCACCGTCCCGCCCCGGGCGTCCTTGCCGAGCACGCGCACGTCCCCGGGGCCCACGACGACGAGCGAGGCGCCCTGGTGGCGCAGCGCCAGGTACGTGCCGGCCGCCGGGACGTCGTAGGCGGCCACCTCCGAGCCCGAGGCCATGTCGATCACGGTGCGCGTGGTGTCGTCGTTCCGGACGACGAGGTCCGTGCCGGGGACCGCCGAGTGGCGCCCCGTCAGCGGGGTCGTGCTCCCGTCGTACCGGACCCACGTGAACGCGTGCCCGGTGCCGTCCGGGCGCGCGCTCAGGAAACCGGTCGGGCCGCCGGTGGCCGCGGTCGAGCCGGCCGGAAGGGAGAACGCCTCCTGCCGCGCGGCGGCCGCGCCGACGGCCGCCGTCCCGGCCGCGACGGCCGGAACGGCCGGGCCGCCGGCCGTCACCGCGAGCGCGACGGCGACGGCCGCTCCGAGGAGACGGGGGGTGGTGTGTCCGAGGTACCGCACGAGGGGGGCTGTCCTTTCCGGATCAGAAGACGAGGGCGCGGGTGCCCGTCCGGGACTCGTACGAGGGGATGCCGAGCGTCCTGACGCCGCCGAACGGGGCCTTCCAGTCGCCCGTGCCCTTGTAGACGTGGAGCCAGGGGTCCCGCTGCGTGCCGCTCTCGGCGATCAGGTCGGCGCGGCCGTCCCGGTCCGCGTCGCCGATGTTGACGATCTGGGAGTAGGCGCCCCAGCCGCCGCCGACCCTCGTCCGGGGCGCGAAGGTGCCGTCGCCCTTGCCGAGGTAGAGCCAGAGGACGCCCGCCCTGTCGCGGGCCAGGAGGTCGCCGGCCGCCGCGCCGCCGACGTTCCCGGGGGCGGTGAGGAGGTCGTAGGTGTTCCAGCCGCCGCCGACGCGCGTGCGCGGCGCGAACGGCTTGGCGCCGTCGCCGGTGGCCTTGTACAGCCACAGGACACCGGACGTGTCGGTGGCGAGGAGGTCGGGGCGGCCGTCGCCGGTGAGGTCGGAGCCCGCCGCGAGCTTGTCGTACACGCCCCAGCCGCCGCCGATCCGGACGGGCTTCGCGAGGGAGTGGCCCGTGCCGGAGTACAGCCACAGGACGCCGGCCTTGTCGCGGGCGACGACGTCGGAGTACGGGGTCGCGTCCAGGTTCCCGGCGGAGAGCAGGCGGTCGTAGACGTACCAGCCGCCGCCCCGCTCGGTCCGCTCCCACTCGCGCGTCGGGTCGGCGACGAACTGGCGGACGTCGTAGGAGGCGAGGCGGCCCTGGGAGTCCCGGAAGAGCAGGTCGGGGGAGCCGCTGTCGGAGTAGTCGTGCGCGGCGACGCCGCTGTCGACCTGGAGGGAGCCGGTCCGCACGACCGTGCCGCCGATGCCGCTCATCGACGAGACGGTCATCTTCCACGTGTAGGCGCCGTTGTACGCGGCCGGCCCGTTGTAGGGGACCGCGTCGGTGGAGAACGTCCCGTCCCAGCCGAAGGACGCCTCGGTGGCGGTGCCCTTGAGCGTCCTGCCCTGGGACCAGCTCCTGCCCGACTTCGTGTGGGTCACCTGGAGGTTCACCCGCACGTCGCTGCGGCCGTACGTCCACCGCAGCGTGGCCTTGGAGTCCGCACGGCGGAAGTCGGCGGTGGCCGGGACCTGTTCGGTCAGGACGGTGGTCGGCGTGGTCGCGCCGTTGGTCGCCAGGACGGTCGCCGCGGGCCGGCCGTCCGGGCCGGCCGCGATCCGGTACACGCCCGCGCCCTGCTCCGGGGTGGTGCCCTGGGTCAGCAGCCCGTCCCCGGCGGCGCGCAGGCGGTCCACGTCTCCGACGAGACCGTCCACCGTGGTCCCGTCCGTCAGCGAGACGGCCGAGACGGCGGTCCTCCCCGGCACCGCGTACACGAGCCAGTCCTTCAGCAGGCCGGTCGTCACGGCGGTGCCGCGGGGCGTCAGCGTCACGTGCCGCGTCACCTCCTGGCCGCCGCGGGGGGCCGTCACGAGGGTCACGGCGCCGTCGGCGCCCGACTCGGACCAGGCCAGGCGCGTGGCCGAGACCGCGATGTCGGAGTTGGGGTAGAAACCGGGCACGGCCCGGTCCTCGACGACCTTCGCGGTCGCCAGGTCGACGACGGCCAGGCGCTCCTGGACCGCGCCGCCCACCGTGCCCCGGTACTGGACCGCGACGACCCCGGACGCCGAGTACGCGGTCCGCCGGATGCTCGCGTCGGCGGGGAGGCCCGTCACCGCGTGGTGCGTGACCGTGCCCGCGGCGTGGGAGTAGAGGTGCAGGCTCTCGCGGCCTTCCCCGTGGTACTGCCGCATGACGAGGGTGTCGCCGGTGAACTGCAGCAGCCCCGCGCCCGTGCCGACGGCCGACGTGTCGACGGTGACGGGGGCGCCGCCCGCCATGTCCAGGATCTGGTAGACGGTCTTCTCGGGCCGCAGCAGGACCCGGTCGCCGACCGAGGCCGCCCGGGGGGTCTCGCCGAACTCCACGGGCAGGACGGTCGCGGTGCCGTCCGCGGTCCGGTGCCAGCGGAAGGTGCGGTCGCCGTCGACGTTCTCGTAGCTCACGAAGCCGTCCGCCCCGCCCGTCAGCAGCAGGGCGTCGGCGCCGATCACGGGCGTTTCCGCCTGCTGCCCGGTCGCGGCGGCGGTGGCCGTCCGCGGGGCGGCGAGCGCGGGGGCGGTGGCCGCGGCCGTGCCGGCGGTCACCGCGAGGGCGACCGTGACGGCGACGGCGAGGCGCCGGCGGGCGGAGCTGAGGTGCTTCAAGGGGATTCCTCCCGAAGTCTGTGGTCGTGGCGTCGGTGCGCCACAACCACAGGACTCGTGAGGGCCGTTCAGGGTTGTACGGCTGTTCGGGACTCGTGCCTCAGTCCGTCAAGCCTGCTTCAGGACACACTGGTGAACTTGCTGCCCTCGCCCGCGTAGAGCGTGGTGTTCTGACGGCTGAACGGGGACGTGGTGGAGGCCGTGGAGGCGTACACGTAGGTGCCGCCCGCCCCGTACGCGATCAGGTCCGGGCGGCCGTCGTTGGTGACGTCGCCGGCGCCGACGAGCTGGCTGAAAGCGCCCCAGCCCGCCCCGACGCGCACGCGGGTGCCGTAGACGTGCCCCTTGGACGGGTACAGCCACAGGACGCCCGAGGTGTCGCGGGCGACGAGGTCGCCGCCCGCGTCGCCGGCGATGTTCCCGACCGCGGTGAGCTGGTTGTAGACGCCCCAGCCGCCGCCCACCCGGATGCGGGGGCCGTACGGCTTCGCCGGGTCGCCGGTGCCCGCGTAGAACCACAGGGTGCCGGCGGTGTCGGTGGCGAACAGGTCCGCCTTGCCGTCCGCGCCGAGATCCGAGCCGCCCGCCAGCTTGGTGTAACCGCCCCAGCCGCCGCCGACGCGGACACGGCCGGCGAAGGTGCCGTCGCCCCTGCCGGTGTAGGACCAGAGGACGCCCGAGCCGTCGAGGGCGATCAGGTCGCCGGGGGCGCCGCCGCCGATGTTCCCGGCCGCCTCGATCTGCTTGTACGTGTTCCAGCCGGTGCCGATCTTCGTCCGCCTGGCCGGCTTCGCCTGCCCGCCGACCGGCCAGTCGTAGAGGTCGTCCCGCCAGAGCACGCCGGCGGCGTCGCGGGCGAGGAGGTCCGTGGAGCCGTTGTCGTTGAGGTCGTGCGGGTTGGCGGTGCGGGACACGGTCAGGGCCCCGGAGGCCGTGGCCGGGGCGCCGCCGGAGTCGGAGGTGGCGGTGATCCGCCAGGTGTAGGCGCCGTTCGGGGCGCTGATGCCGTCGAGGATCCCGTTCCAGGCGTACGCGTACCGCAGGCCCGTCGCGGGGCGGGGCAGCCGCCAGGTGAGCTTCTTCTGGGTGCGGGTGTGGGTGAGGACGAGGTCCACGTCCGCGTCGGCGGCGGACAGGTCGAACGTCATCGGGACGCTCGTACCGGCCTTCTCCAGGTTCACGGAGCCGGGCACCGAGAAGCCGGTCACCGTCAGGCCCACGACCTTGCCGGTGTCGGCGACGAGCCGAGGCGTGACGGTCCCGTCCCCGCCGAGGGCGAAGAGGCCGTCGGCCGTGCCCGACGTGCCGCGCACCAGGAGACTGCCGTCGGGCGCGTGCGCCACGGACGAGAAGTTCTCCAGGACCTTGTACGGGGCTCCGCCCGCGGCCAGGTTCCGCGCGTACAGCGGCGTCCGGACCGCCGGGTCGCCCCAGGGGTCGCGCTGGGCCGCGTACAGGGCCGTGTCGCCGACGATCCCGGCGAGGACGGCCTTGCCGGGGATGTCGGTGAGCGGGACCTCCTTCGCGAGCCCGCTCAGCGGGGCGGTCCCCCGCGCCCAGATCTCCGACCCGCCGCCCGCGCGGTTCACGATCCACGCCTGGTACTTGGCGGTGAGCGCGGCGGTCACCGACGCGTCCCAGTCGCCGCCGGGGCGGGTCGGCGTCTCCTGGACGATCACGGTGCCGGTGGGCGCGTCGATCAGGGCCTGCTTGGTGTACGGCTCCTGCCCGTCGGCGGTGAGGCGGGTGCCCCGGATGAGGACGAGCGCCACGGCCCGGCCGTTCGCGTCCCGGCCCGCCGCGGCGACCCGGTAGCCGGTCTCGGTGAGATCGTCCATCGTGTTGCCGAAGGTGTCGCTCAGCTTCATCTTGTTCACGACGCCGTTGTCGTTCCGCAGCTGCCACAGCTCGCGGCCCGTGCCGGACGCCGCGGGCCGGCTCTCGTACGCGACGTTGAACGCCAGGCCGACGAGGTCGCCGCTGAGCGTGTGGTTGGAGTACGTGTTGGTCGGCGCGTGGTGCGCGGAGATGGTGCCGTTGTTGTTCGTCACCATCCAGTCCGACCACGACTCGTAGACGTCCGAGACGGTGTTGCCGAAGGCCACGACGGTGCCGTCGGCCTTGTGCCACTCCCGGACCGTCTCGCCGTTCTCGTCCACGCACGCCGTGATGTACCCGAACGCGCCCGTGGACACGATCTCCGCGCCGGCCGGCAGCAGCCCGGGCGCGGCCGGGGCGCAGCGCCCCTCGGCGGTCGCGCCGCTCGGGGCGGCCGTCGCGGCCGGCGCGGTGACGAGCGTGCCGGTCACGGCCGTGACCGTGGCCAGAGTGACGAGGGCGGCGGCGAGCCGGCGCCCGGTGATGCGGTGGTTCACAGAGTCCCCCAGGACTGTGCCGATGAAGACGAAGGGATCCCGTACGGCCACGGGGGCGCCGCGCGGTCCGCGCGGCGCCCCCGCGGGGCGTCGGGGCGCGTCAGGAGACGCTGGTGAACCGGCTGCCCTCGCCGGTGAAGAGCGAGGTGGTCAGCCGGGTGAAGGTGTTGGAGACGGTGCCGTTCGACCGGTACACGTACGTGCCGCCGGCCCCGTACGCGACCAGGTCCGGGCGCCCGTCGCTGTTCACGTCGCCGGCGCCGACGAGCTGGCTGAAGACTCCCCAGCCGCCGCCGACCCGCACGCGGGAGAGGAACTTGCCCCTGCCGTCGCCCTGGTAGAGCCAGAGGACACCGGCCGTGTCACGGGCGACGAGGTCACCGGCGGCCGTGCCGGCGATGTTCCCGACGGCCGCGAGCTGGTTGTAGACGCCCCAGCCGCCGCCGATCTTCACCCGGGCCGCGAAGGGCTTGGCGAGGTCGCCGGTGCCCTTGTAGAACCACAGCACCCCGGCGGTGTCCGCGGCGACCAGGTCGGCACGCCGGTCCCCGTCGAGGTCGGACCCGCCGGCGAGCTGCTTGTAGACGCCCCAGCCGCCGCCGACGCGGACGCGGTCGGCGAAGGTGCCGCGCTCCACGCCCCGGCCGTCGTACGCCCACAGCACACCGGAGCCGTCGAGCGCGACCACGTCGCCGACGAAGCCGCCGCCGATGTTTCCGGCCGCCTCGATCTGCTTGTACGTGTTCCACCCGCCGCCGACGCGGATCCGCTGCCCCGCCTGGACCTTGCCGTCCACCGGCCGGTCCCGCAGGTCCTCCAGCCACAGCACGCCGGAGGCGTCCCGGGCGAGCAGGTCGGTGGAGCCGTTGCCGATGAAGTCGTGGGCGTTGAAGCCGCGCGTGAGCGTCATGAAGGACTGGACGCGCTCGGGCTCACCGGTGCCGTCGAACAGCACGGCCTCGGCGTCCACCGCGTAGGTGCCGTCGGGCGCGTCCGCGCCGTCGATGACGGCGTCCCAGGTGAGGGCGTAGCGGTTGCCGGAGCCGGGAGGGAGGATCCGGTCGTGGTACTGCTTGCCCGTCTCGGCGTGCGTCAGGACGACGTCGACGTACGCCTCGCGGTGGGACAGCGTCCACGCCAGGTCGACCCGTCCGCCGGTCCTGTCGAGCTCCACCGTGCGGGGGACCTCGACCTGCTCGATCCTCAGGTCGACCAGCCTGCCCTCGTCGGCCGCCTTGGTGATCGTCGGCGTGCCGTCCGCCGCGAGCACGATCCGGAAGAGCCCCTTGCCGTCGGCGGCCCGCGCGCCGCGCATGATGACGCTGCCGTCGTCGGTGGTCGTCGCGGCGGTGGCGGAGTCCAGCAGCGCGACGGTCTTGCCGCTGGTCAGGGAGACGGCCCGGGGCGGCGTCTGGGGGTTGCCGTAGATCAGCCACTCGCCGGTGAGGGTGTGGTACCACTCGCCGTCGTGGGCGCCGAGCTGGACCGCCTTGCCCTGGCCCGTCTTCCGGTCGACGGTCTGGACGACGCCGCCGAGGGATTCGTCGAACCGGTACCAGGACAGATGGGAGTCGGAGAGGTCCGGCCCGCTCCAGCCGTAGCCGGAGTCGGAGGCGGGGTAGGTCTCGGTCGCCGTGGCGGTCACCGGGTCGATGACGGCCCGGCCGCCGCTCCGCAGGTCCGCCGGGCCCCGCTCGTACGCGACGGCGACGGCGCCGGAGCCGTCCCTCGCCTTCGAACCGGAGAAGTCGGCGGCCTCGTCGGGAAGGCCCGTGACCTTGCGGGTGGAGGTGGTGGAGCCGTCCTTGGTGACGATGTGCAGCTCGGTCCCGCCGTCGGCCCGCTTCAGCTGCGCGAGCACGCTCGTCCGGCTCAGCGCGGCCACGAAGGTGCCGTTCAGCGCGGCGAGGTCGAGGGTCACGTCCGGGGTGCCGGGGGCGGACAGGTCGCGCAGGGTGAGCCGGCGGAACTCGGCGGACCAGCCGTCGTCGCCGAGGACGAGCACGTCGCCGGGACCGGTCGTCCAGCCGCCGCCCTCGGGCACCTCGACCCGGGTCGCGGCGCCGCCGTCGAACGGCGTCCAGAGCATGTTGTAGCTGCCGTCGTGGGTGAGGGAGTACGTGAGGAAGCCGGAGGCGCCCACGCCGCCGAGATCCATGCCCTCCGGCAGGAGGGGAAGCGCCTCGTCGGCCTGCTGCGCGGCCGGGACGGGACCCGAGGTGGCCGCGAAGGCGGCCGGCGCCATGGCGAGCGTGCCCGCGCCGAGCGCGGTGACGGCCAGGACGGCCGTGGCGGCGGAGGCGAGACGGGTGCCGGTGGAGCGGAACTGCACAGTGAACCCCCAGGGAAAGACCCGGCACGGGGAGTGCCGTGCCGGGTCAGACTCATGATCGGGGTCTGTGGTTGTACGGAAGATCGAGGATCAGTTCGAACGAGGGGTGTCCGCACCCGCGTCCGCACCGCCCGGAGCGCCCGGAGCGCCCGCACCGCCCGGAGCGCCCGCACCGCCCGGAGCGGTCACCCCCTCCGCTCCACCACCCCCCGCGCGTACGCCGCCTGTCCGGCGTGCTGGAGGTCCTCGGCGATCACCGACACCAGGCGCACGCCCAGCGTCACCGGCGGGTCCCAGGCGGTGTCGACGACCCGGTCCAGGTCCGCGTCGGTGACCGGGGCCAGCAGCGAGGCCGTCCGCTCGTGCACGGCGTCGTGGTAGCCGAGCAGCAGCGCGCCCGGCGCCCGTACGGACCCGACCTGCGCGGACGTGTGCCCGTAGCCGGTCGCCGAGGGCGGGAACGGCAGGCCGAAGCGGTCCCGCCAGCCGTCGGAGCGCCACAGCTGCTCCGTACCGAAGGCGCCCGCCAGGTGGTCGTCCTGGATGCGGGTGAGGTGCCAGACGAGCCAGGCGATCGAGTTGGCGTCCGGATCGATCCGGGCGGCCAGGTCCTCCTCGCCGAGACCCTCGACGGCCGCGTGGACGGCCTCCCGGATCCGGCCGAAGGAGTCGAGCAGCAGGCCGGCACTATTCATCACGCCCCCTTGGGGTCGCGCGCCTCCCGCCACCGGGTCAGCTCCGCCTCGACGTCGAAGGGCGTCAGGTTCAGCGGCGGGCCGGCCGGCGGGCGGCGCAGGGCTTCCGCGATCTTGGTGTTGATCTCGCCGAGGATCCGCCGGACCTGGGCCTCCGAGACGGCCTCCAGGACCGCCGCGGCCGCGTCCTCGGCCTCCTTGCGCAGCTGGAGGGCGGGCGGCAGCGCCGACATGCCCTCGCGGTGCATCTTCTGCTTGATCCACCACAGCTCGTCGTAGGGCGCGGCGTCGTTCGGCAGCGGCTTGCCGAAGCCCGCGAGCTTCCGGAAGTCGCCGCGCTCGGACGCCTCCCGGATCTGCTTGTCGACGAACGACTCGAAGCTCACGCCCGGCGGTTTCCGTTCGGTCATGTGTCCAGCGTACGTACCGGGGCCGGTCCGCATGTGGGGAACGCGGTCTACTGCGGCGCCCGGTCTTCCGGCACCCTGTGGTCCGTCACCGCTCGGTCAACGCGCGTATACCCCTGCCGTCCCACGCCACGGAGGACCCATGCGTCACCCCCGTACGTCGCGCCCCACCGCCCGCTCCGCCCCTTCGCGGATCCCCGCCCTCGGCGCCCTGTTCGCGCTCCTCGCGGGGCTGCTCACGGTCCTCGGCACGGCGGGCACCGCCCACGCCGCGCCCCTCTTCAAGGCCCCGTTCCCCTGCGGCCAGAAGTGGACCTACGGCCATCACTCCGCCGAGGTCCGCCAGGCCCTCGACTTCGTCCGCTCCGACGGCGGCGCCACCGCCGGCGCCCCGGTCCTGGCCTCGGCCTCCGGCACCGCCTACCGCTACGCGCAGCCGTCCGGCGCCGGGAACTACATCGTGGTCGACCACGGCGGGGGCTGGAAGACGTACTACTTCCACCTGAACGCCTACTCGGTCGCGAACGGCGCCGCCGTCTCCCAGGGCCAGCAGATCGGCACCACCGGTTCCACCGGCAACAGCTCCGGCGCCCACATCCACTACGAGCAGCTCTACAACGGCGTCGGCCAGTCCATCGTGATCAACGGCGCCTCGCTCGCGCCCTACCCCGGCTCCTACGGATCCAAGCACCTGACCAGCGACAACGGCTGCTCGGGCGGCGGCGGGAAGTACTGGGTGGACACCTTCGCCAACGCCACGGGCTACGCCGGAGCCAACACGAACGACGCCCAGGGCGTGCTGAACGCCGGCACGAACTACGTCTACTGCAAGGTCTGGGGCCAGGAGGTCCGCGACGCCTCCGGCAACTACAACCACTGGTGGCTCCGCACCGACCTGGACACGGTCTACGCGGGGAAGAACGGCCGCGGCGCCCACGTCCCGGCCTACTACCTGTCCCGCTGGGGCAACGACGAGGCCCGCGACAACAACGGGACCGTGATCCCGGACTGCTGACCCCCGGGCACAGGCAGGAGCCCCGCTCCGTACCCGCACCTGCGGGACGGAGCGGGGCTCCTTGGGTACTGCTCTAGAAGATCTCGATCGCCACTACGGCGTTCAGATCGCGGTGACGTTCTCCGCCTGCGGACCCTTCGGGCCCTGGGTGACGTCGAAGCTCACCTGCTGGTTCTCCTCGAGCGAGCGGAAGCCGTTCGCGTTGATCGCGGAGTAGTGGACGAAGACATCCGGGCCGCCGCCTTCCTGGGCGATGAAGCCAAAGCCCTTTTCAGCGTTGAACCACTTGACGGTTCCGGTAGCCATGAGCCCTCCTATGGGCCAAAGGGTCGCCCTGCTCCAGAACCTGCAAACAAGTCTGAAAACTACAAAAGCCTGCGGGTCACATGCTCCGCAGGCTCTGTACTGCAAGGGAAACCAAACTGCAACTTGCGTCGAGCGTAGCACGCAGCGTGCACACAGCGATAGAGGGAAAGATCACGTCACCCGCATGTTTGACAGGGGCCCTCACACGCTGACGCGGCGCGCCGGCGAGCCCCTGATGTCCCCCGGCGATGTCCACCGTACGAGACGGGTCTAGCCTCGCGATGTGGACAATGCGAACGACGAGCACCAGCGCAGCCGGCCCCGCGTCGGGCACATCCAGTTCCTGAACTGTCTGCCCCTCTACTGGGGACTCGCCAGGACCGGAACGCTCCTCGATCTGGAGCTGACCAAGGACACCCCGGAGAAGCTGAGCGAGCGGCTCGTCCGGGGCGATCTCGACATCGGCCCGATCACCCTCGTCGAGTACCTCCGCAACGCCGACCGGCTGGTCGCGCTCCCCGACATCGCCGTCGGCTGCGACGGCCCCGTCATGTCCTGCGTGATCGTCTCCCAGCGGCCCCTGGAGGAGCTGGACGGCGCCCGCGTCGCGCTCGGCTCCACCTCCCGCACCTCCGTGCGCCTCGCCCAGCTGCTGCTCGCCGAGCGGTACGGGGTCGAGCCCGCGTACTACACCTGCCCGCCTGACCTGGGCCTGATGATGCAGGAGGCCGAGGCGGCGGTCCTCATCGGCGACGCCGCGCTGCGCGCCTCCCTGCACGACGCGCCCCGGCTCGGGCTCCAGGTCCACGACCTCGGCCTGATGTGGAAGGAGTGGACGGGACTGCCGTTCGTCTTCGCCGTCTGGGCGGCCCGCAAGGAGTACCTGGAGCGCGAGCCGGAGACCGTCCACGACGTCCACCGGGCCTTCCTCGCCTCCCGCGACCTCTCCCTCGACGAGGTCGCCAAGGTGGCCGAACAGGCCGCCCGCTGGGAGTCGTTCGACGCCGAACTGCTGGAGCGTTACTTCCGTACGCTCGACTTCCGCTTCGGCCCCGAGCAACTCGCCGGAGTACGCGAGTTCGCCCGCCGCACCGGTCCGACGACCGGATTTCCGGCGGACGTGACGGTCGATCTGCTGCCGCCGGAATAGGACGTCTCCGCACCGGGGTAATCACCCCGGGGCAATTCGTGCCCGCAATTCCCTTCCGGTGCCTTCCGGACCCGCGTCGCGCCCCCGCATTCCCGCCACGGGATTCATGCGAGGGAACGTTCATCTGAATTTCACGCCGACGCGGACCCCGACCCGGCCCCGCACCCCCGCTGGCGTACGCTGGATCGGGCCGCCAGCGGCCCAGAAGCACCCCCGAAGCACCCCCGAAGCAACCCTCCGAAAGGGACGAAACGGTGACCGAGAAGGCCGACCTCACGTCGTTGGATGTCACAGCCGTTCTCGACCGTGCCGCCGCGGGCGGCCGGATCACCCCCGAGGAGGCGCTCGGCCTGTACCGCTCGGCGCCCCTGCACGCGCTCGGCGCCGCGGCCGACGCCGTGCGCCGCCGCCGCTACGCCGGTACCGAGCACATCGCGACGTACATCATCGAGCGGAACATCAACTACACCAACGTCTGCGTGACGGCGTGCAAGTTCTGCGCCTTCTACGCCGCCCCGAAGGACACCAAGAAGGGCTGGACCCGCGACCTCGACGACATCCTGCGCCGCTGCGCGGAGACCGTCGAGCTCGGCGGCACCCAGATCATGTTCCAGGGCGGCCACCACCCGGACTTCGGCGTCGAGTACTACGAACAGCACTTCGCCGCCATCAAGAAGGACTTCCCGCAGCTCGTCATCCACTCCCTCGGCGCCTCCGAGGTCGAGCACATGGCGCGCATCTCCGGCGTCTCCGTCGAGGAGGCCATCACCCGCATCCACGCGGCCGGCCTCGACTCCTTCGCCGGCGCCGGCGCGGAGCTCCTCCCGGAGCGCCCCCGCAAGGCCATCGCGCCGCTCAAGGAGTCCGGCGAGCGCTGGCTGGAGATCATGGAGATCGCCCACGGGCTGGGCGTCGAGTCCACCTCCACCATGCTCATGGGCACCGGCGAGACCAACGCCGAGCGGATCGAGCACCTGCGGATGATCCGCGACACCCAGGACCGGACGGGCGGCTTCCGGGCCTTCATCCCGTACACGTACCAGCCCGAGAACAACCACCTCAAGGGCCGTACGCAGGCCACCCTCTTCGAGTACCTGCGCATGATCGCGATCGCCCGGATCTTCCTCGACAACGTCGCCCACATCCAGGGCTCCTGGCTGACCACCGGCAAGGAGGTCGGCCAGCTCTCCCTGCACTACGGCGCCGACGACCTCGGCTCGATCATGCTGGAGGAGAACGTCGTCTCCTCCGCCGGCGCCAAGCACCGCTCCAACCGCCTGGAGATCATCGACCTGATCCGCAAGGCCGGCCGCGTCCCCGCCCAGCGCTCCACCACCTACGAGCACCTCGCCGTCCACGACGACCCGGCGAACGACCCGGTCGACGAGCGCGTCGCCTCCCACATCTCCTCCGTGGCGATCGAGGGCGGCACGGCCCACCCCGAGCTGAAGCTCCTCGACGCGAACTGAGGCCCCCGTGCTGACCCTGCACGTCGCCGAGGCGTCGCCGCGGACCGCCGTCCTCGTCGACGGGCCGCGGATCGCCGCCGTCGGCCCGTACGACGAACTGGCCGAGCGGCACCAGGACGCCCGCCTCCGCCGCTGGCCCGGCATCCTCACCCCCGGCCTGCTCAACCCGTACGCCCCCGAGCTCCTGGAGCGGACCTACCACCCGGACCCGCGCGAGGCCGACGCGTACGGCACCGAGCCGGTCACGGGGGAGCGGGCCGCGGAGATCCTCCGCGCCGACCCCGCCCGGCTCGGCGCCAGCGCGCGGCGCGGGGTCCAGCGGATGCTGGCCCACGGCACCGTCGCCGTCGCCGGAGAACTCCGCTCCCGGGCCGCCGCCGACGCGGTCCGCCGCGCCGGCCTCGCGGTCGGACGGAGGCCCGAGGTGCTCCCCGGACCGCCGTCGCTCTCCCCCGTACCGCTGATCCTGCTGCCGCGCCTGGCGCCCGGCGGACCGGCCCGGTTCGCCGTCTTCGACGTCCCCGGCACGGCGGAACTCGTCCGCCGCGGCGCCTCGACCTGCGTCGCCACCGTCGTCGACGGGCGCCTGGTCTACCGCGCCCGCTGACGGCCGGGCGGGATCACCCGCCCACGACGGGCGGCGCCGCCTTCGTCTCCACCGGCCGCGCGTCCGCGTCCTCCACCAGGGCGAGGAAGCGCGGGTCCCCGGCGACGTCGAGCAGCTGGCGCGGTGTCACCGGAGCCGACACGGCATCGGGCTCGACGGAGAGCCGAACACGGCTCTTGCCGTACAGGAACGTCACGTACGAGCCGATCGTGTCCGGCCCGTTCACCGGCATCGCCGACAGCTGGGCCTCCCGGTCACCGTCGAAGGCGACGGTCTCGCACACCCCCCGGTCCTCCGGAAGGTTCTCCGGGCACGGCGCGAGCGGCTCGTCGGACGGCCGCACCGATACGGTCGCGCGGAAGGTCTCGCCGCCCGCCGCGATCCGGTAGACGGCCACCTCGTCCTTGACCGGCCGGATCTCGGTGACCTCCGGCGGCAGCAGCTCGTCGAGGAGCGCCGCGACGCGCTGCTGGTGCTGCGCGCGCCGCTCCCGCTCGGCCGCCGACAGGCCGTCGGGGTTGTCGGGCGGAGTCACGCCCGGCGTCGCCTCCACGACCACCGGCGGATAGCTGGTCCGCGGCGCCGGCGGCGACGACGACGCCCCGGGCGACGCCGGCACCGCGCCCGGCATCGCCGGCACGGGCTCGCCCCCCGGCAGCAGCGTGAGCCCCAGGGCCCCCGCGGTGACCGCGCCGAAGGCGGTCGTCACGACGGCGAACCGGGCCCGGGCCCGCCGCCTGCGCCCCTGGCGCACCGCGAGCGGCGCGAGGTCCGGCAGCGGCGGAAGCCCCTCGGCCGTGCGGTCCATGGCGTCGCGGAGCAGAACGGTCTCTTCGATGTCCACGGCGGACCTCAGCTTTCTGGGATCGAGAGCCCGGCACCGGCCAGGCGTACGCGGAGTCGGGCGAGGGAACGCGAGCACTGGCTCTTGACGGTGGCCTCGCTGCACCGGAGCAGCGACGCCACGGATGCCACGCTCTGGTCGTCCCAGTAGCGCAGCACGACCATCGCCCGCGCCCTCGGCGGCAGCTCGGCGAGCGCCGCGAGCAGCGTGACGCGCAGGTCGGTCTGGTCGGTGGCGGGCTCCGGCACCGTGCCGCCGCTCCGGGTGAGCGCGAGCAGGTCCCGCAGCCTGCGCCGCCGCTCCGCCAGGAAGGTGCGCGTCAGCACCGTCTTGGCGTAGGCGTGCGGATGGTCGGCGGCGCCCGCCCTCCGCCAGTGCTGGTACAGCTTGGCCAGCGTGGTCTGGGTCAGGTCCCGCGCCGTCTCCGCGTCCCCGCAGAGCAGGTACGCCGTCCGGTACAGCCGCTGCTGGGCGGAGCGCGCGAACTCCTCGAAGCCGGCCTCCGATCCCACGTCCACCGCCACACCCCCTCCCGCGGCCGATCCGGGTCTCACTTCGGTCGACACTGCCATCGCACTCCTGCTCTCCTCGCCGTCGTCTGCTGTGTTCGACCGTCCTTGAGCACACCCGGGCCCGAAAGGTTGAAGCGGTACGGGAAGAGTTTCGGGCGGCTGCTTGAATGGGTTCCGTGACCCGAGCCAACCTGGACAAACAGCCGCACGAAGTCGCCTCCATGTTCGACGGCGTGGCGGCCAACTACGACCTCACCAACGACGTGCTCTCGCTCGGCCAGGACCGGAGATGGCGCAAGGAGGTCGCCAAGGCGGTCGACGCGCGCCCCGCGCAGAAGATCCTCGACCTCGCCGCCGGCACCGCCACCTCCTCGCAGCCCTTCGCGAGGGCGGGCGCGTACGTCGTCCCGTGCGACTTCTCGCTCGGCATGCTCCGGGTCGGCAAGCAGCGCCACCCGTGGATGCCGTTCACCGCGGGCGACGGCACGAAGCTGCCCTTCAAGGACGACGTCTTCGACGCGGTCACCATCTCCTTCGGGCTGCGGAACATCCAGGACACCGAGCAGGCGCTGCGCGAGCTGTACCGGGTGACGAAGCCGGGCGGCCGGGTCGTCATCTCCGAGTTCTCGCACCCGACGTGGGCGCCGTTCCGCACGGTGTACGAGGAGTACCTGATGCGCGCGCTGCCCCCGGTGGCCCGAGCCGTCTCCTCCAACCCCGACGCGTACGTCTACCTCGCCGAGTCCATCCAGTCCTGGCCGGACCAGCCCTCCCTCGCCGCGCTGCTCCAGAAGGCGGGCTGGTCCAAGGTCGCCTGGCGCAACCTGACCGGCGGCATCGTCGCCCTCCACCGAGGCTTCAAGCACCCGTAGGGCCCCGCCGTTTCGTCGGGGGCGGTCGTTCCGCGCCGCCGCGCCGTCGTGGGCCGTCGTTCCGCCGGGGCGGACGACGGCCCACACGGAGGCGCGAGGAGCGCACCGGCCCAGCCCCCGCCCCTCCGGTCCCGTCCGCGGTGGCCGTCCTAGACTTCCCTACGACCCTTCGCCGACCTTTCGGGAGATTCGCCGTGACCGAGAAGCCCCTCTCCGAGCACAGCGCTGATGTGATCGTCGTCGGGGCGGGCCCGGCCGGATCCACCACCGCGTACTACCTGGCCAAGGCCGGTCTCGACGTGCTGCTCCTGGAGAAGACCGCGTTCCCGCGCGAGAAGGTCTGCGGCGACGGCCTCACCCCGCGCGCCACCAAGCAGCTCGTCTCCATGGGCATCGACATCTCCGAAGAGGCCGGCTGGCTGCGCAACAAGGGCCTGCGGATCATCGGCGGTGGCGTCCGGCTCCAGCTGGACTGGCCCGACCTCGCCTCGTACCCGGACTACGGTCTGGTCCGCAAGCGCGACGACTTCGACGAGATGCTGGCCCGGCAGGCGCAGAAGGCCGGCGCCCGCCTGTACGAGCGCTGCAACGTCGGCGCCCCGATCGTCGACGACCGCACCGGCCGCATCACCGGCGTGCACGCCAAGCTGGGCGAGGAGAAGACCGAGGTCACCTTCCACGCCCCGCTGGTCGTCGCCGCCGACGGCAACTCGACCCGCCTCTCCCTCGCCATGGGCCTGCACCGGCGCGAGGACCGCCCGATGGGCGTGGCCGTCCGCACCTACTTCACGACGCCCCGGCACGACGACGACTACCTGGAGTCGTGGCTGGAGCTGTGGGACAAGCGCGGCGCCGAGGACCGTCTCCTCCCCGGCTACGGCTGGATCTTCGGCATGGGCGACGGCACCTCCAACGTCGGCCTCGGCATCCTCAACTCCTCGTCCGCCTTCCGCGAGCTGGACTGGCGCGAGGTGCTGAAGGCGTGGTGCGCCTCGATGCCGGAGGACTGGGGCTTCACCCCCGACAACATGACGACCCCGATCCGCGGCGCGGCCCTCCCGATGGCCTTCAACCGCCAGCCGCACTACACGAAGGGCCTGCTGCTCGTCGGCGACGCGGGCGGCCTCGTCAACCCGTTCAACGGCGAGGGCATCGCCTACGCGATGGAGTCCGGCCAGATCGCCGCCGACGTCATCGTCCAGGCCCATGCCCGCGCCACCCCCGCCCAGCGCGAGCTGGCCCTGCGCAACTACCCGCAGATCCTCAAGGACACCTACGGCGGCTACTACACGCTGGGCCGCGCGTTCGTGAAGCTCATCGGCAACCCGAGGGTCATGAAGATCGCGACCCAGCGCGGCCTGACCCACCCGGTCCTGATGAAGTTCACCCTCAAGATGCTGGCGAACCTCACGGACCCGACGGGCGGCGACGCGATGGACCGCATCATCAACGGCCTCTCGAAGGTGGCGCCGAAGGCTTGAGGCCGGGCCCGGGAAACCCCGAAGGGCCGTCGCTCCCCCGAGGAGTGACGGCCCTTCGTGCGTCTGGATCGCGGGCGATCAGAGGATGCGCACGGCGCCCGACGGCGTGTCCCAGTCCAGGGAGCGCTCGACGACACCGGTGGAGGGGTTCTGCGCGCCGACGTACTTGCCGCCGCCGACGTAGACGGCGACGTGGTACGAGCCGCTGCGGCTGCCCCAGTAGAGGATGTCGCCCGGCTGCAGGTTGCTCAGGGAGACGGAGGTGCCCATGGAGGACTGCGAGCCGGAGACGCGGGGCAGGTCGATGCCGGCGGCGGCGTAGGCGGCCTGGACGAGGCCGGAGCAGTCCCACGAGTTGGGGCCGGTGCCGCCCATGACGTACGCGTCGCCGATCTGGGCGCGCGCGAACGCGACGATGGCGGCGGCGGTGCCGGAGGGGGCCTGGACCGAGTCGGAGGAGGACGAGCCGCTGTCGCTCGACGAGTCCGAGGAGGACGACGACGAGGACGACGACGACGAGTCGGACGCCGAGGTGGAGGTCAGCTGGGTGCGGGCGCTGTCGCGGGAGGCGCGGGCCTGGGCCTCGGCACGGGCCTCGGCCTCGGCGCGCTCGCGCTCGGCCTTCGCCTCGGCCTCCTGGCGGGCCTTCTCGGCGCGCTCGGCCTCGGCCTTGCGGTCGGCCTCGGCCTTGGCCTTCTTGGCCTCCTTGGCGGCCTTCTCCAGGGCGGCGGCCTCCTGGGCCTCCAGGCTCTGGCCGAGGGCCTCCTGCTGGGACGCCTCGGCGGAGGCGGCCACGGCGCTGGAGAGGTCAGTGCCGAGCGATCCCAGCGTGGGCATCTCGATGGTCTCGGTCACCGGCTCGGCATTCGCCGGTCCGGCAGCACCGGCCACCGCGATGGTGCTGAGGACGCCACCGGCAACTCCGGCGCGGAGCGCGAGCTTCGAGGCGCTGCGGCGGGGCTTCCGGTGGCTGGGTATGTGAGCGGTGTGGGACATGGGTACAACCGCTATCAGGGCTTCACGGTTCCCTTCAAGAAACGTGGGTTGCGCCACAGTTACGACCGGAACCACGTAATCCGCTTCCTTGGCGCCCTTATTGACGCCGTAACGGGCAAAACGGGCACGGCTCATTGCGCCCTTGATCACGGGTTTTCAATGAGATGCCCGAATTGCCCTTCGCTTACCACCTCTTGAAGCCGATGGCCAAGCCCCGTTCTTTCCGGGCTCCGGTGACGTGACGCAGGTCACACTTCCGTCTCGTGAATGCGCGCACACGGAGTCGAGACGTCCACTTCCGTCCCGCCGGCCCCCCGGACGGGCGACGCCGATGCCTATATCACCCGGATGCGTCCACTGCCAATTTGCTTGCACGGTCCATCTCTTGATAGAGCGCCACCCGCTCCGACCAGCGTTTTCCGGTCCGAATGTCACACCTGGTGATCACCTGGGCGCTTCACGCGACAAGATCACCGCTCATCCGGCTTCATGATCCTTCGTCAGGTGGTGGAGATCACAAATCCGTTGGTGACCCCCGTGTCGCAGATCACAGAGGGGCGGGCTTAAGATACGCGGACGTCGGGCTTGTGAACTGCCTCACATGTCGGCGATCTTCCTGGAGGTCGCCGCGGGGCTCCGCGAGCCGACAGTGCGGTCCAACGGTCAAGGACGACTGGAAGGAGCGAGGAGCGTGAATGCGTACGCGCCCATCCTCGTGCTCGGTGCCCTGGGTGCGGGGTTTGCGATCTTCTCCGTGGTCATGGCCACGCTAATCGGGCCAAAGCGGTACAACAGGGCAAAACTTGAGGCGTACGAGTGCGGCATCGAACCGACGCCCACTCCCGCCGGGGGAGGCCGCTTCCCCATCAAGTACTACCTGACGGCGATGCTCTTCATCGTCTTCGACATCGAGATCGTCTTCCTCTACCCCTGGGCGGTCACCTTCGACGCCCTGGGGCTTTTCGGGCTCGTGG
The DNA here is from genome assembly GCF_042885515.1 of Streptomyces sp. NPDC058052. Taxonomy (NCBI): domain Bacteria; kingdom Bacillati; phylum Actinomycetota; class Actinomycetes; order Kitasatosporales; family Streptomycetaceae; genus Streptomyces; species Streptomyces sp. NPDC058052. Next base: position 52,910 of record NZ_JBHVRX010000019.1, on the reverse strand, counting down.
AGATGCTGCTCTTCGTGCTCACCGTCTTCGTCGCCTACGCCTATGTGTGGCGGCGCGGCGGCCTGGAATGGGACTGAGGGGCTGAGGAGCACCCATGGGACTCGAAGAGAAGCTGCCCAGCGGTTTCCTGCTGACCACTGTCGAGCAGGCCGCGGGCTGGGTCCGGAAGGCATCCGTCTTCCCCGCGACCTTCGGCCTCGCCTGCTGCGCCATCGAGATGATGACGACCGGCGCCGGCCGCTACGACCTCGCCCGCTTCGGCATGGAGGTCTTCCGCGGCTCCCCGCGCCAGGCCGACCTGATGATCGTCGCCGGCCGGGTCAGCCAGAAGATGGCGCCCGTCCTGCGGCAGGTCTACGACCAGATGCCCAACCCCAAGTGGGTGATCTCCATGGGCGTCTGCGCCTCCTCCGGCGGCATGTTCAACAACTACGCCATCGTGCAGGGCGTCGACCACATCGTGCCGGTCGACATCTACCTGCCCGGCTGCCCGCCGCGCCCCGAGATGCTGGTGGACGCGATCCTCAAGCTCCACCAGAAGATCCAGACCTCCAAGCTCGGCGTGAACGCCGAGGAGGCGGCCCGCGAGGCGGAGGAGGCGGCGCTCAAGGCGCTGCCGACCATCGAGATGAAGGGTCTGCTCCGTTGAGCGACGAAACCCCGAACCCCGAGAAGGAGCTGTCCGAGCAGAACCTGCCCGGGCAGCGCGGAGACCACGGGGAGGAGGTACGGCTCCAGCGCGGCATGTTCGGCGCGAACAACGGCGGCGACACCTCCGGCTACGGCGGCCTCGTCCGCTCCATCCGTCTCCCCGGCGCGGCCGCCCGCCCCTACGGCGGCTGGTTCGACGAGGTCGCGGACGAACTGGAGGGCGCCCTGGAGGAGCAGGGGCTCGTCCCCGAGAACGCCATCGAGAAGACGGTCGTCGACCGGGGCGAGCTCACCTTCCACATCGAGCGCGAGCACCTCGTCCGCGTCGCCCGCACCCTGCGCGACGACCCGGCGCTCCGGTTCGAGCTCTGTACCGGCGTCTCCGGCGTCCACTACCCGGGCGACAAGGGCCGCGAGCTGCACGCCGTCTACCACCTGCGCTCGCTCACCCACGGACGGCTGGTCCGGCTGGAGGTCTCGGCCCCCGACCACGACCCGAGGATCCCCTCGCTCACCGCCGTCTACCCGACGAACGACTGGCACGAGCGCGAGACCTACGACTTCTTCGGAATCGTCTTCGAAGGCCACCCGGCCCTCACCCGGATCATGATGCCGGACGACTGGCAGGGCCACCCGCAGCGCAAGGACTATCCGCTCGGCGGCATCGCCGTCGAGTACAAGGGCGCCCAGATCCCGGCTCCGGACCAGCGGAGGTCGTACTCGTGAACACCGCATCAAGCCCCCGCGAAACGACCGAGGGCACCGTCTACACGGTCACCGGCGGCGACTGGGACGAGGTCGTCCGGTCCGCGGCCAAGGCCGACGACGAGCGGATCGTCGTCAACATGGGCCCCCAGCACCCGTCCACCCACGGCGTGCTCCGGCTCATCCTGGAGATCGACGGCGAGACCGTCACCGAGGCCCGCTGCGGCATCGGCTACCTCCACACCGGCATCGAGAAGAACCTCGAATACCGGACCTGGACGCAGGGCACCACCTTCGTCACGCGGATGGACTACCTGACTTCGTTCTACAACGAGACGGCGTACTGCCTCGGCGTGGAGAAGCTGCTCGGCATCACCGACCAGATCCCCGACCGGGCGAGCGTCATCCGGGTCCTCCTCATGGAGCTCAACCGGCTCTCCTCGCACCTGGTCTGCATCGCCACCGGCGGCATGGAGCTCGGCGCCACCACGATCATGATCTACGGCTTTCGGGACCGCGAGATGATCCTGGACCTGTACGAGCTGATCACCGGCCTGCGCATGAACCACGCCTACATCCGGCCCGGCGGCCTCGCCCAGGACCTCCCGCCCGGCGGCGTCGACGCCGTGCGCGAGTTCGTGAAGACCATGAAGAAGAACCTGCCGGAGTACGACAAGCTCGCCACCGGCAACCCCATCTTCAAGGCCCGCATGCAGGGCGTAGGCCACCTCGACCTCACCGGCTGCATGGCCCTCGGCGCCACCGGACCGATCCTCCGGTCGGCGGGCCTCCCGCACGACCTGCGGAAGACCGACCCGTACTGCGGCTACGAGGACTACGACTTCGAGGTCCCCACCGCCGACACCTGCGACTCCTACGGGCGCTTCCTCGTCCGCCTGGAGGAGATGCGCCAGTCGCTCCGGATCGTCGAGCAGTGCCTCGACCGCCTGGAGCCCGGCCCGGTCATGGTCGGCGACAAGAAGATCGCCTGGCCCGCCCAGCTCGCCCTCGGCCCCGACGGCCTCGGCAACTCCCTCGACCACATCAAGAAGATCATGGGCACCTCCATGGAGGCCCTGATCCACCACTTCAAGCTGGTCACCGAGGGCTTCCGGGTCCCGGCCGGCCAGGCGTACGCGGCGGTCGAGTCCCCCAAGGGCGAACTCGGCGTGCACGTCGTCTCCGACGGCGGCACCCGCCCCTTCCGGGTCCACTTCCGCGACCCGTCCTTCACCAACCTCCAGGCCATGGCCGCGATGTGCGAGGGCGGCCAGGTCGCCGACGTCATCGTCGCCGTCGCCTCCATCGACCCCGTGATGGGAGGCGTCGACCGATGACGGAGAACGTCAGCCTCGGGATGCCCCAGCTTCCCGCCCCCGCCTACCCGGACGACGTCCGGGCCCGGCTGGAGGAGGACGCCAGGGCGATCATCGACCGCTACCCCGGCTCCCGCTCCGCCCTCCTGCCGATGCTGCACCTCGTGCAGGCGGAGGAGGGCCACGTGACCCGTACCGGCATGGCCTTCTGCGCCGACATGCTCGGCCTGACCACCGCCGAGGTCACCGCGGTCGCCACCTTCTACACGATGTACCGCCGCAAGCCGTCCGGCGACTACCAGGTCGGCGTCTGCACCAACACGCTCTGCGCGGTCATGGGCGGCGACGCCATCTTCGAGGAGCTCAAGGAGCACCTCGGCGTCGGCAACAACGGCACCACCGACGACGGCAAGATCACGCTCGAACACATCGAGTGCAACGCGGCCTGCGACTTCGCCCCCGTCGTGATGGTCAACTGGGAGTTCTTCGACAACCAGACCCCCGAGTCGGCCAGGAAGATGGTCGACGACCTCCGCGAGGGCCGCACCGTCGAACCCACCCGCGGCGCCCCCCTCTGCACCTTCAAGGAGACCGCCCGGATCCTCGCCGGCTTCCCCGACGAGCGCCCCGGCGCCGTCGAGGCCACCGGCGGCGCCGGCCCCGCCTCCCTCGTCGGCCTCCGCCTGGCCAAGGGCGAGACCCCGCACACCCGAATCGTCCACCCGCGCGGCGAGGCAGCCGGTCAGGAGGGAGCGTGATGACGTTGGCGGCCGAGATCAACAGCAGCAGCCCCGAGAAGCTGCTCTCCCCGGTGCTCTCCGCCTTCTGGGACCAGCCGGACTCCTGGACCCTGGAGACGTACGAGCGCCACGACGGCTACCAGGGCCTGCGGCGCGCGCTCGCCATGAGCCCCGACGACCTCATCGCCTACGTGAAGGAATCCGGGCTCCGCGGACGCGGCGGCGCCGGCTTCCCCACCGGCATGAAGTGGCAGTTCATCCCGCAGGGCGACGGCAAGCCGCACTACCTCGTCGTCAACGCCGACGAGTCCGAGCCCGGCACCTGCAAGGACATCCCCCTCCTCTTCGCCAACCCGCACTCCCTCATCGAGGGCATCGTGATCGCCTGCTACGCGATCCGCTCCAGTCACGCCTTCATCTACCTGCGCGGCGAGGTCGTCCCCGTCCTGCGCCGCCTCCACGAGGCGGTCCGGGAGGCGTACCGGGCCGGCTACCTCGGCAAGGACGTCCTCGGCAGCGGGCTCGACGTCGAGCTCACCGTGCACGCCGGCGCCGGCGCGTACATCTGCGGCGAGGAGACCGCCCTCCTCGACTCGCTCGAAGGCCGCCGGGGCCAGCCCCGGCTGCGGCCCCCCTTCCCCGCGGTCGCCGGCCTCTACGCCTGCCCCACCGTGGTGAACAACGTCGAGTCCATCGCCTCCGTTCCCGCGATCCTCCACCGCGGCAAGGAATGGTTCACCTCGATGGGCAGCGAGAAGTCCCCCGGCTTCACGCTCTACTCGCTCAGCGGGCACGTCGCCTCGCCCGGCCAGTACGAGGCCCCCCTCGGCATCACCCTGCGCCAGCTCCTCGACATGAGCGGCGGGATGCGCCCCGGGCACCGGCTCAAGTTCTGGACCCCCGGCGGCTCCTCCACCCCCATGTTCACCGACGAGCACCTCGACGTGCCGCTCGACTACGAGGGCGTCGGCGCCGCCGGCTCCATGCTCGGCACCAAGGCCCTCCAGTGCTTCGACGAGACCACCTGCGTCGTCCGGGCCGTCACCCGCTGGACCGAGTTCTACGCCCACGAGTCCTGCGGCAAGTGCACCCCCTGCCGCGAGGGCACCTACTGGCTCGTCCAGCTCCTCCGCGACATCGAGGCCGGCGAAGGGGAGATGGCCGACCTCGACAAGCTCAACGACATCGCCGACAACATCAACGGCAAGTCGTTCTGCGCCCTCGGCGACGGCGCCGCCTCGCCGATCTTCTCCTCGCTGAAGTACTTCCGCGAGGAGTACGAGCAGCACATCACCGGCCGGGGCTGCCCCTTCGACCCGGCCAAGTCGACCGCCTGGGCGGACAATCACAAGGAGGTGACCGCATGACCGTCACCGCGTCCACCCCCGCGGGCGGCGGAAGCCCGGCCGTACCGCCGGAGGACCTCGTCACGCTGACGATCGACGGCGCCGAGATCTCCGTCCCCAAGGGGACCCTGGTCATCCGCGCCGCCGAACAGCTCGGCATCGAGATCCCCCGCTTCTGCGACCACCCCCTCCTCGACCCCGCCGGCGCCTGCCGCCAGTGCATCGTCGAGGTCGAGGGCCAGCGCAAGCCGATGGCCTCCTGCACCATCACCTGCACCGACGGCATGGTCGTCAGGTCGCAGCTGACGTCGCCGGTCGCCGAGAAGGCCCAGCACGGCGTGATGGAGCTGCTGCTCATCAACCACCCGCTGGACTGCCCGGTCTGCGACAAGGGCGGCGAGTGCCCCCTGCAGAACCAGGCCATGTCCCACGGACAGGCCGAGTCCCGCTTCGAAGGCGTCAAGCGCACCTACGAGAAGCCGGTCCCGATCTCCACCCAGGTGCTGCTCGACCGCGAACGCTGCGTGCTCTGCGCCCGCTGCACCCGCTTCTCGAACCAGATCGCCGGCGACCCGATGATCGAGCTCGTCGAGCGCGGCGCCCTCCAGCAGGTCGGCACCGGCGAGGGCGACCCCTTCGAGTCGTACTTCTCCGGCAACACCATCCAGATCTGCCCGGTCGGCGCCCTCACCTCCGCCGCCTACCGCTTCCGCTCCCGCCCCTTCGACCTCGTGTCGTCGCCGTCGGTGTGCGAGCACTGCGCCGGCGGCTGCGCCACCCGCACCGACCACCGGCGCGGCAAGGTCATGCGCCGCCTCGCGCAGAACGACCCCGAGGTCAACGAGGAGTGGATCTGCGACAAGGGCCGGTTCGCCTTCCGGTACGCGCAGCAGCGCGACCGGCTGACGACCCCCCTCGTGCGGAACGAGGACGGCGTCCTCGAACCGGCCTCCTGGCCCGAGGCCCTGGAGGCGGCCGCCCGCGGCCTCGTCCGCGGCCGCACCGGCGTCCTCGCCGGCGGCCGGCTGACCGTCGAGGACGCCTACGCCTACGCCAAGTTCGCCCGCGTCGCCCTCGACACCAACGACGTCGACTTCCGGGCCCGGGTCCACTCCGGCGAGGAGGCCGACTTCCTCGCCTCGTACGTCGCGGGCCGCGGACGCGACCTGGACGGGTCGGGGGTCACCTACACGACCCTCGAAGCCGCGCCGATGGTGCTGCTCGCCGGCCTGGAGTCCGAGGAGGAGGCTCCCGGCGTCTTCCTGCGGCTCCGCAAGGCATGGCGCAAGCACGGGCAGAAGACGTACGCGGTCGCCACCCACGCCACCCGCGGCCTGGAGAAGGCCGGCGGCACCCTGCTGCCCGCCGCCCCCGGAACCGAGACCGAGTGGCTCGACGCCCTCACCTCCCGGGTCGGCCTCGACTCCACCGGCTGGGCGGCCTCCGAGGCCCTCCGCCAGGAGGGCGCCGTCATCGCCGTCGGCGAGCGGCTCGCCGCGGTGCCCGGCGCGCTGACCGCCGCCCTCCGCGCCTCCGCCGCCACCGGCGCGAAGCTCGTGTGGATCCCGCGGCGCGCCGGCGAGCGCGGCGCGGTCGAGGCCGGCGCGCTGCCGAGCCTGCTGCCCGGCGGCCGGCCCGCGACCGACCCCCGCGCGCGGGAGGAGGTCGCCGCCGCCTGGGGCGTCCGCGAACTCCCGCACGGCTACGGCCGCGACACCGGCCAGATGATCGAGGCGGCCGCCTCCGGCGAACTCGCCGGACTCCTCGTCGGCGGCGTCGGCGTCGACGACCTGCCCGACCCGGCGCGCGCGCGGGAGGCCCTCGACGCGGCCTTCGTCGTCTCCCTCGAACTGCGCCCCGGCGCCGTCACCGAGCACGCCGACGTCGTCCTGCCGGTCGCCGCGGTCGCCGAGAAGGCCGGCACCTTCCTCAACTGGGAGGGCCGGGTCCGGATGTTCGAGGCCGCGCTCAAGCCCGAGCAGATGACCCGCCCGCTCGCCCCGGCCGACGCGCGCGTGCTCCACATGCTCGCCGACGCCATGGACGCCCACCTGGCCCTGCCCGACCTGAAGGCGGCCCGGCGCGAGCTGGACCGGCTCGGCCGCTGGACCGAGGAGCGGGCCTCCGAGCCCACCGCGCACGCCGTCCCGGCGCCCCGGCCCGGCGACGACGAGGCCGTCCTCGCCGGCCACCGGCTCCTGCTCGACCTGGGCCGCCTCCAGGAGGGCGACACGGCCCTGGCCGGCACCCGCCACGCGGCGGTCGCCCGGCTCTCCGCCGCCACCGCCGCCGACACCGGCGTCAAGGACGGCGACCTCCTTGAGGTGACCGGCCCCGCCGGCGCGGTCGCCTTCCCGCTCCAGGTCACCGAGATGCCCGACCGGGTCGTCTGGCTGCCGCTCAACTCGGCCGGCCACGGCGTCCTCGCCGACACCGGCGCCCGCCCCGGCGACCTGGTCCGCATCGGCCCGGCGACCCCGAAGGAGGCGCAGGCGTGAACACGCTCCTCGCAGCCGAAGACCTCTCCATGTTCGGGACGGACCCCTGGTGGCTCGTCCTGATCAAGGCCGTCTTCTGCTTCGCGTTCCTGATGGTGACCGTGCTCTTCTCCATCGTGTGGGAGCGCAAGGTCGTCGCCTGGATGCAGCTGCGCATCGGCCCCAACCGGCACGGCCCCTGGGGCCTCCTCCAGTCCCTCGCGGACGGCATCAAGCTGATGCTGAAGGAGGACGTGATCGTCAAGCGGGCCGACAAGGTCGTCTACGTCCTGGCCCCGATCGTCGCCGCCATCCCCGCCTTCATGGCCATCGCCGTGATCCCCTTCGGGCCGGCCGGCAACGAGGTGTCGATCTTCGGCCAGCGCACCACGATGCAGCTCACCGACCTTCCGATCGCGATGCTCTACATCCTCGCGGTCGCCTCCGTCGGCATCTACGGCATCGTGCTTGCCGGCTGGTCGTCCGGCTCCACGTACCCGCTCCTCGGCGGCCTCCGCTCCTGCGCGCAGATGATCTCGTACGAGATCGCCATGGGCGCCGCCTTCGCCTCCGTCTTCCTCTACTCGGGGTCGATGTCGACGTCGGCGATCGTCGAGGCCCAGCAGGACCGCTGGTTCGTGATCCTGCTGCCGGTGTCGTTCCTCATCTACATCGTGACGATGGTCGGCGAGACCAACCGCGCGCCCTTCGACATGCCGGAGTCCGAGGGCGACCTCGTCGGCGGCTTCAACACCGAGTACTCGTCCATCAAGTTCGCGATGTTCATGCTCGCCGAGTACGTGAACATGGTGACGGTCTCCGCGGTGTCGGTGACCCTCTTCCTGGGCGGCTGGCGGGCCCCGTACCCGGTCTCCACCTTCTGGGAGGGCGCCAACCACGGCTGGTGGCCGATGCTGTGGTTCGTCCTCAAGGTGCAGCTGCTGCTCTTCTTCTTCATCTGGCTCCGCGGCACCCTGCCCCGCGTCCGCTACGACCAGCTGATGAAGCTCGGCTGGAAGGTGCTCATCCCGGTCTCCGTGGTCTGGCTGATGCTGGTCGCCACCGTCCGGGCGCTGCGCAACGAGAACATCGCCTTCACCAACATCGTGCTCTACGTGGCCGGTGCCGTCCTGGTGGTGCTGCTGCTCTCCTTCCTCGCCGACTTCTACCGCGACCGGAAGAAGGAGGACCCGGCCGCCGGGACCGCCGGCCGGCCGTCCTTCGACCCGATGGCCGGCGGCTTCCCCGTACCGCCCAAGCCCGGACAGACCCTGCCGCCCGTGCCCCGGCGCAGGCCCCGACACCAGCGGGACCTCGTTGTCAGTGGTGGCCCCGATACCGCTACCGAGAGTGACGAAAGGGGGACGGATCGTGTCTGACTTCCAGAATCCGGTGGCCGGCTTCGGCGTGACCTTCAAGGCCATGTTCAAGAAGCGGCTGACCGAGCAGTACCCGGAGCAGCCGAAGACGACGGCACCCCGCTTCCACGGCCGGCACCAGCTCAACCGCCACCCGGACGGCCTGGAGAAGTGCGTCGGCTGCGAGCTGTGCGCCTGGGCCTGCCCCGCCGACGCCATCTACGTGGAGGGCGCGGACAACACCGACGAGGAGCGCTACTCGCCCGGCGAGCGGTACGGCCGCGTCTACCAGATCAACTACGCGCGCTGCATCCTGTGCGGCCTGTGCATCGAGGCGTGCCCCACCCGCGCGCTGACGATGACCAACGAGTTCGAGCTGGCCGACTCCTCCCGCGAGAACCTGATCTACACCAAGGAGCAGCTGCTCGCGGGCCTCGACGACCGCATGGTCGACACCCCGCACGCGATCTTCCCCGGCATGACCGAGCAGGACTACTACCGGGGCCTCGTCGTCGAGGCCGCTCCCGGGACGGTCCCGCAGGTCGCCGTGTCCAAGGGGGAGAAGCCGGAGCCGGAAGGGGCGGACGCATGACCCTCGCGGCCTACGCGACCTCCACCGGCGAGGCGTTCCAGTTCTGGGTGCTCGGCACCGTCGCCGTCATCGGCGCGCTCTGCACCATCCTCATGAAGAAGGCCGTGCACTCGGCCCTCTGCCTGGCCGGCACGATGATCGTCCTCGCGGTCTTCTACCTGGCCAACGGCGCGTACTTCCTCGGCATCGTGCAGATCGTCGTCTACACCGGCGCGATCATGATGCTCTTCCTCTTCGTCGTCATGCTGGTCGGTGTCACGGCCGCGGACTCGCTGAAGGAGACCATCAAGGGCCAGCGCTGGTGGGCCGCCGCCTGCGGCCTCGGCTTCGGCGTCCTGCTCTTCGCCGGGATCGGGAACGCGGCGCTGACCGAGTTCGCCGGCCTCGGCGCGGCGAACGCGGCCCACGGGGGGAACGTGGAGGGCCTGGCGGCCCTCATCTTCACCAAGTACGTCTTCGCCTTCGAGATCACCGGCGCCCTGCTGATCACCGCGTCCGTCGGCGCGATGCTCCTCACCCACCGGGAGCGCACCGAGCGGGCCCGGACCCAGCGCGAGCTGGCCGAGCAGCGCGTCCGCGAGGGCAAGCACCTGCCGCCGCTGCCCGCCCCCGGCGTCTACGCCCGGCACAACGCGGTGGACGTCCCGGGTCTGCTGCCCGACGGCACGCCGTCCGAGCTCACCGTCATCTCGACCCTGCGCAAGCGGGGCCAGGTGCGGGACGTGTCGTCGGAGGCGCTCGCCGATCTCAAGGCCCTGGAGCAGCGCTCCTCGGAGCGGCTCGGCCGCGACCGGGACGAGGCCCGTGACGGAGAGGAGGCCGCGCGGTGAACCCCGTCAACTACCTGTATCTCGCCGCCCTGTTGTTCACCATCGGTGCGGTCGGCGTGCTCATCCGGCGGAACGCGATCGTGGTCTTCATGTGCGTGGAGCTGATGCTCAACGCCTGCAACCTCGCGTTCGTCACCTTCTCCCGGATGCACGGCAATCTCGACGGCCAGATCGTCGCCTTCTTCACGATGGTCGTGGCCGCCGCGGAGGTCGTCGTCGGGCTCGCGATCATCGTGTCCGTCTTCCGATCCCGCCACTCGGCCTCGGTCGACGACGCCAGCCTGATGAAGCTGTGAGGGGCTGAACCGTGGACAACCTGATTGCGCTGCTCATCGCGGCGCCCCTGCTCGGAGCGGCCGTCCTGCTGTGCGGCGGCCGCCGGCTCGACAAGGCCGGGCACTGGCTCGGCACGCTCCTCGCGGCCTCGTCCTTCGTCATCGGCCTGGTGCTCTTCGCCGACATGCTCGGCCGGAGCGCCGACAACCGGGCGATGTACCAGCACCTCTTCTCCTGGATCCCCGTCGGGGGCTTCCAGGCGGACATCGCCTTCCAGCTGGACCAGCTGTCGATGACCTTCGTGCTGCTGATCACCGGCGTGGGCACGCTCATCCACGTCTACTCGATCGGGTACATGGAGCACGACGAGCGGCGCCGCCGCTTCTTCGGCTACCTGAACCTGTTCGTCGCGGCGATGCTGCTGCTGGTCCTCGCGGACAACTACCTGCTGCTGTACTTCGGCTGGGAGGGCGTCGGCCTCGCCTCGTACCTCCTCATCGGCTTCTGGCAGCACAAGCCCAGCGCGGCCACCGCCGCGAAGAAGGCGTTCCTGGTCAACCGGGTCGGCGACATCGGCCTGTCGATCGCGATCATGCTGATGTTCACCACCTTCGGCACCTTCGCCTTCGGGCCGGTGCTGGAGTCGGCGGGGGAGACCTCCGAGGGCAAGCTGACGGCGATCGGCCTGATGCTGCTCCTGGCGGCCTGCGGCAAGTCGGCCCAGGTGCCGCTGCAGTCCTGGCTCGGGGACGCGATGGAGGGCCCGACCCCGGTCTCGGCCCTCATCCACGCGGCCACCATGGTCACCGCCGGCGTCTACCTGATCGTCCGCTCCGCCGACATCTTCAACGCGGCGCCGGACGCGCAGCTCGTCGTCACCATCGTCGGCGCGGTCACGCTGCTCTTCGGTGCGATCGTCGGTTGCGCGAAGGACGACATCAAGAAGGCGCTCGCCGGCTCGACGATGTCGCAGATCGGCTACATGATCCTTGCGGCGGGCCTCGGCCCCATCGGCTACGCCTTCGCGATCATGCACCTGGTGACGCACGGCTTCTTCAAGGCCGGGCTCTTCCTCGGCGCCGGTTCGGTCATGCACGGCATGAACGACGAGGTCGACATGAGGAAGTACGGCGGCCTGCGGACGTACATGCCGGTCACCTTCGTCACCTTCGGCCTCGGCTACCTCGCCATCATCGGCTTCCCCGGCCTGTCCGGCTTCTTCTCCAAGGACAAGATCATCGAGGCGGCCTTCGCCAAGGGCGGCACCGAGGGCTGGATCCTCGGCGCGGTCACCCTGCTGGGCGCCGCCATCACCGCGTACTACATGACCCGCGTGATGCTGATGACCTTCTTCGGCGAGAAGCGCTGGCAGCCGGACGCCGAGGGCCACGAGCCGCACCCGCACGAGTCCCCGAAGTCCATGACGATCCCGATGGTCCTGCTGGCCTTCGGCTCGGTCTTCGCGGGCGGCGTCTTCGGCATCGGCGACCGGTTCGTGAACTGGCTGAAGCCCGTCACCGAGTTCGAGCACGGCCACCCGCCGATCAGCGCCGGGGCCATCACCTCGGCCACCGTCGCCGTCATGGTGATCGGCGTCGGCATCGCCTACCTCCAGTACGGGCGCCGGCCCGTGCCGGTGGTCGCCCCGCGCGGCTCGCTCCTCACCCGGGCGGCCCGCCGCGACCTGCTCCAGGACGACTTCAACCACGCCGTCTTCGTCACCGGCGGCACCCACCTGACCCGCTCGCTGGTCTACGTCGACCACACCCTCGTGGACGGCGTGGTCAACGGCACGGCGGCGGGCGTCGGCGGGCTCTCCGGCCGGCTGCGCAAGCTCCAGAACGGCTACGTCCGCTCGTACGCGGTCTCCATGTTCGGCGGTACGGCGGTCCTCATCGCCGCGACCCTGCTGATGAGGGCGGTGTAACTGTCATGTCCTTCCCGCTCCTGACGGCGACGGCAGCGGTCCCGGCGGTCGGTGCGATCCTCACCGCCGCCGTGCCCGCGGGCCGCCGCACCGCGGCCAAGTGGCTGGCGCTGGCCGTCTCCCTGGCCACGCTGGTGCTCGCCGGGATCGTCTTCGCCCGCTTCGAGCCGGGCGGCGACCGCTACCAGCTGGTCGAGTCCCACTCCTGGATCCGGGACTTCGGCGTCCGCTACGAGCTGGGCGTCGACGGCATCGGGGTGGCGCTGATCGCGCTGACCGCGCTGCTGATCCCCTTCATCGTGCTGGCCGGCTGGCACGACGCCGACCCGCTGGAGACCTCCTCGAAGAGGTGGCGGCCGACGCAGGGCTTCTTCGCCCTGATCCTCATGGTCGAGGCGATGGTGATCCTCTCCTTCGAGGCCACCGACGTCTTCCTCTTCTACATCCTCTTCGAAGCCATGCTCATCCCGATGTACTTCCTCATCGGCGGCTTCGGCGACCGCGCGCACAGCGGCTCCGACGAGAACGCGGCGGCGCAGCGCTCCTACGCGGCGGTCAAGTTCCTGCTCTACAACCTGGTCGGCGGCCTCATCATGCTGGCCGCCGTCATCGGCCTCTACACGGTCGCGGGGAACTTCTCGCTCACCGAGATCGCCGCGGCGCGGGCCGACGGCTCGCTGGAGATGGCGACCAGCACCGAGCGGTGGCTCTTCCTCGGCTTCTTCTTCGCCTTCGCGGTGAAGGCGCCGCTGTGGCCGCTGCACACCTGGCTGCCGAACGCGATGGGGGAGGCGACCGCCCCGGTCGCCGTCCTCATCACCGCGGTGGTCGACAAGGTCGGCACCTTCGCGATGCTCCGCTTCTGCCTCGGCCTCTTCCCCGAGGCGAGCACATGGGCCACCCCCGCGATCATCGTCCTCGCGCTCATCAGCATCGTGTACGGGGCGCTGGTCGCGGTCGGCCAGCGGGACATCAAGCGCCTGGTCGCCTACGCGTCGATCTCCCACTTCGGCTTCATCATCATGGGCATCTTCGCGATGACCACCCAGGGCCAGTCGGGCGCCACGCTCTACATGGTCAACCACGGCATCTCCACCGCCGCCCTGATGCTGGTCGCCGGCTTCCTCATCTCCCGGCGCGGCTCGCGGCTCATCGCCGACTACGGCGGTGTGCAGAAGGTCGCCCCGGTCCTCGCCGGCACCTTCCTCATCGGCGGTCTGGCGACGCTGTCGCTGCCCGGACTGGCGCCGTTCGTCAGTGAGTTCCTGGTCCTGGTGGGCACCTTCGCCCGCTACCCGGTGGCCGGGATCGTCGCCACCACCGGCATCGTCCTCGCCGCGCTCTACGTCCTCGTCCTCTACCAGCGGACGATGACCGGGCCGGTGAAGGAGGAGGTGCGGTCGATGCCGGACCTGCGGCCGCGCGAGCTGGCGGTGGTCGCCCCGCTCATCGCCGTCCTGCTCTTCCTCGGCGTCTTCCCGAAGCCGCTGACCGACGTGGTCGACCCGGCCGTCCGGCACACGATGTCGGACGTGCAGCGGACGGACCCCCAGCCCGAAGTTCCCGTCCAGAACGTGGAGGCGGCCAAGTGAACGCCCTCGCTGTCCACAGCCTGTGGACGACGGCCGCCGAGCCACTGAACAAGATCCCGGCGCCGAAGATCGAGTACACCCAGCTCGCCCCGGTGCTGATCGTGGTCGGCGCCGCGGTCGTCAGCGTCCTCGTCGAGGCATTCGTGCCCCGCAAGGGCCGCTACTTCAGCCAGCTCTTCCTCTCCGTCGCCGCCCTCGCGGCCTCGTTCGCCGCCGTCGTCGGCCTCGCGGCCGGCGGCTACGGCACCACCAAGGCCCGCATCGCGGCCATGGGCGCCATCGCCGTCGACGGCCCCGCCCTGTTCCTCCAGGGCACGATCCTGCTCGCCTCGATCGTCGCCGTCCTCACCTTCGCCGAGCGCCGGCTCGACCCGGCCGACCACGGCCACAAGGTCGACTCCTTCGCCGCCGAGGCCGCCGCCGTCCCGGGCGGCGACCACGAGAAGGCCGCGGTCAAGGCCGGGTTCACCACCACCGAGGTCTTCCCGCTCGCGCTCTTCGCGATCGCCGGCATGCTGGTCTTCCCGGCCGCCAACGACCTCCTGACCCTCTTCATCGCGCTGGAGGTCTTCTCCCTCCCGCTGTACCTGCTCTGCGCCCTCGCCCGCCGCAAGCGGCTGATGTCGCAGGAGGCGGCCGTCAAGTACTTCCTGCTCGGCGCCTTCTCCTCGGCCTTCCTGCTCTTCGGGATCGCCCTGCTCTACGGCTACGCGGGCTCCGTCTCGTACGCCGCCATCGCCGACGTCGTCGACGGCGCCGTCGCCTCCGTGAACCCGGCGCTCGCCGGCACCATGGGGAACGACGTGCTGCTGCTCATCGGCTTCGCGCTGGTCCTCATGGGCCTGCTCTTCAAGGTCGGCGCCGTCCCGTTCCACATGTGGACGCCGGACGTCTACCAGGGCGCCCCGACCCCGGTGACCGGCTTCATGGCCGCCGCCACCAAGGTCGCCGCCTTCGGCGCGCTGCTCCGCCTGCTGTACGTGGTGCTGCCCGGGCTCACCTGGGACTGGCGTCCGGTCATGTGGGGCGTCGCGATCGTCACGATGCTGGGCGGCGCGGTCGTCGCCATCACCCAGACCGACATCAAGCGCCTCCTGGCCTACTCGTCGATCGCGCACGCGGGCTTCCTGCTCGCGGGCGTCATCGCGGCCACGCCGAGCGGCATCTCGTCGGTCCTCTTCTACCTGGGCGCCTACTCCTTCGTGACGATCGGCGCGTTCGCCGTCGTCACGCTGGTGCGGGACGCGGGCGGCGAGGCCACCCACCTCTCCAAGTGGGCGGGTCTGGGCCGCCGTTCGCCGCTGGTCGCGGCGGTCTTCGCGGTCTTCCTGCTCGCCTTCGCCGGCATCCCGCTGACCTCCGGCTTCTCCGGCAAGTTCGCGGTCTTCAAGGCGGCGGCGGAGGGCGGCGCGGGCGTGCTCGTGGTGGTCGGCGTCATCGCCTCGGCGGTGGCGGCGTTCTTCTACATCCGGGTGATCGTGCTGATGTTCTTCAGCGAGCCGAAGGCGGACGGCCCCACGGTCGCCGTGCCCTCGGCCCTGACGACCCTCGCCATCACCGCGGGCGTGGTCGTCACGCTGGTGCTCGGCCTCGCGCCGCAGTACTTCCTGGACCTGGCGAGCCAGGCGAGCGTGTTCGTCCGCTGATCCACCGCGGAGAAGGGCCCGGCTCGGGGGCGAGCCGGGCCCTTGCGCGTGGAAGGGGGCCGGCGGGACGCCGTTCCGGTACGCGCGGCCGGTCGGCGGTCCGGACCCCGCGGCGGGGCGCGGGGAAGCCGTCCGCGGCCCTGACAGCGGACGGTTCCCGTGGGATCGTGGACGGGCCTAATGGTCTGTACCTGTGGGGGAGGGGATTCCGTGCGCGGGACGACGGTCTTACCCGGGGGGCCCTGTGCCGCGGCCCGGGACGGGGAGCCGCCGGTGCACCGGCTGGAGCTGCGGCTGCCCGAGCAGGTGCCCTTCGCCGCCGGGGGGTTCGACGCCATGGGGCCGATGTCCCGGGCCGACTATCCGCACCGGCACACCTTCTACGAGATCGTGCACGTCGTGGAGGGCAGCGGGGTGCACGTCCTCGACACCGAGCGCTATCCCCTGCGGCCGCCGCAGCTCGGGGTGATCCTCCCCGGGCAGGTGCACCGGTGGGAGGGGGTGCGGGGGCTCGAAGGGTCGCTCGTGCTCTTCACGCCCGAGTTCCTCGTCGACGGGCCCGACGACCCGCGGCTGCTGCGACGGCTCGGCGAGCGTCCCTGGGTGGACCTCGACGCCGCCGCGCACGAGCGGACCTCGCGGCTGATGGAGGAGCTCGCCGAGGAGTACCGGAGCGGGGACGACGGCTTCGCCGGGGTTCTGCGGTCGCTGCTGCACGTGCTGCTCGTGCGGGCCGCGCGGGTGCCGGGCGGACGGCCCGCGGCGCCGGCCCCGCGCGGGCTCGCCGAGGACTTCCTCGGGCTCACGGGGCGGGCCGCCGAGGGGCTCTCCGTACGGGAGTGCGCCGGGCGCCTCGGGGTGTCGCCCGGCCATCTGAACGAGGCCGTGCGGGCCGCCACCGGGCGGACGCCCGCCGCCCTCCTGCGGGAGGCCCGGGTGCGGGAGGCGCAGCGGCTGCTGGTGGCCACCTCGCTGTCGGTGCGGCAGGTGGCCGCGCGGGTGGGGTTCGAGGATCCCGCCTACTTCTGCCGGTTCTTCCGGCGGGAGGTCGGACGCAGCCCGGGGGACTTCCGAAAACACCACGACCGCCCTGTTCCGTCCATCGAAGCGGACTCCCCGCCCGCCTAGGTTCGTGCCGATCCCAGACCCCACCTGAGGAGCCAGGCACATGGACAGCGAGAGCAACACCAGTACCGGGCACGTCACCCGCAAGACGGTGCTGCGGGCCGCGCTCGCGGCCGGCATGGCCGCGCCCGCCGTGCTCATGGGCGTCCCCGCGCTCGCGCGGACCCTGACCGGCGACGAGACCGCCGCGCTCACGCCCACCTGCGACGACGGCGACGACCCCACCCCGCCGCAGATGGAGGGCCCCTACTTCAAGCCCAACTCGCCGCTGCGCAGCAGCCTTCCGGACGGTCCGGGGACGCGGCTGACGGTCAGCGGGTACGTGTTCGGGCGGGCCTGCCGGCCGATATCGGGGGTCCTGCTGGACTTCTGGCAGGCCGACAACAACGGTGCCTACGACAACACCGGCTTCAAGTTCCGCGGCCACCAGTTCACCGGCGCGGACGGCTCGTTCAAACTCACCGCGATCGTCCCCGGGCTCTACCCGGGCCGCACCCGCCACATCCACGTCAAGGTGCAGGCGCCCGGCCGTCCGGTGCTCACCACGCAGCTGTACTTCCCGAACGAGCCCCGGAACAACACCGACTCGCTCTTCGACCCGCGGCTGCTGATGAACGTCCGGGACGCGGGCGGCGGCCGCGAGGCCGCCTTCGACTTCGTCCTCGACGTGAAGCAGGACCCGGGGCCGACGCCGACCTCCACGCCGACGACCGCCCCGCCCGGCGGCACCTGGGCCGCCGGACGGACGTACACGGCGGGGGACCGGGTCACCTACGGCGGTGTGGGCTACGTGTGTCTCCAGGCCCACACCGCCATCGCCGGCTGGGAGCCGCCGAACGTCCCCGCGCTCTGGCGGGTCGGCTAGCTACGCGGCCGAGGGGGCGATCCGGCCCCGGACCTCGCCCAGGCCCACCCGGGTGCCGTCCGGGCCGGGCGCCCACGCGGTGAGGACGACCTCGTCGCCGTCCTCCAGGAACGTCCGCTTGCCACCGGCGAGTTCGATGGTGTCCCGGCCGTTCCAGGTCAGCTCCAGGAGCGAGCCGCGCTGGTCCACCTCGGGGCCGGAGACCGTGCCGGAGCCGTAGAGGTCGCCGGTGCGCAGGGAGGCGCCGTTCACCGTCATGTGGGCGAGCTGCTGCGCGGCCGTCCAGTACATGGTGGAGAACGGCGGCTCCGCCACCACCTCCCCGTTGATCTCCACGGAGATCCGCACGTCGAAGCCGCCCGGCTCCTCCTCCGCCGCGTCGTCCAGGTACGGCAGGAGGGGGAAGTCCCGGGCCGGCGGCGCGGTCCGGGCCGCGTCCAATGCCTCCAGGGGCGTCACCCACGCCGACACCGAGGTCTGGAAGGACTTGCCGAGGAACGGGCCCAGCGGCACGTACTCCCACGCCTGCACGTCCCGCGCCGACCAGTCGTTCAGCAGCGTCAGGCCGAAGACGTGGTCCCGGAAGGAGGCGAGCGGCACCGGGCGGCCCAGCTCCGACGGGGTGCCGACGAGGAAGCCGACCTCCGCCTCGATGTCCAGCTTCACCGACGGGCCGAAGACCGGCGCCGCGTCGGCGGGCGTCTTCCGCTGGCCCGAGGGGCGCACGACGTCGGTGCCGGAGACCACGACCGTCCCCGCCCGCCCGTGGTAACCGATCGGCAGGTGCTTCCAGTTGGGCGTCAGCGGCTCGCCGTCCGGGCGGAACATGCGGCCCACATTGGTGGCGTGGTGCTCGCTCGCGTAGAAGTCCACGTAGTCCGCGACCGTGTACGGCAGGTGCAGCGTCACGGCGTCCAGCGGGTGGAGCAGCGGCTCGATCTCGGCGCGGTGCGCCGGGACCGTCACCCAGGCGGTCAGCGCGCGGCGGACGTCCCGCCAGGCGGTCCGCCCGGCGGCGAGCAGCGGGTCGAGGCTCGGCTGCGCCAGGAGGGAGGCGTACGGGGAGCCGAGCGCGTGGGCCGCGGCACCCGCGTCCAGCACGTACCCGCCGATCCGGACGCCGAGCCGGCGGCGGCCCGGCTCGTCGGCGGTGGTGAAGACGCCGTACGGGAGGTTGTGCGGGCCGAAGGGGTCGCCCTCGGCCAGGTCGAGCGGGCTGTGCTCGGACATCGGTGCGTGCCTCGCTTTCGATGATGGGTGAGGGACACGTTACGGGTCGGGCCGCCGGGCGAGGATGACATGGATCACAGAGAAACCGGGGGCTCCGTGGGCAACTGTGACGGTTGGCTCGATATGTCCGTCCGGTGTCGCAGACTGTCCGCCCGAGCTGGGGAAACGCCTCTGCCGAGGGGCGTGTTCGGGCCATACGATCATGTCGGTGTCGCCCCCGCGTGAGGAGTCCGCGGGCGCGCACCGCTCTCTACTTCTTCCCTGACCAGGAAAAGGTCCCCACGTGAAGATCCGCCGTATCCTCGCGACCGCCGTGGCGGCCGCCGTCACGACGCCGGTCGTGTTCCTCTCCGCCGGCCAGGCCGTCGCGGACACCCCGAAGCCGCCGCAGAAGCAGACGGCGGGCGCCGCGGGCCACGAGGACGACGACGCCCCGACCATCGAGGAGCTGGAGGCGGCCGTCGAGGCCGCCCAGGCCAAGGTCGACGACCTGGAGGAGCGGCGCGCGAAGCTGCTCAAGCAGATCGACGAGAACGAGGTCGACGAGGCGCTGACCCTCGAACTGGCGGCCGCCACCGAGGCCGTCGAGACCGCGAAGACCGCGGTGAAGGACGCCGAGGCGAAGCTGACCGCGGCCCGGAAGGCCGTGGAGGAGCTGACCGACGAGGCCACCCCGGAGGAGCGGCAGGAGGCCGAGGAGGCCGTCACCGCCGCCGAGGAGGCCCTCACCGGCGCCCAGGCGGGTCTGAAGGCCGCCGAGACCCGGCAGAAGAACGCCCGGAAGGCGATCGCCGACGTGAGCGTGGAGCTCACCGAGGAGTACGACCGCCTCGGCGAGGAGCTCGAGACCGCCGAGGACGAGCTCGCCACGGCCGAGGACGACCTGGAGTTCTGGAAGACCGTCCAGGAGGGGTGCAAGGAGGACGCCTCGCTCTCCTTCTCCCTGACCGGTCCCGAGAAGATCGAGGCGGGCGGCAGCGGGATCTTCACGCTGTCCCTCTCCAACGTCTCGGACCGCGACCTGGACGAGGTCCAGGCGTTCCCGGGCGCCGCGCTCTTCGACGGCCTGGACGAGGACGGGAAGCCGCTGGACCGGGAGGACCTGGACGAGCCGCTCGACCACCCGCTGATCGAGTGGTCCTCCAAGGACGTCCTGGAGTGGACTCCGCTCACCGACGAGTTCGACGCCGCCGAGTTCGGCGGGATCGACAAGGGCCACACCTCCCAGGTCAAGCTGCGGATCACCGTGGACGGCGACACCCGGGCGAACCTGGGCACGCTGAACTCCGGGGCGATGTACTGGAACGAGGACGGTTCCTGCGGCATCAGCGACGAGGTCGCCGGCGCCTGGTTCGACGTCACCGGCGGCGAGAAGGCCGAGCCGACGCCGACGGAGAAGCCGACCGCAACGGCCACCCCGGAGCCGTCCCCGTCGACGGCCACGCCCGCCCCGGCGGCCACGTCGGACCACACCACCCAGCAGGGCGGCTCCTCGAACACCGCGGTCTCCGGCACCCTCGCCGAGACCGGCGCGGGCGACGCGATGCCGCGGCTCGCGGCCGCGGCCGGCGCGGCCGTCGCGCTCGGCGCGGGCGCGCTGTTCCTCGCCCGCCGCCGCAGGGCGAACGCCTAGTCACTCCCGGCACCACCGCGATCCCCCGTACGGCCCCGGGCTCAGCCCGCCGTGCGGGGGATCCGCTTCTCCCAGGTGCGGTGGAAGACGACCTCGCCGCCCTCCTTGCACACCACCTCGTCGGAGGTGTGGAAGGTGCCGGCGTCGCAGGTGATCTCCGAGCGGGTGTCGATCGTGACGTCCCAGGCGAGTTCCGGGCGGTGCAGCCGGACGTGCCACTCCGAGCGGGTGCGGGCGGACAGCGGGTCGTCCTCGGCGATCGTGTACGTCTCCACGGCGTCCTCGGTGAACTCCAGGCCGTCCGGGTACACGCGCGTGCCGCCGTACTTCGGGTCCACCTGGAGCGTCCACTCGCCCTTGGCGACGTCCCGGAGCACCAGCCGTTCGGGGCGGGTCTCCTCCAGCGTCTCCGGGGACGACACGCCGAGCGGCGCGGACTGCTCGGGTTCCTCGAAGGAGACCGTGTCGTCCGTACGGGCGCGGACCGGAAGGGTGAGGGAGGAGCCGGCCGGGTCGAGGGTGAAGCCGGCGGCGTCGGGCTGCGGCCAGATCCACGGCCAGTACGCGGACGAGATCGCGAGCCGGACGCGGTGGCCGGGCGGGAAGGTGTGCCCGATGCCGTTCAGCTCGAAGCGGTACGTCTCCCACTCGCCGGGCTGCGCGTCGACGGCCCGGTCGCGGCCGTAGCGGGCGGAGACGTTGAGCGCGCCGCGGGTGACCAGGGTGGAGGAGCCGTCGGGGGCGATGTCGCAGAGCCGGGCGACGATCTGCCCGGTGGGCGCCGGGGTCATCAGGTGCAGGGCGACGGACGGGCGGCCGAGGATCTCGATCGGGGCGCCTCCCTCGGACCCGGCGGGCACCGGGAAGTCGAAGCAGGCCGAGTGGGCGTCCTCGTCGCGCTGGTCGGGCGGCAGGTCGGCGTCGTTGCCGAAGGGGAAGAAGCGGCCCGCGTCGATGCCGGTCTGCTGCGGCGAGTCGACGACGACGTGCTCGCCCCGGAAGGCGTACGTCACCGGGGTGACGTGCGGTGAGGGCCAGGACGGGTCGGCGACCCAGCGGCCCGGCAGCTCCTCGTAGACGGTGGCCGGCGGGTGCGATCCGCTGATCCAGGAGCGCAGCAGCGGCTCGGCCATCACGTCGTTCCCCGTGCCCTTGAGGTGGTGGTCCCACCAGCGGAGGGTCTCCTGGAGGAAGCCGATGGCGGGGCCGGGCGGGAGGCCGCGGTCGGGGTACTGGTGGGACCAGGGGCCGATGATGCCGCGGACCCGGTCCTGGGGGAGGTGTTCGACCAGGCGGAGGACGGTGTCGCGGTACGGGTCGTGCCAGCCGCCGACGGCGAGGACGGCGGCCTTGACCGCGGGGTAGTCCTCGCAGACGCTGCCGTGCTTCCAGTAGTCGTCCCGGGTCTGGTGGGAGAGCCAGGTGTGGACGAAGGGCTCCACGGCCTCCAGGCGGCGCAGCCACAGTTCCCGCCACTCCTCGCCCGCGTACCGCGGGTCGGGCGGGCGGCAGACGAAGGCGAGCATGGTGGCGGCCCAGGCGTGCATGTCGACGCCGAGGACGGAGCCGCCCATGTAGTGGACGTCGTTGTCGTAGCGGTCGTCGGTGGAGCAGACGGTGACGACCGCCTTGAGCGGTTCGGGGGCGAGGGCGGCGATCTGGAGGCTGTTGAAGCCGCCCCAGGAGATGCCGAACATGCCGACCTTGCCGGTGCACCAGGGCTGCTCGGCGAGCCAGTTCACGACGGCGACGCCGTCGGCGAGCTCGGTGGCGTCGTACTCGTCGCCGGGCAGGCCCTCGCTGTTGCCGTGGCCGCGGACGTCGACCCGTACGGAGGCGTAGCCGTGGCCCGCGTACCAGGGGTGGCGCTGCCAGTCGCGGGGCGCGGTCCAGTCGGTGAGCCGGTAGGGGAGGTACTCCAGGAGGGCGGGGACGGGTTCGTCGGTGAGCGGCCGCCATACGCGCGCGTACAGCCGGGTGCCGTCCGGCATCGGGATGCGGACGTCCTCGTGGCGGGTCTCGTACGGGAAATCGGTGCGAATGCGCATGTCAGGACCTCGGTGACCTGGGTGACCTCAGTGGACGGGGTGCATGGTGCGGCGCAGCCAGGGGGCCAGGGCCATGACGGCGAGGCCGACGGCGACGGCGAGGGCGCCGTTGACGCCGAAGTAGGCGGGCTTGGAGACGTCGTCGTAGAGCTTCACGGTCTGTGCCTGGATGCCGTTGGCGAGCGCGAGGGAGAGGAACCAGAGCGACATGGTCTGGCTGGAGAACGCCTGGGGGGCGAGCTTGCTGGTGGCGGACATCCCGGAGGTCTCCAGGAGGACGTCGCCGAGGCCGAGCAGCAGGTAGGAGCCGACGATCCACCAGGCGGCCATCCGGTACGTGTCGTCGGCGTGGCCGGAGGTCGGCAGGACCATCAGGAGGAAGGAGAGGCCGCCGAGGATCACGCCGAGGGCGATCTTGTTGGAGGCGTGCGGCTGGCGGGGGCCCATGCGGGCCCAGGCGGCGGCCACCACGGGGGCCAGGAGGACCTCGAAGGCGCCGAGGGCGGAGGCGTACCAGCTCGCGGGGAAGTCGAAGCCGAGGATGGTGGTGCGGGCGTTGGTGGAGGCCAGCAGCATCATCGTGGAGTACGCCTGGAAGAGGATGAAGTTGAACGCCACCGAGGCCAGGAACAGCACGATGTACGGCTTGAGGCGGCCGCGCTCCTCGGCGGTGACCCGGGGGCTGGTGAACATCACCCAGAAGTAGACGACGGGCGCGATCACCGAGATCAGGGTCAGCAGGTCGACGAACCGGTCCATGGTGAGCCAGCCGGCCGCCGCGAGCCCGCCGGCCGTCGTGGCGACGGCGACGGCGCCCACGATCATGTACAGCACCGCGCGGCGGAGGGCGTCCGGGGCGAGCGGGTACTCGGCGGCGTGCCGCTTCCCGGCGAGGTGGCGGCGCCCGGCCACGTACTGGATCAGGCCGAAGGTCATGCCGATGGCGGCGGCGGAGAAGCCCCAGTGGTAGCCCTTGTGGTCGGCGAGCCAGCCGGTGATCAGCGGTCCGGCGAAGGCGCCGATGTTGATCGCCATGTAGTAGAGGGCGAAGCCGGCGTCGCGGCGGTCGTCGTCGGTGCGGTAGAGCTTGCCGACCATGGTGGCCACGTTCGGCTTGAGCAGGCCGGTGCCGGCGCTGATGAGGCCGAGGCCGGTCCAGGTCATGGCGGCGGTGGGCACCGCCATGGAGTAGTGGCCGCAGGCGATCAGAACGCCGCCCCACAGGACCGCCCGGTAGGAGCCGAGGACGCGGTCGGCGAGCCAGCCGCCGGCCACCGAGACCAGGTAGACGAGGGTGCCGTAGGCGGCGGAGACGGAGGCGGCGGTGCCGGCCGCCATGCCGAGGCCGCCGTCCGACACGCCGGCGGCGAAGTAGAGGACGAGGATCGCCTGCATGCCGAGGAACGAGAACCGCTCCCAGACCTCCAGGCCGGAGAGGGCGAGGAGGCCGCGCGGATGTCCCAGGAAGGCGCGGTCGTCCTCGGGGGGCGGCCGCTCCCCGTCTCCGCCCCTGTCGTCCTTGTCGATCGCTGTTCGGGACAATTCGCGCACTCCCTGTCGTATCAGCTGATCACGAACATACCGGGGGTGACGGGAAGGCGCCCACGGTGATCGAAACGTGACCGGATACGCTGGCTTGAGTGAATCCCAGCGACACATCGACAATCCGTGTGACCACGAACACCGTGTGATCACCACCCCAACCATGTGATCGTCGCCATGTGATCGTCAGCAGGCGTCAGCAGACAGGAGACCCCCTCGTGACCGTCGTCGGGCCGTTCGGTCTTAGCGTGCGGGACCAGGCTCTTGAGGCCGATGTCCAGACCGGGTTGGCGGCCGTCGAGGCCGGCCTCCTCGACGCCACCAAGAGCGAAGTCCCCTTCATCACCGAGGCCGCGCAGCACCTGGTGCTCGCCGGAGGCAAGCGGTTCCGCCCGCTGCTGGTGATGCTCGCCGCCCAGTTCGGTGACCCCTACGCGCCCGGCGTGGTGCCCGCGGCCGTCGTCGTGGAGCTCACCCACCTGGCCACGCTCTACCACGACGACGTCATGGACGAGGCGGCCGTCCGCCGGGGCGTGCCCAGCGCCAACAGCCGCTGGGGCAACTCGCTCGCCGTCCTCACGGGTGACTTCCTCTTCGCCCGCGCCTCGCACACCCTTGCGGACCTCGGCCCCGAGGCCGTTCGGATCCAGGCCGAGGCGTTCGAGCGGCTCGTCACCGGCCAGATCCTGGAGACCGCCGGGCCCGTCGACGGCCGCGACCCGGTCGACCACTACCTCGACGTCCTCGGCGGCAAGACCGGCTCCCTCGTCGCCGTCTCCTGCCGCTTCGGCGCCATGATGTCCGGCGCCGACGAGTCCGTCGTCGACACCCTCACCCAGTACGGCGAGCGGCTCGGCGTCGCCTTCCAGCTCGCCGACGACGTCCTCGACATCGCCTCCGAGGGCCACGAGTCCGGCAAGACCCCCGGCACCGACCTCCGCGAGGGCGTCCCGACCCTCCCCGTCCTCCGCCTCCGGGCCGCCGCGGCCGCCCACGGCCGCCCCGAGGACCTGGAGCTCGTCGCCCTCGTCGACGGCGACCTCACCGACGACGCCCGGCACGCCGAGGCGCTCCGCCGGCTCCGCGCCCACCCCGCCCTGGAGCAGGCCCGCCGGGACACCGTGCGGTACGCGGAGGAGGCCAGGGCCATGCTGGCGCCGCTCCCCGACGGCTACGCGAAGTCGGCCCTCCAGGAGCTGTGCGACGCCGTGGTGCACCGCGCGGGCTGACCCCCCGAAGGCGGGGCGGCCCTAGGGGTCCGTCATCCCGCAGGCGTACGCCAGGTTGATCCCGGGGACTGACGATTCCGGCTCCTTTCCTTGGTGAGATGGGTACATCGACCAGGCAGCCAGGAAGCCAGGCGGTCCACGCCAGGGCACGGAGGGATCACAGACCATGGCAGCACAGCGAAAGACGAGCCGGTACATCGTCCCGGTCGCGGTGGCCGGCATCGCCGCCGCGACCATCGGACTCGTCCCGGCACTCGCCGCGTCCGGCGACCCGGACCTGCCCGAGATCACGGCCCAGCAGCTCATCGAGAAGATCGCGGCCTCGGACACCCAGACCCTGTCCGGCACCTTCAAGATCTCCACCGACCTGGGTCTGCCGGCCTTCGACGGCCTGCTCGGCGGCATCGCCCAGGGGATGGGCGACGGCGCCTCCGGCGAGGGCCCCGGCTCCGCCGACCCGTCCGCCCAGCTCACCAAGCTGGTCTCCGGCACCCACACCCTGCGGATCGCCGCCGACGGCCCCGAGCGGCAGAAGCTGACGCTGCTCGACGGCAAGGAGGAGTACAGCCTCGTCCACAACGGCGACGAGGTGTGGGCGTACGACTCCCGCTCGAACGAGGTCTTCCACGAGAAGGGCGCCGGCGAGGGCGGCCCGGCCCCCGAGAAGGAGCTTCCGGCCAGCCCCAAGGAGCTCGCCGACGAGGTCCTGAAGGCCGCCGGGGACACCACCTCGATCACGGTCGACGGCACCGCGAAGGTGGCCGGCCGGGACGCGTACCGGCTGGTGATCGCGCCGAAGCAGAAGGGTTCGACCGTCGACTCGATCACCATCGCGGTGGACGCGGCCAACGGCACCCCGCTGAAGTTCACCCTCGCCTCCACCAGCGGCGGCAAGCCGGTCGTCGACGCGGGCTTCACCAAGGTCGACTTCGGGAAGCCGGCGGCCTCGGAGTTCGACTTCACCGTCCCGAAGGGCGCGAAGGTCACCGAGGGCGACGACGTCGAGGCGTCGCGGAAGGACGCGGAGAAGGACCTGGAGAAGGAGCTCGGCGGCCTCGGGGGCCTCGGGGGCCTCGACGGCTTCGGGGAGGGCGACGTCAACGTGATCGGCGAGGGCTGGACGGCCATCGCCCGCGTCGACTCGGGCGCGCCGGCCCCGAAGACGGAGGAGGCGCCCCAGGAGTTCCAGGGCTTCCTGGACTCGCTCGGCGACAAGGTCAGCGGGAAGTTCGGCTCCGGCACGGTCTTCAAGACCAAGATCGTCAACGCGCTGATGACGGACGACGGCAAGGTCTACGTCGGCGCGGTGACCCCGGAGGCACTGGTGGACGCGGCGAACGCGGCCAAGTAGCGCACACGGTGGTACCCCGGGTGGGTCGGGAGAAGGTCACCGGCCCACCCGGGTGGTCTTTCCCCTACGGGAAGGTCAGCTTGAACCCGTTGATGTAGCCGGTGTCGGCCGACGCGGTGTCCTGCGCCCGCAGCTTCCAGACGCCGTTGGCGACCTCGGAGGAGGCGTTCACGGTGAAGGTCTGCTGGATGTTGTCGGCGCTGCTGCCGGTCCGGTTGTGCAGGTTGTAGACCGAGCCGTCGGGGGCGATCAGGTCGACGACCAGGTCACCGCGCCAGGTGTGGACGATGTCCACGCCGACGGCGAGGGTGGCCGGGGCGTTGCCGGTGATCCCGGAGACGGTCACGGAGGAGGTCACCGCGGCGCCGTTGTCCGGGATGGCGACGTCGGCGGTGTTCTCGAAGACCGTGCCGGTGGGCGGGGTGCTGGTGCCCGACAGGTTCCAGATCGCGTGCGCGATGGCGTCGCTGTTGCGGTCCAGGGCCGTGTCGTTGATGTTCGACGTGGTGTCGCACGAGGAGTGGTAGCAGCGGTCGAAGGCCGTGGCCGTACCGCCCCACTTCGACACCTGGGCGCTGGTCTTGACCCGGCTGGCGCCGGTGAAGAGCCCGCCGACCGGGATGCCGACGTTCTTGAACGAGGCGTGGTCGGAGCGGCCGTCGCCCTCGGTCTCGATCTCGGTCGGGACCCCGATGCCCGAGAAGTAGTTCTTGAAGGTCTGCTCGATCGCCGGGTCGTCGTCGTAGACGAAGTAGCCCGGGTTCGGCGAGCCGATCATGTCGAAGTTGAGGTAGCCCTTCACCTTCGCGCGCTCGGCGGTGGGCAGGTTGTTCACGTAGTGCTTGGACCCGACGAGACCCAGCTCCTCCGCGCCCCACCAGCCGAAGCGCAGGTGCTTGGACGGCTGGTAGCCGGTGCGGGCGACGGTGAGCGCGGCCTCCAGGATGGCGGCGGAGCCCGAGCCGTTGTCGTTGATGCCCGGCCCCGAGGTGACCGAGTCGAGGTGCGAGCCGGCCATGACGACCTGGTTGGGGTCGCCGCCCGGCCAGTCGGCTATCAGGTTGTAGCCGGTCGTGCCGTTGTACGTGAACTGCTGGATGCTCGTGGTGAATCCGACCGCGTCCAGCTTCGCCTTCACGAAGTCGATGGACGCCTTGTAGCCGGTCCGGCCGTGCGCGCGGTTGCCGCCGTTGGCGGTGGCTATGGACTGCAGGTCGGTCAGGTGCTGCTTCACGTTGGCGACCGCGATGTCCGGCACGGCGGTGGCACCGGCGGGCGCTGCGGTCGCCGGCACGGCACCGGCGAGGGCGCCGACGACGAGGGCCGAGGAACCGGCCAGGGCGGCGAGTCTCACGGAGAGTTTCATGTGGGGGCTCCGGATTCCGAACGGGGATGGGACGGAACGTGCGAGCGCCTCGCACCGTGGGTGGCGCGAGGCGTTGGAGCTGTACAGGTGGCGCCCGCGGCGGGTGTGAAGGGGATCCCCGCGGTTGGTGCGCGCGTGCTGATGCTCAGTGACGTGACGATGTCCCGTCAAGACCTCAATCCGGTCAGTAGGGTTCGCTCAGCGGACGGCGGATCCGGCGGGGGCCGTTCCGGTGGGCGCCGGCCCGGTCGTCCGGACGCCACCGGCCGGCCGCCGGGCCCTACCGCCAGGCGGCCGTGCCGGGGTCGATCCCGTGGGCACGCGCGCTCGCGTCGACGGCGAGCCGGAACCACCGCGCCAGGCCCGGACGGATCGCGTCGTAGTGCGCGGCGAAGCCGGGATCCGTCTCGTACCTGCGGGCGAGCAGGACCTGCATCTCCCTGGTGAGGGGGAAGTACGCGGCGAAGACGGCGCGGTGCCGCTCGACGAGGCCGCCCGCCTCCGGCCCGTCCGGCGCCGCGCCGGCCTCCATCGCCGCCGCGAGGTCGCGGTCCAGGGCGGTCGTGGCGTCGGCGACGGCCCGCCACTCCTCGGAGGTCCGGCCGGCCGACCGCTCGGCGTACTGACGCCACTGCCGGGTGTCCCCGTAGAGGGCGCGCGCCTTCGCAGGGCCCTCCGGATCCCACGAGGGGCCGAAGACCGCGGCCTGCTCCCCGGCGGTCAGCAGCGGTCCGCGCTCGTGGGCCTCGATCATCCGGTCCAGTCCCGCGCCGAGCCGCTGGAGGCGCTCGATCCGCTCGGTGACCTGGGCGCGCTGCGCGTGCAGCGCGCCGGTCACGTCCGTGGCCGAGTCGTCCAGCACGGCCCGGATCCGCTCCAGGCCGAGTCCGAGCTCGCGGTAGACGACGACGCGGTGCAGCCGTTCCAGATCCGCGGCGGTGTAGAGCCGGTACCCGGCGCCCGTGCGGAGCGAGGGCCGCGCCAGGCCGATCTCGTCCCAGTGGTGCAGCGCGCGGACGGTCACGCCGAGCCGCGCCGCCGCCTGGCCGACGGTCAGCCCGTCCGCGTCCGGGTACTCGTCCTCAGGCATGGGCCCCATTGTCGGTGCCGCCGCCCGGCGGGCGGATCCCGATGGCCGCGAGGTTCCGCGCCTCCTGGCTCGCGGGGTCGAAGGGCTTCGCCGCGGTGAAGACGATCCGGGCGTTCTCGGGGGTGATCACCTCCACGTCCCGGGTGTTCCAGGGCGTGTCCCGGGGGCCGGAGACCGAGCCGGGCCGCAGCTCCCGGCAGGCCCCGGCGAGCGCCTCGACCTGCGAGAGCACGCCGGCGAAGCTGAAGCTCATGGCCGGGGGCCGCTCGGGGACCTCGCCGGCCGCGACGAGCAGCACGTCCTGGAAGGCCCACCGGCGCAGGTGCACCAGGGTGCCGGGGACGGTGAACAGCTCGAAGAAGCCGAGTCCCCGGACCCAGAAGTCCACGGACCCGGCGAGGTCGTTCGTGGGGACGGTGACGAAGGAGGGCATGCCGTAGATGCCGTGGAACGGCTCCGGCGGCACGGCGTCCGGCCCGGGGGCGGGCACGGGGCTCATCTCGAACGCGTCGTAGTGGTCGCTCATGCGGGCCACTGTTCAGCCTCACGCGGCGTGAGGGTCAAGTCCGATCGTCTCCGCTTCCTCCTGGCAGTCCCTGCACCGCCCCGAGGCCGTGACCGACGGCGGAAAGGGCCGCTCGCACCCGTCGCAGACGTGGCGGGGCGCCGGGACGGCCCGTACGGGCGCGGCCGGGAGCGGCGGCGGGAGGAGCACCTCCAGCCGGTGGGCCAGCAGCCCCACCGGGCTCGTGAGGTCGTGGGGGAGCGCGGCGCAGAGCGTCCGGGCCACGGCGTTGGGGAGCGCCCCGCGCTCCAGCCAGGCCGTCACCTCCGGCGCCAGCCGCCGTACGTCCCGCTCCGACAGCAGCATGCGGGGCTCGCGCGCCCGGAGTCCGCTGAGCAGGTCCGCGGCGGGGTGGTGGGCTTCGGGGAGCGGCGGCTCGACGGGCCGTTGCGGGGCGGGGTCCGGTGGCTCCTCCCGGGCCTTCCGGACCTTCCGCGGCGCCGGGGTCTCCCGTCCGGCGCCGGGGTCAGCCCCCGGCCGGTTGTACGAGACCGTACGCGGCACGAAGCGGCCGTCCGGCAGCCGCTCCCGGGTGCGCGCGAGGAAGCCGGCCGCCTCCAGCTCCCGCAGGGCCGCCGCGATCCTCATCTCGCTCATCCCCTTCGTGCGCGCGGCGAGCGCCTTGATCCCGACGGACGCACCGGCGGGCAGCGACTGGATGAAGACGGCGAGCCCGATCGCCGGGATCGTCAGATCGGGGTGCCGGGCGAGGTCGTTGCTGATGACGACGTACCGGGAGGTGAGCCGGACGTTGCGGTGAACGAGCCCGCGGGCATGCGGACGCACGTTAGGCTGAAGAGAAGCCATCGGGAAGAGCTACCTTCCTCGGTGGTCAGGCCCCCGATCGGGATTGCGAGTCCCGGCCGGGGGCCGACGCGTGTCTGGTGTGGTGAGCGGAGCATATGCCAGGCAACCCGCCCCGAATCCAGCCCAGTTCACGCAAGTCACCCGAGCGGGTGACGGGCGGTCCTGGGGAGGCCGGAGGGGTTGGGCAGGGGGTTTCCCCGGTCTTCTTCCTTTGCGTCGCGAGCCGCCGCGTCGTGGACGCCCGCGACGCGGTGAGGGCCTTCGGGGCGACGGGAGTTCGAGCCGGACGCGCTTCCGCGGGACCGGCGTTCCGGGCGCCCTGCGCGGGATCGGCATGATCATGACCGAAGTAAGCTGACCCGCTGGGCGTGAACACGCAAGAAGGAAAACGGGGACGCAAGTTGAATCGCAATCACCTACGTACGACGACGGCGGCGCTCGGTCTGGTCCTGTCCGCGGGTCTCGTGACCGGATGCTCCGGCGGCGGCACCGAGACCGGCGCCAAGGCCCCCGGCGGCACGGAGACCGCCACGGCCACGGCCACGGAATCGGCTTCCGCCGCGCCGAAGGAGCCCGTCTTCCAGGGCAAGCCGGTGCCCGGGCTCGCCGCGAAGCCGGCCTGGAGCCTGCCGGCCGGCGAGGCGGGGAACTGCGCGAGCGAGGCGTCCGAGGAGAGCACGGCGGACCGCGACGTCTGCACGGTCGGCGACGCCGTCGTCGTCACCGGCTACAGCGGCGAGGCGGACAAGCGCATGTACACCGCCCGGCTCCTCGACGCCAAGAGCGGCCAGGAGCGCAAGAAGTTCGAGCTCCCGGATCCGGACATCGAGGGGTCCACGTCCACCCCGACGAACGCCGTCGTGCAGGTCGGCGAGTGGACGGACGGCTCGCCCGCCCTGCTGGTGCGCCGGCGGGTCGACACCCCGGCGGACGGCCTGAAGAAGGCGTCCACCAAGACCGAGCTGACCATGTACGCGCCGTCCGGCGAGGAGCTGGGAAGCTCCTCCTTCGACGACGACACCCACATGTCCACGCCGCTGCGGAACGGCCACCTCGTGGACACCAGCGGCAGCGGCGTCACGTTCCTCCCGATCGGCGGCGGAGAGCCCCTGGAGAGCGAGATCTCGACCGTCGAGCTCAAGGACGCGGTCGGCCCCGGTCTCGGCTACTTCACGCAGCAGGACATCTCCTTCCAGCCCTACGCGGAGTGGCTGACCGCCAAGGACGTCCGGACCGGCGCCAAGGCGTGGAACACCAAGACCCTCGCCCCGCCGGCGGCGCTCGCCGGGAAGATCACGCCGGACAAGGCGACCAGCGCGCGGCTGATGCCGTTCCAGGGCGACAAGGCGCTGCTCGAATGGTCCCTGTACGGGGACTCGGAGGCGGTCATGACGCTGGTCGACCTCAAGAGCGGCCGCCGGCTCGCCGAGGGCCCGGCCGTCGACATCACCGTCACCCTCGACGACGACGGCGTCGCCATCGCCCCGGACGGCAAGAGCGCGGTGACGCAGTACGGCGGAGGAGCGGTCGCCTGGAACACGGAGACCGGCAAGGAGCTGTGGCGCCAGGCCGACGACGAGGTGTCGATCAGGCCGAACGCCCTCCCGGGCAACGGCGTCCTGTACGCGTACCTGGACGGCACCGGAGCCGCGCTGGGCGCCGCCGACAAGAAGCTCCTGGCCTCCGGCATCGAGGACATGCCCGAGTTCACGGCGGACGGCCATGCCGTCATCCGCACCAGCGAGGGCCTCTTCGTCTTCGCCACCCAGCCCGTCTGATCCCCCCGGCCCCGCCCGGCGGCGCGTACGGCTCCGCCGGTCGGGCCGGGTCGGTCGCGTACGGCTCCGGCGAGCGGGCCGGGCCTACCGCTCCAGGTCCGCGCGGACGAGGCGGAAGGCTGCGGCCGGGTCGTCGGAGCGGGTGACCGTCCTGCCGACGACGACGTGGGACGCGCCGGCGGCGACGGCGGCGCGCGGGGTGCCGGAGCGGGCGTGCCCGCCCGAGGACTCGCCGGGCAGCGTCACCCCCGGCGTGACGATCAGGGGATCGGGGCCCAGCGCGCCCCGCAGCCGCCCGGCTTCGCGCGGCGAGGCGATCACGCCGTGGCAGCCGGCGCCCCGGGCCAGGCGGGCGAGCCGTACGACCTGGTCCTCCGTCGAGGCCGCGCCCGTCACGCCGACGTCCGCGAGATCGGCGGCCGTCATGCTGGTCACGACGGTGAGCGCCAGCACCCGCAGGCCGGGGAAGTCGCGGGCCGCCTCGACGGCGGCGGACACGATGCCGGTGCCGCCCATGGCGTGCACGGTCACCATCGAGACGCCCAGGGAACCGGCGACGCGTACCGCTCCGGCGACGGAGTTCGGGATCTCGAAGAGCTTCAGGTCCAGGAAGACGTCCTTGCCCTGGCCCACCAGGCTCTCGATCAGGCCCGGTCCGGCCGCCGTGAGCAGCTCCAGGCCGACCTTGTAGAAGCGGCACTCCTCGCCGAGCCGGGCGACGAGGTCGTCCGCCGCCCGACGGTCGTCGAAGTCGAGGGCGACGATGATCCGGCTTGTTGCGTCCATGGCGACATTCTCCCCGGCGCGGAATCCGCCCCGGTCGGGCAGGCGCCGGAAGAAACGGTCTACGCCGGTGACGGAGCGGGGCGCCGGCCCCGGCGCCACGCGGCGAAGCCGACGCCGGCGCCGCCGAGGAGCAGTGCGGCGCCGAGGGCCTCGGCGGTGAGGAAGACCGGCGGCAGGCCCGCGTTGATGCGGCCGAGGACGCCGGAGGCCGGCGCGCTGCCCGCCTGGTCGTCGAGGAAGAAGCGGGAGTCGTTGGCGTTGCCCCGGTTGTCGCCCAGCAGGAACAGGCGCCCCTCCGGGACCCGTACGTCGTACGGCTTCAGCGTCACCGGCAGGCGTTCCGGCTTCACGTACGGCTCCGAGAGGGGCGTGCCGTTCACGGTGACGTGCTCGCCGTCGGAGACGACGTGGTCGCCGCCCTTCCCGATGACCCGCTGGACGACGGGCGCGCCCTGGTAGCGGCCGGGGACCTGGAGGAGGAGGACGTCGCCCCTGCGGATGTCGTCGGCGTCGACGTCCTGGACGACGACCGTCTGCCCCACCCGGTACGTGGGCTCCATCGACGCGCCCGCGACGGTGATCCCCCGGTGGGTCGTGAAGAAGTACACGATCCCGCCCAGGACCAGGGCCAGTCCGAGCGGCACCATGATCCACGCGGCGATCCTCAGCCGCGTCCCCGCACCCCGCTGTCGCATGAACGTTCCTCCCCTTGAACCGCCCGGGCCCTTGCCCGGAGAGCGTCCGTCGGGAGGTTACCGCCGAGTCACTCGGGAAGGTCACCCTCGCCGCCCAGGTTGGCGACCATCCGGCGCAGGACGTCGACCGTCGTCGCGAAGTCGGCGTCGTCGACGCCCTGGTGGGCCCTTTCGCGCACGCGCGCGGTGCGCTCCCTCGCCCGCGCCCGGCCGGCCTGCCCCTCCCCGGTCAGGGTCATCCGCCCCGCGTCCTCCGTCATCCAGCCGCGGGCGACCAGCTCGTCGAAGACGGCCTCGAAGTCGGTCCCGCGGTCGTCCCAGGGCGTCAGCCGCTCGACCAGCGCCGCCCGGTCCCAGCCGCCCGGCCTCGCGGCGACGTGGTTCAGCGTCCACCAGTGCGGCTGGGTGAGGCCCTCCGCCGCCAGCTCCTCGCGGATCGCCCCGACCACCAGCCGGTACGCGAGACCGGTCCACGCCCCGACGGGCTGGGCCGCCAGCTCCTCCCGCGTGTACTCCCTGAGCGTCACGTCCATGGCTGCCTCCTGCTCGGATCCGGCGGAACACGCTCACGCTAGGACCTCGACCGCGCTTGAGATCAAGACGTCAGGCCGTCCCCGGCCGCCCCGTCCCGCCGGCGGCCCCGACGACCGGCGTCAGGCCGTCGAGGAGGGCCTTGAGGCCCCGCTCGAAAAGGTCGTCGAGGCGCAGGTCGTAGCCGCCCTCGAAGCTCCCGACCACCTTGGCGAAGGTCGGGAAGCGTCCGGACTCCGACAGTGCCCGGAGGTCGGGCCCGCGGCTGTCCATCCACTGGTCCTCGGACTGCCCGGTGGCGGCCTCGGCGTGCGCCTCCCGCTCCAGGTGGACGGCGAGGCCCTGGACGTGGCTGTAGATGAGCACGTGGATGTCGAACAGCTCGGTGGGGGAGAGCCCGTGGCCGTTGAGGGCGCCCAGGATCCACTCGCCGTGGACGAGGAGGCGGGGGACGAGCAGCGGACGGCTGAGCGAGCCGAGCTGCGCCAGCCAGGGGTGCCTGCGGTACAGGCGCCACATGGTGCGGGCGCCCAGCTCGACGCGGGACCGCCAGTCCTCCGGGGCGTCCGCCGGATAGGACTCCTCGCCGAACGCGGCGTCGGCCATGTGGAGGACGAGTTCCTCCTTGCTCGGCACGTACCGGTAGGTCGACATCGGGGCGACCCCGAGACGGGCCGCGACGCCGCGCATGGAGAGCGCCGTCAGCCCCTCGGCGTCGGCGATCTCGACGGCGGTGCGGACGATCCGGTCCAGGCTCAGCTCCTGCTCGGCGTCCGGGGGCGACGGACGCCGGTGGGCCGGGGCGGCGGAGGCCGCCGGGGCGGCGCCGGCGACGACCGTGCCGATCCGGGGGCGGGCCTCCACCAGCCCCTCCAGGCGGAGGGTGGTCAGGGCCTTGGTGGCGGTGGCCAGGGCCACGCCCCACTCCTCGGCGATCCGCCGGGTCGAGGGGATCCGGTCCCCGGGGGCGAGTTCGCCGGCCGTGATGCGCCGCCGGATCTCGCCGACGATGCGCAGATAGGGCGGGTCGCCCGCCGCTCGTGTGACCTGCGTCACGTTCGATCGCCTCCCTTGTCTGTACTAGGGCAGAGGGTAGCAGCGGCGATGGCGTCGTGGGCCGATCTGGCCTAGTACAGAGCGCCTGTTAGCCCTGTTGAAGAGCCTGCGCGTACGGCGTACGTTCAGTGGCGTACACCGTACGAATCGCCGAAGGAGCTCCTCATGAAGACCGTGCTCATCTCCGGTGGCGGCATCGCCGGCCCCGTCCTCGCCCACTGGCTGCGCCGCCGGGGCTTCGAGCCCACCGTCGTCGAGCGCGCCCCCGCCCCGCGCGCCGGCGGCCAGGCCGTGGACGTCCGCGGTGTCGCGCTCGACGTCATGGAGCGGACCGGACTGCTCGACCAGGCGCGCGGGGTGCGGACCCGGATGCGCGGCATGTCGGTCCTCGACCCGCTGGGGAACGAGGTCCACCGCTCCACGGAGGCGACCTTCAGCAGCGGCCGGCTCGACAGCGAGGACATCGAGGTCCTGCGCGACGACCTGGTGCGGATGGCGTACGCCCACACCCGGACCGACGTCGAGTACCTCTTCGGCGACAGCCTCACCGCACTGGAGGAGGACGCGACCGGCGTCCGCGCCGACTTCGCGCACGGCCCCTCCCGCCGCTTCGACCTCGTCGTCGGCGCGGACGGCCTCCACTCCACCGTCCGGCGCCTCGCCTTCGGCCCGGAGGAGGAGTACGCCCACCACCTCGGCAGCTACCTCTCGGTCTTCGGCGCGGAGAACTTCCTCGGCCTGGAGGACTGGCAGGTGTGGCTCCAGGACGAGGGCGTGGGCTTCGGCATCATGCCCGTCCGCGACAACACCGAACTGCGGGTCGCCTTCGGCTTCCGGTCCGACCCCCTCGCCCCCGGACGGCGCGGCGCCGACGCCCTGCGGCGCACGGTCGTGGAGAAGCTCGGCACCCTCGGCTGGGAAGGGGCCCGGCTCGCCGAAGCCGCCCGCGAGGCACCGGACTTCTACTGCGACGCCATGGCCCAGATCCGCATGGACCGGTGGTCCCGGGGGCGCGTGACCCTGCTCGGCGACGCCGGCTACTGCCCCTCCCCGCTCTCGGGCCAGGGCACCAGCCTCGCCCTCGTCGGCGCCTACGTCCTGGCCGACTGCCTCGCCCACGACCGCGGCGACCACCACGCCGCCCTCGCCCGCTACGAGGAGCGGATGCGCCCCTTCGTCGGCCTCAACCAGGCCCTCGCCACCGAGAACCCCGGCGGCCCGGCCTCCGAGGAGTCCGTCGAGCGCGCCAAGAACGCCATCGCCCTGGACGCCTGAGCGGACGGCGGGCGCCGCGACCCCTCGTTGTCGGTGTCCTCCGCTACCGTGCCCGGCGACCGGTACCGACACCTCTCGGGAGAAGCACCGTGGACATTCTGCTCATCGCCGGCCTCTGGCTCGACGGTTCCGCGTGGGACGACGTCGTGCCCGAACTCACCGCCCTCGGCCACCGCCCCGTGGCCGTCGCCCTCCCCGGCCAGGGCGACGGGAACACCGCCGCCACCCTGGCCGACCAGCTCGACGCCGTGCTCGCCGCCGTCGACGCGGCCCCCGGAAAGCCCCTGGTCGTCGGCCACTCCGCGGCGACCAGCCTGGCCTGGCTGGCCGCCGACGCCCGGCCGGAGAAGGTGGCCGCGGTCGCGCTCGTCGGCGGCTTCCCGGCCGAGGACGGGCGGGCCTACGCCGATTTCTTCGCCATCGAGGACGGCGTCATGCCCTTCCCCGGCTGGGCCCCCTTCGAAGGCCCGGACGCCGCCGACCTCGACGCGCCGGCCCGGGACCGCTTCGCCGCCGCCGCCGTCCCCGTCCCGGAGGCGGTCGCCCGGGGCGTCGTCCGGCTGACCGACGAGCGCCGCTTCGGCGTCCCCGCCGTGCTCGTCTGCCCCGAGTTCACCCCCGCCCAGGCGAAGGAGTGGATCGCCGGCGGCGACAGCCCCGAACTCGCCCGCGCCCGCAGCCTCACGTACGTCGACGTCGACTCGGGCCACTGGCCGATGACCACCAGCCCCCGCGCCCTCGCGCACGCCCTCGCCGAGGCCGCGGCCGCCTGACGGACGGTAGGGATCATGACAACCTAGGCTGCTGCGCGTGGACATAGACCTCGGCAACGGAATCCTCGGCGCCATCCTCGGCGTCGTCTTCGCGACGCTGTTCCAGCAGGGGACGCAGGACCTGTGGTTCAAGGTGCGGCGGCGCGCGGCCGGGAAGATGCGCAGCCTGACGTACCGGCCGGGGGAGGGCGGCGCCTGGGGGACCTTCTCCCTCGGGCCGCTGCACACCTCGGCGCTGATCGTGGAAGGCGACGGGAACCGGCCGATCGCCCCCGAGTCCGTGCACGTGCAGGTGCTGGACGGGGAGATCGAGCTGCCCGCCGAACTGGCGCCCTGGCGGGCGGAGATCGAGGCCGAGGAGGCCCGGGCCGAGGCGGCCGGCGACCGGCGGCCGGTCTGGAACGGGGAGCGGTACGCGGTCGAGTCCGTCGAGGTGACCCGTACCCCCCTCGACGAGGCCCCCGAGGTGCACCTGAGGCTCCGGCCCACCGACTACTACACCTTCCTCGCCGCCCAGCAGCTCGACCGGCGGCTCCCCGACGGCACGACCCCGCGCGGCCGCTGGCTCGACCCGGACGCGCCGCTGACCGCCCCCGCCTTCCTCCAGTGCAGCTTCGGTGTGAACGTCGCCGTCGTCACCGCCGACGACCTGCTGGTGATCAGCCGGCGCGGGGACCGGGTCCGGATGGCGCCCGGGCTGTGGAACTCCTCCGTGAACGAGGGCCTGGCCCGGACCCTCGACTCCTCCGGCCGCCACGCCCCCGACCTGCACGCGGTCGCCCGCCGCGGAATGGCCGAGGAACTCGCCCTGGAGCCGCATGAGTTCACCCTCGCCCTCCTCGCGTTCGTCCTCGACGTCGAGAAGCGGATGTGGAGCGCCCACTTCTACGCCCGGCTGACCGGCCTCACCGGCGAGGAGCTGCGGGCCCGCACGAGCCGGGGCGTCCCGGACCGCTGGGAGCACAGCGCCATGGAGTACGTCCCCTTCCGCACGGCCGACGTCACCCGCCACCTGCTCTCGCCGGAGCGGCGCCACCGCTGGGCGCCCCTCGCCCCCGCCCTCTTCCACCTCGCCCTGGTCCACGTCCACGGCCGCGCCTCGGTCGAGCGGGCCGAGGCGGCGGTCGTGCGGCGCCTCTGAGGGAACGGGACGCCGGGCCGGAAGCGGTCCGTACGCTGTCCCGCATGGCATGCCGCATCAGTGAGCTGGTCCTCGAATGCGCCGACCCCGAACGCCTCGCCGTGTTCTGGAGCGAGGTCCTCGGTTACGTCGAGCTGAACCGGGAGGACGACGGGAGCATCGAGATCGGGCCGCCCGGCACCGGCTTCGGCGGCCCGCAGCCCACCCTCGTCCTCAGTCGGAACGACGCGCCCCGGAAGGGGAATCCGCGTCTCCACATCGACGTCAACGCGACCGACCGCGACCAGGACGCCGAGCTGGAGCGGCTGCTCGCGCTCGGCGCCGTCCCGGCGGACGTCGGCCAGACGGGCGAAGAGGACTGGCACGTCCTCGCCGACCCGGAGGGCAACGCGTTCTGCCTGCTCCGCCGCCGTATCGATCCCGTCGGCCGGAAGCGGCCGCACCGATCATCCGACGGTCGGACCGGGCACGGGGAGGAACACTCGCCTGGGTGACTGCGGGACGGGTGGGCACCGGGACATGATCATCGGCATGAGTGCCTCCCTGATCCGCCGCGCCTGCGCCGCGGCCCTGCTCGTCACCTCCACGCTCGCCCCCGCGGTGGCCGCCGCACCCGAACCCGGCGCCCCCGCGGCGGAGTCGAAGCGCGCGGTGCAGGCCCGCCTGCTCGGCGAGAAGATCGTCCCGCACAAGCTCGACTTCCAGGGCACCACGGTCGGCGGCCTCTCCGGCATCGACCGCGACCGGTGCACCGGCGCCTACGTCTTCATCAGCGACGACCGCTCCTTCCTCCAGCCCGCGCGCTTCTACACCGCCGCGCTCGACGTCGACGCCGCCGGCGTGCACTCCGTCGACTTCACCTCCACCCGCCCCCTCCTCCAGCCGGACGGATCCGTCTACCCGTCGCCCGCCCTCGGCGACGGCAAGGCCATCGACCCGGAGGAGATCCGCGTCGACCCGCTCCAGTGCCGCTACTGGTGGGGCCAGGAGGGCGACCGGCCCGCCGTCGCCGGCCCGCCGGTGATCCAGCCGTCCATCGAGATCTCCGCCCCCGACGGCAGCCACCGCGGCTCCCTGCGGCTGCCCGCGAACTACACGATCACGCCCGACCGCGGCCCCCGCCGCAACCAGGCCGTCGAAGCCCTCACCTTCGGCGCCCGCGGCACCGTCGTGACCAGCGCGATCGAAGGACCGCTCGTCCAGGACGGGCCGGTGCCGGACACCACGCACGGCGCGCTCGTCCGGGTCACCCGGCAGACCCGGGGCGGCGGGGTGCTCGGCCAGTTCGCGTACCCGATCGAGAAGATCTTCGCCGAGTCCGACCCGAACAGCCCCTGGGGCCCCGACACCGGCGTCCCGTCCCTCCTCGCCTTCCCGGACGACCCCGACCGCTACCTCGTGCTCGAACGCACCTGGGTCGCCGGCTCCGGCTACAAGATCCGCCTGTACGACGCCACCACGCGCGGCGCCACCGACGTGAAGGCCGTGGACTCCCTGGCCGGACAGGCCGTCGTGCCCATGCGGAAGAGGCTCGTCGCGGACTTCCACACCCTCGGCCTGTCCACCGTCGACAACACCGAGGGCATGACCTGGGGTCCCGTCCTGCCGTCCGGCGAGCGGACGCTGGTCCTCGTCAGCGACGACAACTTCGACAAGGACGCGGTCACCCAGATCGTCGCCCTCGCCCTGCGCTGATCCCCAGGGGGCCGCACGGCGTCGGTACGCCTCGCGGCGCGTACCGACGCCGGGGGGAGCCGGGACGGGACCCGTACGGACGGAGGCCCCACCGCGGGGTCCGAATTCCGCCAGCGGGGCGGGGGGTTCCGGCGGAGGCTGAGCCCATGAGCCACTTCACGCCACGGGCCGTCGAGCCCGCCGTCCTCGCCGCGCTCCGGACCACCGACGACGCCGGACGCCCCTGCGTCCCGTACACCGCCACGGAGGGCGGCGAGCCGCTGCGCTGCTGTCTGCGCGCCGCCCGCGCCGGGGAGCGGATCGCGCTCGTCTCGTACGCGCCGCTGCGCCGGTGGGCCGCGGCCGAGGGGGCCGCACCGGGGGCGTACGACGAGGTCGGGCCCGTCTTCGTGCACGCGGAGGAGTGCGGCGGGCCGGAGCGGCCCGAGGACGCGGAGGCGTACCCCTTCGAGCGGGCGGGCGCCCTGCGGACCGTCCGCCGCTACAGCGCGGACGGCCGCATCGTCGGCGGACGGCTGGTCGAACTCCCCGGCCTCGACGAGGCGTTCACCGAGGCGTTCGCCGATCCGGCCGTCGCCCTCGTGCACGTGCGGGCGGTCGAGTACGGCTGCTTCCACTTCGAGGTGCGCCGGCCCTGACGGCGCCCGCCGCGAAAAGCGGTGGCGGCGGGCGGGGAGCGGTGTCTACCGTCGGGGTGACTCCGATCCGTCCGCCGTACGTCCCGGGCCCCTGCCCGCAGAGAGGGTGTTGTATGACCCGGCCCGCGCCGAGCGCGCCTCAGCCCCCGGCCCCCGCCGCCTAGGCACTCCCCCCGCGCGAGGCCCGCTCGGCCGACTCCTGCTGCCAGTGACACCTTCTCGGCAAGGAGCCTCCGGGTGACCATCACCATCGACACCTTCACCTGCGTGTGGTGCGGACTCACCGTCCACGCCCACGCCGCCGGCGGACAGCGGCGCAACCACTGCCCGTCCTGCCTGCACTCCCGTCACGTCCACGACCACGTCGAGGGCGGGGCGAGCGACTGCGAGGCGCGGATGACACCGATCTCCCTCGCCGTCCCGCGGACCGGGGACTGGATGATCGTGCACCGGTGCGTGCGCTGCGACGAGCTGGCCTCCAGCCCCGTCGCCGAGGACGACAACCGGCTCATCCTGATGCGGATGGCGGTACGGCCGCTGGCCCAGCCGCCCTTCCCGCTCGAAGCGTTCGGGGACCTGTGACATGGCCCGCCGTACGCGAACCGGCGACCGCCGCCGCACCCAGCGGCGCAAGGACGTGCTGCACGAGCGGGGGAGCGGGCACCGGGAGCGGGACTTCCGGTGCGCCGGCTGCCGGCTCGTCGTGCCGCTGACCGCGCCGGGCACGGCGCACCGCAACCACTGCCCGACCTGTCTGACCAGCCTGCACGTGGACGGCCGGGTCCCCGGTGACCGGGCCGCCGCCTGCCGGGGCCGGATGGTGCCGCTCAGCGTCTCCGTCAGGACCGACGGGGAGTGGCTCCTCGTCCACGCGTGCGTGTCCTGCGGCGAACTGAGCGCCAACCGGATCGCCGGCGACGACAACGCCCTCGCCCTGATGCGGCTCGCCCTGCGGCCGCTGCGGGACCCGGGCGTGGCGGACGTGGCCCAGGGGGCGCTGTTCTCCCTGTGAGCCGGCGGCCGGCCCCGGGGGCGTACGGGTCCTCGCGTGCCCTCACTGCACGCAGAACTCGTTCCCCTCGGGGTCGGTCATCACCACCCACGCGCCGCCCTGCTCCGCCACCCGCCGCAGGACGGCCGCGCCCAGCCCCTCCAGGCGCTCCACCTCGGCGTCCCGGGTGCCGGGCGGGGCGTGGACGTCGAGGTGCAGCCGGTTCTTCACGGTCTTCGCCTCGGGCACCCGCTGGAAGAGGATCCGGCGGCCGAGCCCCGCGCCGTTCTCCTCCGACACCGGGTCCTCCGGATGCCGGGCGCCGGCGAGATCGCGCCACCCGAGCCGCTCCTCCGGCTTCCCGGCGTGCACGGTGACGGTCGCCTCGGCCGGTACGGCCCCGGCGGCGAGCAGCTTCCCCACGAGGCCGCTGTGGTCCTCCTCCGCGTACCGGAGGGCGGCCGCCCAGAAAGCGGCCTGGGCGTGCGGGTCGGCGCAGTCGACGACGAGCTTCCAGTGCAGTGGCTCCATCCTCCCGAGCCTCCTGCACCCGGGCCCCGGACGCCAGTGGAACGGCCGGTCAGGCGCCGCCGGTGTACTGGGCGGCGAACTCCCCGGTCGGCGGGACGACGGTGATGACGTCGATCAGCACGCCGTCGGGGGCGGCGACGATGAAGTGGCGCTGGCCGAACTCCTCCGTGCGCAGCGACAGCACCTCCGTCAGGCCGGCCCCGGCGACGAGCCGCCGGTGCTCGGCGTCGACGTCGTCCACCTCGAAGTTCAGCAGCAGACCGCCCCGGAGTGCGGCCCGGTGGCCCTCGGGGAGGGTCGGGTGGGTGTGGTCGAGCAGGGCCAGCTCGTACTGAGGGGCGTCGGTGCGGCGCAGGCTCACGTACCAGTCCGCCTCGAAGGTGGTCTCGAAGCCGAGGTGGCGGGT
Organism: Streptomyces sp. NPDC058052; assembly: GCF_042885515.1. Taxonomy (NCBI): domain Bacteria; kingdom Bacillati; phylum Actinomycetota; class Actinomycetes; order Kitasatosporales; family Streptomycetaceae; genus Streptomyces; species Streptomyces sp. NPDC058052. The sequence goes on along the minus strand of NZ_JBHVRX010000019.1, from coordinate 10,307 downwards.
GTAGAAGTCGCGGGCGGCGGCCACGTCGCCGGTGGCGAGCACCGGGTAGAAGCCGCGGAGCGCGGTCGCGTCCGCCGCCGCTTCCGCCGCCGTGTCGTTCGTGGTCGGGTCCGTCACGGGTGCGTTCGTCATGGCGCTGTCCTCCGTGTCTCCGTTTCACATACCCCGGGTATGCGAATCATGGGGTTAGCATACCTCGGGTATGTGAAACGGGAAGGGCGGTGCGCGCGATGGCGGTCAACCGGGCGGAACAGCGGGCGGCCACACGGCGGGCCCTGCTGGACGAGGGACGGCGGCGGTTCGCCGCCGACGGCTACCACCACGTGGTGCTCGCCGAGGTGGCGCGGGCCGCCGGGGTCACCAAGGGCGCCGCCTACCACCACTTCGACAGCAAGGCGGGACTCTTCCGGGCCGTCGTCGCCGAGGTCCAGCGGGAGCTCGGCGAGCGGGTCGCGGCCGAGGCCGAACGGCACGAGGACCTCTGGGAGCAGCTCCGGGCCGGCTGCCGCGCCTTCCTGGACGCCGGGACCGACCCGGCGGTGCGGCGGATCCTCCTCGTCGACGCCCCGACCGTGCTCGGCTGGGACGAGTGGCGGGCCCTCGACGAGGAGTCCTCCGCCCGGCACCTGGCGGAGGCCCTGACGGCCCTCGCCGAGGCGGGGGTCATCGCGGACCAGCCGGTGGAACCGCTGGCCCGGCTCCTCTCCGGCGCCATGAACGAGGGCGCCCTCTGGATCGCCCGCGGCGGCGACCCCGGCGCCACGGTCCGCTCCCTGGACCGCCTCCTCACGGGCCTGCGCACCCCGGCCTGACGATCAGCGCCGGACGCGGTCCAGCAGCCCCGCCGTCTCCGGGTACGGGGTCTCCTCCGGCAGCAGCCCGGCCGCGCCCGGCAGATCGCCCGCGCGCACCAGGGCGTGGACCTCGTGGGCGAGCCCGGTCACGTCCCGCACGGAGACCGTCCACGCGTCCGCGTACCGCCCCGCCGCCTCGCCCGCGAGCCCCAGCTGGAGCGACCGGTACGGCAGCGGCGCGAGCCGCAGGTCCCGCTCCGGGTCCCACTGCACGCGCGCCGGCGCCCGGCGCAGCTCGCGCTGCCAGGCCGCCCGGTCGGAGTGGAAGCCGCGCTCGTAGTGGGAGAGGCAGGCGTGCCGCAGCGCCCACTCGAAGCCCTCGCGGGTGATCTCCACGGCGAGGACGGTCTCCTGGCCCTCTTTGGAGCCCCAGCCGGAGCGGTACATCATCCACAGGAACGACGGTTTGATCCACGTCATCCGGTCCCGCTTCCAGGCCGCCGGGAACCGGCCGTCCCGCGCGGCGGGCAGGCCGATCCCCGGCGGATACGCCTGGTAGACGGTGACCGTGGTGGGGGTGTGCAGCGCGCGGACGCGGCGCTCCGGCTCGTGGCCGGCCGGGGGCGGGAGCGGGGACATGGGGACAGCGTGGATCCCGGAGCGGCGCTCCGGCCAGTGGATTTCCGGCGGGGGGACGCGGCTCAGGCGCGGACGTCGTCCGTCGCCGGGCGGGGGGTGCCGGCCGTCTCCGTGAGGCGGCCGGCGGCCTCCTCGGCCGCCCGGGCCACCGCGGCGCGGCTGCGGCGGGCGGTGCGGAGGGCGTCCCAGGTGAGGATCGTGAGGGCGAGCCAGACCAGGGAGAAGCCGGCCCAGCGCTCGGGGGGCATGGCCTCGTGGAAGTACACGATGCCCAGGACGAACTGGAAGGTGGGGGCCAGGTACTGGAGGAGGCCCAGGGTCGAGAGCGGGACCCGGATCGCCGCCGCGCCGAAGCAGATCAGCGGGATCGCCGTGACGATGCCGGTCGAGGCGAGGAGCGCCATGTGGCCGACGCCCTCGGAGCCGAAGGCGAGGTCGGACCGCGAGCCGAGGAGGACCAGGTAGCCGAGGGCGGGCAGGAACTGGACGGCCGTCTCGGCCGCCAGCGACTCCAGGCCGCCGAGGTTGACCTGCTTCTTCACCAGGCCGTAGACGGCGAACGAGAAGGCCAGAGTGAGGGAGATCCACGGCGGGCGGCCGTAGCCGACCGCCAGGACCAGCACGGCCGCGAAGCCGATGCCGACCGCCGCCCACTGGGCCGGGCGGAGACGTTCCTTCAGGACGAGGACGCCGAGCGCGATCGTCACCAGGGGGTTGATGAAGTACCCCAGGGACGACTCGACGACGTGGCCGTTGTTGACCGACCAGATGTACAGGCCCCAGTTCACGGTGATGACGGTCGCGGCGATCGTCAGCAGCCCCAGCTTGCGCGGGCTGGCCGCCAGCTCCCGGACCCAGCCCCAGCGGCGCAGCACCAGCAGGGCGAGGCCGACGAAGACGAACGACCACACCATCCGGTGGGCCAGGATCTCGCCGGCGCTCGCGGGCTTCAGGAGCGGCCAGTAGAGCGGGACCAGGCCCCACATGGCGTACGCGGCGATGCCGTAGAGCAGTCCGGCCCGGCTCTCGGTCTCCCCGCCCCCGACCGCACCCGTCGTGCCGGTCCCGACCGTGCCTCTTCCGCCCATGAAAGCCTCCCGCCCTGCGCCGCGCTGTTCCGACGAAGGTAGCGCCGCACAGGGCAGGCTGTCATGTGTGTACCGCTATACGGTCATGACCTTGAGGGGGTGGTCACTCCGCCGCGGCCAGCGCCTCGCCGATCGTGGTGCCGATCGGCGTGGTCGGGCGGCCGATCAGCCGCGCCAGGTCGCCGGTCCGCACCGCCAGCGAGCCCCGCTCGATCGCCTCGTCCACGTCGACCAGGATCGCCGCGAAGAACTCCGGCACCCCGGCGCCGGTCAGGATCTCCCGGTGCGCCGCGGCCGGCACGTTCGTGTACGCGATCTCCCGGCCGCTGCGGGCCGCGACCTCCGCCGCGTACTCGGCCAGCGACCACGCCTCGTCGCCGCTCAGCTCGTACGCCTTGCCCAGGTGCTCCCCGGCCGGGCCGGACAGCACCGCCGCCGCGGCGGCCGCGTAGTCGGCGCGGGTGGCGGAGGCGACCCGGCCGTCGCCCGCGTTGGCGACGACGGCGCCGTGGGCGAGGACGGGGGCGAGGTTCGCCGTGTAGTTCTCGCTGTACCAGCCGTTGCGGAGGAAGGTGTACGGCAGCCCCGAGGCGAGGATCAGCGCCTCGGTCTCCTTGTGCTCCGCCGCCAGGTCGAAGTCGGCGTCCGGACCGCCCAGGACGCCGGTGTACGCGAGCTGGGCCACGCCCGCCGCCCTGGCCGCGTCGATCACGGCGGCGTGCTGGGGCACCCGCTGCCCGACCTCGCTGCCGGAGATCAGCAGCACCCGGTCGCCCGCCCGGAAGGCGCCGGCCAGCGTCTCGGGGCGGCTGTAGTCGGCGATCCGCAGCTCGACCCCGCGGTCCGCGAGGCCGGCGGCCTTCTCCTCGTTCCGCACGACGGCGGCGACGGATCCGGCGGGGACGGCCGGGTCGGCGAGGAGGGCGTCGACGACGAGACGGCCGAGCTGTCCGGTGGCTCCGGTGACGACGATGCTCATGGTGCTTCCTTCGCGATGGGGTGCGGGTGGGGCGGCGCGGGGCGCGCTCCGGCGACACACTCACCGTACGAGGTGCGCTAACCAATCGAAAGTACCCACTTTGAAGTAAGGTACTGTCATGGAGGTAAGTACCGAAACGCCCGCGGCGACGCCCACCGCCCCCCTGCTCGCCGACGTCGACGGCACCCTGTGCCCGTCGCGCCTCGTCCTGGAGCACGTCACCAGCCGCTGGGGCGTCCTCGTCCTGATCGCCCTCCTGGAGCGCTCGTACCGCTTCAGCGAACTGCGCCGGCGGATCGGCGGCGTCAGCGAGAAGATGCTCACCCAGACCCTCCAGACCCTGGAACGCGACGGCTTCGTCCACCGCGACGCCAAGCCCGTCATCCCGCCCCGGGTCGACTACACCCTCACCCCGCTCGGCGACGAGGCCGCCCTCCGCGTCAGGGAACTCGCCCTCTGGACCGAGTCCCGCGTCCCCGCCGTCGAGGCCGCCCGCACCCGCTACGACGAGGCCCGGGACCAATGACCTTGTAGTGGACCGGAGTTGGCCCTTCCGCGCATACGATCGTGACCCCTGGGGGAATCGTGTGAGCGGGGGGTGGGGGAATCGTGTCCTGCGTACGGCTGTCGCGTTCCTGCTGTGCCGTGGTGGCGGGCGTCGTCCTGCTGACGGGGTGCTCGGGGGGAGGGGGCGGGAGCGGCGGCCCGAAGCCCTCGACGTCCGCCCCGGCCTCGCCGTCCGCGTCCGGGTCGCCGTCCACCTCCGGGTCGCCGTCCGCGAGCGGGTCCCCGTCCACGCCGGCGACGCCCGACCCCGTGGCCACGCCCACGGCCCTGAGCTTCACCTTCGACCCTTCCCGCGCCCCGAAGAACAGGGCCGACGCCAAGCGGCTCTCCCTCGCCGTCCTCGCCGAGCCCGACACCTGGGGACCCGGCTTCACCGAGCGGAACCCGTACCTGAGCTCCGAGGACTACTGGCCCGTGCTGCCCACCACCTGCCGGTGGGAGGCCGGGACCGTGCCGTCCACCGTCCTGCACAGCGTCACCGGCTACAGCCAGGTCCCCGCCAAGGGGACCAAGGGCCTGCTCCAGGTCGCCGCCACCGTCACCGTCCACACCACGGTCGACGAGGCGGACTGGGAGATGGCGCAGACCCTGGAGGAGGCCCTCCGCTGCCCCGACCAGATCCTGCGTGCCGGGGAGAAGGTCACGGGGCTCTTCTCCATCGGCAACCCCTTCGGCGTCAACGGCAACTTCACCGCCGCGGACTCGCTCAGCGAGCGCGGGAAGTACGTCAAGGACGGCGTGAAGGGCGAGCACTTCTACGGATGGTCCCAGTCGCGGGTGGGGCCGGTGACGCTCGCCGTCTCGGCCAAGGGATCGGCCGGCCACACCGAGGACGAGGTCAGTACGGCGATGATCCGGGCGCTCGTCACCATGCTCAACCGCACCCAGGCCGAGCTGGAGGTCAAGCAGTGAGCCCCGTGAGCCCGGACGACCGCGAGCCGTCCCCGGACGCCCCCCAGCACCGGCCTCCGGCCGCCGACCGCTCCGGGGACGTACCGCCCGTCGACGGGCGTCCCCGGGTCCGGCCGCCCGGCGGCGAGCGACGGATCCCCGACCCCCGGATCGTCCCCCCGGCGCCCGCCGCCCCACCCGGTGCCGAGGCCGACGCCGCCGTACCCGAAGCCGTACCCGAAGCCGATGCCGAAGCCGATGCCGGGTCCTCGCCGGAGCCGGAGTCCGCTTCCACCGCGGGGCCCGCGCCCGTCCCCACCCGTCCCGCGCCCGCCGCGGGCGACCTCGCCCCGCTGCTGCCCGCGGACCCCTCCTCCCTCGCCGGGTACCGCCTCCTCGGGCGGCTCGGGGCCGGCGGCATGGGCGTCGTCTACCTGGGCCGTACGGAGACGGGCGAGCTGGCCGCCGTGAAGGTCACGCTCTCCGACCGGGCCGAACGGGCCGACTTCCGCGCCCGGTTCCGGCGCGAGGTCGAGGCCGCCCGGCGGGTCGTGTCCCCGTGGGCCGTCCCGGTCCTCGGCGCCGACCCCGACGCCCCCGAACCGTGGCTCGCCACCGCCTTCGTGCCCGGCCCCTCCCTCGGCGAGGCGATCGCCGCCCACGGACCCCTGCCCGGCCGCAGCCTCCGCATCCTCGGCGGCGCCGTCGCCCGCGGGCTCGCCGCCGTCCACGCCGCCGGCCTCGTCCACCGCGACGTGAAGCCCGCCAACGTCCTCCTCGCCGTCGACGGGCCCCGGCTCATCGACTTCGGCATCGCCCGCGCCGCCGACCCCGACGGGGAGACCGCGCTCACCGGCACCGACATGGTCGTCGGCACCCCCGGCTTCCTCGCGCCGGAACAGGCGGAGGCCCGTACCGGCGACATCGGCCCCGCCTCCGACGTCTTCGCCTTCGGCTGCCTCCTCGCCTACGCCGCCACCGGACGCCCGCCCTTCGGCACCGGCGCCGTCGACGCCCTCATGTACCGGACCGTGCACGACGAGCCCGACCTCGCCGGCGTACCGGCCGGGCTGCTGCCCCTCCTGCGGGACTGCCTCGCCAAGGACCCGGCCGCCCGGCCCACCGCCGAACAGCTCGCCGGACGGCTCGTCGTGGACACCCCCGGCACCGCCGCCGACTGGCTGCCCGACCCCGTCGTCCGCACCATCGCCGAGCGCTCCGCCCGGATGCTCGCGCTCCCCGACATCGACCCGACGAACACGCCCGCCCCCGCCGCGCCCGCGACGTCCGGCCGCCGGCGGTTCCTCCTGCTCGCCGGCGGCGGCGCCGTCCTCGCCGCCGCCGGCGGCGGCACCTGGCTGGCCCTCCGCGGCGGCGACGGAGGGAGGACCGACGGCAAGCCCGCTCCGGCGCCGAGGACCCGCAAGTGGACCATCGGCGTCCAGGCCGACCTCAGCGGCCCCGGAAAGAAGATCGGCCAGGCCCAGGAGCAGGGTGTCCGGATCGCCGTCGACGCCTTCAACTCCCGCAAGGACAAGCCGTTCACGCTCGACGTGAAGGTCTCCGACGACCGGGGGGAGCAGTCGCGCGGGGCTGCCGCCGCCCGCGTCCTCACCTCCGACCCCGACGTCCTCGGCATCATCGGACCCAGCCACGACTACACCGGCTACGCGGCCCTCCCCGCCTACGACGAGGCACGCCTTCCCGTCCTCACGGTCTCCGCCGGCTACAACCTCCTCACCAACCCCGGTCTCGGCCAGGGCCTGACCGTCCTGCGGCTCTGCACCCGGCACAACTACGCGGCGCTCTACCTCGCCTACCACGTCCTGACGAAGAGCCCCCGGCCCGTCACCCGGCCCGGACTCCTCCAGGACCGCACCGACGACAACTACTCCTGGCAGTACACCGTCGGCGCCACCATCGGCTTCAAGGGGAGCGGCGTCCTCCCGCACCCCCGGGTCGTCCCCGCGGGCGCCAAACGCCTGGAACGGGTCCTCGGCGAGATGGTGGACGCGGGCATCGACGCGTATCTCCACGCCGGTCTCGCCCCCAGCGCCGTCCGCGCCGCCAAGACCCTCGACAAGCTCGGTTTCACCGGCATGCGGATCACCGGACAGCACGTCTTCGGCGACGAGTTCCTCCAGGGCGCGGGCGCCGCGGCCGAGGGCTGGGTCGTCGGCGCGCCCGTCGTCCCGCCCGGCAGCCGGAAGCAGGCCGCCGCCTTCACCGCCGCCCACCGCGCGCGGTTCGGCACCGACCCGGCCCCCTACGCGGGAGAGGCGTACGACGCCGTCACGATGCTCGCCGGCCAGGTCGAGAAGGCGTTCAAGGGAGGCCGGCGCCCCGACCGCACCGCCCTCCCGGGAATCCTCAGGAAGGCGACCTTCAAGGGCGTCATGGGCGACTACGGCTTCGTCGAGGACGGCAACCTGACCGGCGTCGGCACCTACCTGTACACCGTCGCGGACGGGCGGTACGAGCCCGTGGGCTGGGCCCCCGGCACTCCGCCCAAGCCCCAGGGGTCCTGACCCTTGCGCCCGCTCCACCGTTCCGACCCCTCCGCCATCGCCGGTCACCGCCTCCTCGGGCGGCTCGGCTCCGGCGGCATGGGCGTCGTCTACCTCGCCCGCACCCCCGGCGGCGCGCTCGCCGCGGTCAAGCTGATCCGCGCCGAGCACGCCGCCGACCCCGCCTTCCGCGAACGCTTCCGCCGCGAGGCCCGCACCGCCGAGCGGATCACCGGCCGCTGGGTGGTCCGCGTCCTCGGCGCCGACCCGGAGGCCCGCGAGCCCTGGCTCGCCACCGAGTACGTCCCCGGGCCCTCGCTCGCCGAGGCCGTCGCCCTCCACGGGCCCCTGCCCCGGCCGGCCGTCCGCGCCTTCGGCGCCCGGCTCGCCGACGCCCTCGCCGGACTCCACGCGGCCGGCCTCGTCCACCGGGACGTGAAGCCCGCCAACGTCCTCCTCGCCCTCGACGGGCCCCGGCTCATCGACTTCGGCATCGCCCGCACGGCCGGGGCGACCGCGCTCACCGCCACCGACGCCATGATCGGCACCCCCGGCTACCTCGCCCCCGAACAGGCCCGGGCCGCCGGATCAGGTGAAGTCGGACCGCCCGCCGACGTGTTCGCCCTCGGCTGCGTCCTCGCGTACGTCCTCACCGGCGAACGTCCCTTCGGCACCGGCACGGTGGCGGCGGTCGTCTACCGCACCGTCCACGAGGAACCCGAACTCGGCGCCGTACCCGCCTCCCTGAGGCCCCTGGTGGCGGCCTGCCTCGCCAAGGACCCGGCCGCCCGGCCCACCGCCGAGGCCGTCCGGGACGCGCTCGGCGGCACCGAGGGACCGGCCGGCGAACTCCTGCCGACGGGGCTGCCCGCCCTCATCGCCGAACGCTCCGCCCGCGTCCTCGACCTGCCCGTCCCCGAACCCACCGCGATGGTGCCCGCGGAGCCCGCCCGCGGACCGTCCCGGCGGGCCCTGCTCGTGGGCGGCTCGGCGGCCCTCGTCGTGACCGCCGGTGCCCTCGCGGCCCGGCTTGGCGGCCTGATCGGCGGCGGCACCGGGAACGGCGCCACCAGCGGCGCGGACGGCGGCGTGACCGGCAGCATGAGCGCCACCGCCGGCAACCTCCCCACGTACACGATCGGAGTCCAGACCGACCTCAGCGGCCCCCGCAAGGCCGACGGCCGCGCCCAGGAGCGGGGGATCCGGCTCGCCGTCGACCGGCACAACGCCCGCCCCGACCGCGCCTTCGGCCTCGCCGTCACGGTCCACGACGACGCCGGCGACCCCGCCCACGCGGCCCGTACCGCCACCGCCATCGGCAAGGACCCCGCCGTCCTCGCCGTCATCGGGGCGACCTCGCCGCAGGTCGTCGCCGCCGCGGCCGCGACCTACCAGAAGAACTCCCTCGTGTACGCCAGCGTCGCCACCGGCGTCGACTACACCGTGATGCCCGACCTCATGGGCGAGCCCGCCTACTTCGAGATGCGCACCCAGGCCGAACTCCTCCAGCTCGGCTTCTCGACCGTCGCCATCGCGCGCAAGCTGCGCAGGGTCGCGGTCGTCGAGGACGGGGCCGCCGGACAGATCGCCTGGGCCATGGGCACCTCGCTGGAGAGCAACCTCGCCGTCGCCGACGCCACCGTCAGCCGCCACCAGGTCGACGCCGAGTCCGACGACTTCGGCCCGTCGGCACGTGCCGCGAAGGCGGCGGACGCCGAGGGCGTCCTCTACGCCGGCCTGTCGCCCGCCCGGGCCGCCCGGTGCGCCCGCGCGCTGGCGGCGGCCGGCTTCACCGGCGTGTGCGGCGCCATCGAGAGCGTCCTCGAACCGGAGTTCCTGAGCGGCGCGGGAAGCGCCGCCGAGGGCTGGTACATCGGGACCTCGTACGTCGACCCCGGCGCCCTGGAGACCCCGGCCGCGAAGGAGTTCACCGCCGCCTTCCGGAAGCGCTGGGGGCGGGGTGCCGGGGACCCCGTCGAGCGGTACGCGGCGGAGGCGTACGACGTCACCCTCGCGCTCGCCGAGACCATGCGGGGCGTGGCGGCGAACGGGCTCGCCATGGAGCGGGGCGCGCTCACCCGGCGCCTGCGGGAGCTCACGTACGAGGGCGTGACGAAGAAGTACGGCTTCGACACCTCGAACAGCTTCCGCTTCCTGCACCAGGTGTACATCCACCGCGTCGAGGCGGGCGGGAAGGTCCGCTACCTCGGCCACTACGAGAAGGTCGGCGACGACGAGATCGCCGAACGGAAGAGACGCGAGCGGCAGAAGGCGCCCTGACCCGGAGGCCAGGGCGTCCCCGACACGGTGAGGGGCGCGACCGGTGCCGGCCGCGCCCCCGATGGTCCGTGACCGGCCGTCAGCCGACCACCGTCCAGGTGTCGTTGCCGGCGAGGAGCCGGGCGAGGTCGCCTTCGCCCTGGCGTTCTGTCGCGTGGTCGAGCTGCTCGGTCATGAGGGTGTCGTAGACCGGGCGTTCGACGGAGCGGAAGACGCCGATGGGGGTCTGGTGGAGGGTGTCGGGGTCGGCGAGGCGGGAGAGGGCGAAGGCGGTCGTGGGTGAGGCGGCGTGCGCGTCGTGGACGAGGATCCGGTGTTCGTTGTCCGGGGTGACCTCGACGACCTCCAGGTCGCCGGTGGCGGGGTCGCGGACGACGCCCCTGGCGAGGTCGGTGCCGAAGCGGATCGGCTGTCCGTGTTCGAGGCGGATGACGGCTTCCTTGGCCTGGTCCTTGTCCTTGAGGACCTCGAAGGCGCCGTCGTTGAAGATGTTGCAGTTCTGGTAGATCTCGACGAGGGCGGTGCCGTCGTGGTCGGCGGCCTGGCGCAGGACCTCGGTGAG